>NZ_JASJVL010000013.1:0-161511 GCF_035019745.1 Pseudomonas sp. 10S5
CCAATCCATAAAAAAACCACCATAAAGGTGGTTTTTGACTGCTTCCGAATTCAGTCGCCCCGATATTCGCAGCCACTAGGACATGAGCGATACCTGCCAATCAAAAATGAAGGGTGCATTAGTTTTCGCAGTTAGTGCTTCGAAGATCGTGCCACATATGCACTTTTGAAACGAACCGCCGCCCTACTGCTACCGCCAAAGGTTCTACTCCAAAAAGCTTGAACCCCATTCGTTCATAGAGCCCTTGCGCACCCCTATTACCTTCGGTGACGGTGAGCTGAACGAGCAAAAGCTGAGGCTGAGATTTCGCAAAAGCCAAGACAGTGCGTAGCAGTTCATATCCGATGCCTTTCTCTCGATGAGCGAGTGGAACGTACATTCCGAAGAGCGTGGATTTGTGGTTGGCCTTTCTTCTTTTCTCAACAGAAAGGCCGACGACGCCAAGCAAATCCAAGCCCTCAAATGCAGCGAATACGACATCGGCAGCATCAGATCCAATATCCAGCCTTTTCTCCCACCAGCCGATGGACAAGGCTTCGCGCTCTTCGACATCTGAAGTAAAAGCATCGGGATGAAGACGGTAAGCCTCAAGCATCAGCGCTCGATATGCAGATGCATGATCCGGGATCAGTCGCTGAATCAACGTAGTCATAAGGGCGCATCTCATAATCGTGTAACGATTTTTCGTTTTGAAGGCCAACGCGACAGAGGCTGCGGTGCTCAGTCTCCAACAAATTGGCCATATGCGGTGGGGGAGGCCAATATTTTACTGCCGGGGTTCAAGTGTATGCCCACATATCCTGGGGAGTTACAAAAGCAGAATCGTATGAACCAGGAAAAATGCTGCCTAAGCTAGCGATTTCTGAATTTGATGATCAAAGGTATCGAGAAAATCGCACATGGTGATTTCTCCGAGATCTACAGCTTTAGCGCCGCCGGCAGCAATAAAGGTGACATCGGTGATGCCTAGGACGTTTAGGATCAGTTCTAAATATTGGGTAGCAATGTCACGGTCTCTAATGGGGGAGTCGCTGGTGTATACGCCTCCAGAGGCGAGCAGCACCGTCGCTTTTTTACCAGTCACCAGCCCTTTGCCATCAAGGCCTAAAGTCAGGCCTTTACGTACTACGTGATCCACCCAAGCCTTAAGCGCCGCGGGGACGTTGTAGTTGTAGACCGGCGTTGAAATAACCAAGTGATCGGTTTCGAGCAACTCGGCGGCAAGCTCATCGGATAGCTGCAACACGGTTTTCATTTCAGGCGAATGTTGGGTTTCAGGGGTGAAGTAAGCTTGCAGCCAAGAAGCCGTCACGAATGCAAGCGGGGTGGCCGTTAGATCCCGCACCTTGACGGTTCCTCTAGGGTTCGCTGCTTCCCACGCCTTCACGAATCGGCGAGTGAGCTGCCGGGAGATTGAAGCATCTCCACGTGAGCTGGTTTCTATCGTGAGTAGTCTGGACATCAAAGTAACTCCGGCGCCGTGACACGGCAGCATGTTTTTGCGTTGTCGCTTTAAGCGATGTGCGACACACTCTACTCAAAGAGATCTCTAGGCAGGAGTGATGTAAATATGATCGAGTCCATCTATATAAGTGATGGGTCATGATCGGAAATCTCAGTCTGGATCAGTTGCGGATACTTGCGACCATTGCGGATACAGGCAGTTTTTCGGCAACGGGGCGTCATCTGCGGCGTGCCCAATCGGCCATTAGTCAGTCGATTGCCACGCTTGAGTCAGTTCAAGGGGTGACGCTGTTTGATCGCAGCGGTCATCGTCCAACTCTCACCGAGGTGGGCAGAGTGCTAGTGGTTCAAGCACGCGCAGTGCTGGCAAGCGCCGCCCAGTTTGAAGCGATGGCAGCAAGTACGGCGGCAGGGGTCGAGCCGGAACTGGCTCTTGCCATAGACCCTTTAGTCCCCAGTGCCCCGCTCATCGAAAGCCTCGGCGCTATTCGCGAAGCTTTTCCTCATCTGGCAGTGAGTTTTTCCACAGAAGGCTTAGGCGGCGCAGAGCGCCGATTGCGCAACGGCGATGCGGCGCTGGCACTTTGTACCTTAATTCCCACGGTCCCAGACGATGTCACCGCACTGCCACTGCTCAGCGTCAACTTGAGGCCAGTAGTAGCCAGCGGGCATCCGCTGGCTAAATTAGGCCGTCGGGCAACAAGTGCAGACTTGACGCCTTATGTGCAATTGGTACTTTCCGATCCGGTATCTCCCGGCGGCCCTAGCTATGGAGTGACAGGCAGTCAGCAGTGGCGGTTTGTAGATTTGGCACGGCGGCTGGACTTTTTGCTCGCCGGGTTCGGTTGGTGCCGAATGCCAGAGCATCTGATTGCGGATCATCTGGCTTCAGGGCGCCTACTGCCGCTTGAGTTGGCCGCCGAGCTTGAGCGCACACCAGACACACTTACGATCTACGCAGCGCATATGCAAAATCGGTCTTTAGGAAAAGCGGGGCGGTGGCTTCTGAATGATCTGACCCGTCGTCTTTGCATCTGAGATACGAGGGCGACTAACGACTGCGGTTCGGTTTTCCAGTTGATCAAAGGGCTGATACGGTTAATCGAACGGGTCGTGCAGAAACTACGAGGGCTGTGATCTTCTGTGCGCTTTCGTAAGCCATGATGTGATGTCTACCCGCTTGCGGATATCTACCCCTTTTACGGCGTTATCGGTCACGCCAATATGGCAATCCTCATCACATCGCCTTAAGGTTCGGCCATCAGGTTTAATCAATTCATGAGCCGTCCTCACGCGACACTCGCTGACGGTATCAGTCAAGGAAGCAGCTATGCCGGTTACACCGACGCTCATTGCTGGATTCATGGTTGTCCATGGCAACCGACTGGACGTATTGCGCAGTCTGGTCGTTTCCTGGATGCGCCGTTATCCGCTGGCCCCGCTGGAGAATGAAATTGCCTTGGTACAAAGCAACGGCATTGCCCAGTGGTTGAAGCTCGCGTTAGCTGAAGATCCCCAGGAAGGCGACCTTGGCGGCTGCGGCATCTCTGCGGCGATAGACGTTCAACTGCCAGGAAGTTTCATGTGGCAACTGTACCGAATAGTGCTAGGTCGCGATGAAATTCCGGCAGCCTCGCTGTTGGACAAAGCCCCGCTGACGTGGCGCTTAATGCGATTGCTACCGTCGCTGATTGATCAGCCACATTTCGAACCCTTACAGCGCTTCCTCACGGCCGATACCGATTTGCGAAAGCGCTATCAACTGTCCGAGCGCTTGGCAGACTTGTTCGACCAATACCAGGTCTACCGAGCAGACTGGCTGGAAGACTGGGCGGCAGGCCGGCACCAGTTACGTAACGGTCGGGGAGAGGCTAAAGCCTTGACCCCCGCCAACTGCTGGCAAGCCGAATTGTGGCGTGCGCTATTGCTGGACGTTGGTGAAGAAGGCATGGGCCAGAGCCGGGCGGGCGTTCATCAGCGCTTTATCGAACGCATAAATACTCTGACCGAAGCGCCTGCTGGATTACCCTCGCGGGTCATCGTTTTCGGCATTTCCTCCCTGCCTGCCCAAGCGCTAGAAGCACTGGCCGGTCTGGCCAAATTCAGCCAGGTGTTGCTCTGCGTACATAACCCTTGTCGTCACCATTGGGCAGACATCGTCGCCGATAAAGACTTATTGCGGCACCAATACAAACGTCAGACGCGCAAAGCTGGAATGCCAGTCGTGCTGGACCCTGAAGCATTGCATCAACATGCCCATCCGCTGCTTGCGGCCTGGGGCAAGCAAGGCCGCGACTATATCAATCTGCTCGACAGCTACGACGACCCAAACAGCTATCGCGCAGCGTTCAGGGATGGGCGTATCGACTTGTTCAGTGAGAGCGAACCGCACACGCTCTTGAACCAACTCCAGGACGACATACTGGAGTTGCGCCCACTCAATGAGACCCGCGCGCTCTGGCCAGCTGTTGATCCCGCCCATGACCGTTCAATCCGTTTCCACGTTGCCCACAGCGCGCAACGTGAAGTCGAAATTCTTCACGATCAGTTACTGGCTCGCTTCAGTGCAAACGCCAATCTACGGCCCAGAGATGTCATCGTCATGGTCCCGGACATCGACAGCTATGCTCCCCACATTCGAGCGGTGTTCGGCCAGCTTGAGCGCGATGATCGACGCTTTATTCCCTTCACGCTTGCCGACCAAGGCCAGCGCGGTCGCGAGCCCTTGTTAATTGCGGTCGAACATCTGCTGAAAATTCCCGACAGCCGCTTCCCCGTCAGTGAGATTCTCGATCTTCTCGATGTCCCGGCATTGCGCGCCCGTTTCGGTGTTGAAGAGCGTGACCTCGTCACCCTGCATCGCTGGATCGAAGGTGCAGGTGTTCGCTGGGGGCTTAATGCTCAGCAGCGCGCCGGTCTCGGTTTGCCCGATGAGCTGGAACAAAACAGCTGGCATTTTGGCCTGCGTAGAATGTTGCTCGGCTATGCAGTGGGAGCAGGCGCGGCCTTTGATGGCATCGAACCCTATGACGAGATTGGCGGATTGGATGCTGCATTGATTGGTCCGCTGGTTGCTCTGATTGATGCCTTGCAGGTCGCGCACACCGAGCTTTCAATGCCGGCGACCCCGCAGGTGTGGGGCATGCGCATGCAGGCCTTGGTGCAGTTGTTCTTCAGGTCTGACAGTGAGCATGACGACTACTTGCTTGGCCAGCTTGAGCAACTCCGAGAAACCTGGCTGGAAACTTGCGAAACGGTCGGCTTGCTCGACGAGCTGCCGCTGACCGTTGTTCGTGAAGCGTGGCTAGCGGGCCTTGATCAAGGTCGCCTGTCGCAGCGCTTTTTGGCGGGCTCGGTGAATTTCTGCACGCTGATGCCGATGCGCGCTATTCCGTTCAAGCTGGTGTGCCTGCTGGGCATGAATGACGGCGACTACCCGCGCGCACAACCGCCGCTGGACTTCGATCTGATGGGCAGTGACTATCGCCCCGGAGACCGCTCGCGCCGGGAAGATGACCGATATTTACTGTTGGAAGCCCTACTCTCGGCCCGCGATCAGCTGTATATCAGCTGGGTCGGTCGCAGCATTCGCGACAACAGTGCGCGTCCGGCGTCGGTGTTGATTGGTCAGCTTCGCGATCACCTCGCCAGCGGTTGGACGCTGGAAGACGCCGTTCAACCTGAAGACACACAGAAACGCGATCCCGGCCAACAGCTGCTCCACGCGCTCACCCTCGAACATCCGCTACAGCCATTCAGCGCCCAGTACTTTCATCAAGACACCGGTTTTTTCAGTTACGCCCGTGAATGGCAGATGCTCCACCAGCCTCAAACCGTCGTGAAAGAATCCCTGTCGCTGCCCGAGTATGAGCAGGGCGAGCCCCTAAGCCTCCTGCAACTTCAGGATTTTTTGCGCAACCCGGTTCGCCACTTTTTCAGCCAGCGCTTGAAGATTTATTTCGAAGTGGCCCAAGCGCCGCTGGCTGATGAAGAGCCTTTTGTACTCGATGCGCTTGAGCGCTACAGCCTCAGCGAAAGTTTGCTCGGCGCCGCATTGACGTGCCCCGAGCAGGTGAGTGAGGCCTTAACCGCCCAAGCCCGAAGGTTGCAAGGCAGTGGACTACTGCCCATGGCCGGTTTCGGTACGAGCTTGCAAGAGGAGTTGATCGAGCCGTTGCCGGACCTGCTTCAGCGTTACCAGGATTTGCTGGTCCGCTGGCCCCGGCCGTTGAGCAGCGCGCTGCCAGTCAGCTTCATCCATAAAAAAATAAGTCTCGACGGCTGGTTGAGTGGTCTGCATCAAAACAACAACGGCGATTTGCTGGCCGTAACCGCGATCCCCAACGCCATCGGTTCGGAGAAGACCCGTAAATGGCATCGGTTGACGCGGCCGTGGGTGGTGCATCTGGTGGCCTGCGCCTGCGATCTGCCACTGAGTACCGCTGTGGTTGCCAGCGATGAAACGCTCTTATTGGCGCCGCTCGAGAAACAGTCCGCCATAAAAGCGCTTACCTATTTGTTAATGGCCTGGCAAACCGGCATGCAACGACCGTTGCCCGTTGCGGTTAAAACCGCATTCGCCTGGCTTGGCCAGCGTGATGAAAGCAAAGCCGAGGCCGCAGCCTGCAAAGCCTACGAAGGCGACGGCGTGAACACCGATGGTGAGCGACGGGAAAGTACCGCGCTGGCCCGCCAGTTCACGGATTTCGCTGCACTGACCGACAGCGAAGAGTTTGTCGGCTGGTGTGATGCCCTGTATCGACCTCTCTACGAAGCCGCTTGGCAATCCCTGTCCACCGAGGCCAGCGCATGAACGCCGACCAACCGCAGCAACCCACCGGCTCGCTGGCCCTGCGTTTCCCGTTGCACGGCAGCCAACTGATTGAAGCCAGCGCCGGCACCGGTAAAACTTTCACCATTTCTGCGCTGTACCTACGGCTGGTGCTCGGACACGGGGGGGTCTCAGGTTTCGGCCGCGAGCTATTACCGCCGCAAATTCTGGTCGTCACCTTCACCGACGCCGCCACCAAGGAGCTGCGTGACCGAATCCGCACCCGGTTGGCCGAAGCCGCCCGTTACTTTCGCAATGAAATTGCATCGCCCGACGGGCTTATAGCCGAGTTGCGTGACCAGTTCACCCCCGAACAGTGGCCGGCCTGCGCCAGCCGCCTGGACATCGCCGCACAGTGGATGGACGAAGCGGCCGTCTCGACCATTCACAGTTGGTGCCAGCGCATGCTGCGCGAACACGCGTTCGACAGCGGCAGCTTGTTCACCCAAACCCTGGAAACCGATCACAGCGAATTACTCAGCGAAGTCTTGCGCGATTATTGGCGGCGTTTCTGCTACCCCATGTCGGGAGATGCGCTGAAGTGGGTCCGTGCCCATTGGGGCGGACCCGCGACACTGCTGCCTCGGGTCCGCGCCCTGTTTGGCAGCGACCGAAATACAACGACCCAAGAACCCGCCGAACTCATCACGGCTGCCCTTGAAGAGCGCAAACAAGCGCTGCGTGCGCTGAAGTTTCCATGGACTAATTGGGCCGCCGAACTCCACGTTATTTGTCTCGACGGCGTCGCCTGCAAAGTGGTCGACGGCCGCAAGATGCAAGAGCGCTATTTCAGACCGTGGTTTGAAAAGCTCATCGCTTGGGCTGCCGATGAGGATCAGGAGGATTTGGACCTTGGCACCGGCTTCACTCGGCTCACCCCGGATGGCTTCGCCGAAGCGTGGAAAGGGCAAGCGCCCTCACACCCTGCCCTGGAAGCCATGCTGGTACTCCAAGCCAGTCTCGACACGCTGCCCACGCCGGATGCCGTCGTGCTCGAACACGCCGCGCAATGGGTGGGCCAGCGTTTTGAAGAGGAGAAGCGCCGGCGTGCGGAAATGGGTTTCGACGACATGCTGCTGCGGCTGGAAGCTGCGCTGCGCAGCACTGGCGGGGAGCGTTTGGCGACGTTGATTCGTGAGCAGTTTCCGGTAGCGTTGATCGATGAATTTCAAGACACTGACCCCGTGCAGTACCGGATTTTCGACAGTATTTACCGCCTCGAAGAAAACGACCCTGAGACTGGATTGTTCCTGATCGGTGACCCGAAGCAGGCGATCTACGCTTTCCGGGGTGCCGATATTTATACTTACCTGCGCGCACGGATCGCGACCACCGGCCGCTTGCACACCCTCGGCACAAACTTCCGCTCAAGTCACGCCATGGTCGATGCGGTTAATCATGTGTTCAACCTGGCAGAGCAACGTCCCACCGAGCGCGGTGCGTTTTTATTCCGGGACGGTGAGAACAATCAGGTGCCCTTTACCTCGGTCGCGGCCCAAGGGCGCAAAGAAATATTTACCGTAGAAGCGCAGCCAGTTGCTGCGCTGAACATCTGGCAATTACAAAGCGAGCAACCCCTGTCCGGCGCAATCTACCGGCAACAACTGGCGGCTACCTGCGCCAGTGAAATTGCCCAGTTGCTCATCAAGGGCCAGCAAGGCCATGCCGGTTTCGCGCATGCAGGTGAAACGGTACGCGGTCTGTTGCCAGCTGATATCGCGATCCTGGTGCGTGACGGTAAAGAAGCGCAGGCCGTGCGCGGCGAGTTATCGGCCCGAGGTGTGCGCAGCGTTTACCTGTCAGACAAAGACTCAGTATTTGCCGCTCAAGAAGCCCACGACTTGCTGGCCTGGCTCAAGGCCTGTGCCGAGCCGGACTCCGAGCGCTCCGTGCGTGGGGCCTTGGCCTGCATCACGTTGAACCTGTCGCTGGCTGAGCTTGAGCGCCTGAACCAAGACGAGTTGGCTTGGGAAGCGCGGGTAATGCAGTTTCGTGGTTATCGCACCATCTGGCGCACCCAAGGCGTGCTGCCGATGCTGCGGCGATTGCTCCACGACTTCCAACTGCCCCAAGCGCTGATCAGCCGCAGCGACGGCGAACGTATCCTCACTAACTTGCTGCACCTTTCTGAACTGATGCAGCAAGCCGCCGCCGAATTGGACGGCGAGCAAGCGCTCATCCGTCATCTCGGCGAGCACTTGGCATTGTCCGGCCAGGCGGGCGAAGAGCAAATCCTGCGGCTGGAAAGCGACGAGCAGTTGGTTAAAGTCGTGACCATCCACAAGTCCAAGGGACTGGAATATCCCTTGGTCTTTCTGCCTTTCATTTGCTCGTCAAAGCCGGTAGATGGCAGTCGATTGCCGCTGCACTTTCACGACGCCGATGGCAACGCGCACATCAGCCTGAAACCCACCGCCGTCTTGATCGAACAGTCCGACGACGAACGTCTGGCCGAAGATTTACGACTGTTATACGTAGCCCTGACTCGGGCTCAATACGCTTGCTACCTCGGCGTGACAGACCTCAAGCGCGGGAACAACAGCCATTCGGTACTGCACCGTTCGGCGCTGGGGTATTTGCTCGGCGGTGGAGTTTCGCTGGCTGAATCGGCGGCGCTCGCGATATGGCTACGGGACTTGGCAGAGGGCTGCACCGCGGTGAATGTCATGCCGCTGCCCATGCCTACCGCTGACACCTTCAGCCCGCCGCGCAACGACGCAATATTACTCAAGCCGCGTCAGCCAAAACGACGCGCCGCTGAGAACTGGTGGATCGCTTCTTACAGCGCGTTGCGTATCGGCGACACCATTACCGATGGCGACGAATCCCCAGACAGCCCGCAAGCGCAAAAGCTATTTGACGACGAACGACTCGACCCCGATGCCCCTCGCGAAGTATTGGTCAGCGGCGGTGATATCCACCGATTCCCACGTGGGCCCAATCCCGGGACTTTTCTCCATGGCTTGTTGGAATGGGCCGGAGTTGAAGGTTTTGCCGTGGTTGCAGCCCATCCGCTCAAGCTGGAAAAAGCTGTCGGCAGTCGCTGCAATCGTCGGGGTTGGGAAGGCTGGATTCCTACGTTGACCGATTGGATGCAGCACCTGCTGACGATGCCGCTGCGTTTGGCTGCGAACGAGCCACCGGTGTCATTAAGCGCCTTGGACCAGCCACACCAGTACCGCATCGAAATGGAGTTCTGGTTCGCCTGCCACAAAGTCGACGTGGCGCAAATGGACGCCCTGGTCCGGCGCTATACCCATAACGGCGCACCTCGGGCCAAGGCGGAAACCTTCTCGCTCAACGGCATGTTCAAGGGCTTTATCGACCTAACGTTCGAGCACCAAGGGCGTTATTACGTAGCCGATTACAAATCCAACTGGCTCGGCCCAGACGACGATGCCTACACCGAACACAACATGATCGCTTCGATTCTGGAAAACCGTTACGACCTGCAATACGTCCTCTACCTGCTGGCCTTGCATCGCCAGCTCAAGGCACGCTTGGCCGATTACGACTATGACCAGCACATGGGCGGCGCTGTGTATTTGTTCTTGCGCGGCAGTCGAGCGCCGAGTCAGGGCCTCTACTTCACCCGCCCGCCACGTGAACTGATTGAAGGTCTCGACCTGCTGTTTCAAGGCCAAACAATGCTTCAAGAAGATGCGCTGTCAGGAGAGCCCGCATGAGTCGCTCATTCGCCGAATTATTACCCACTGCGTTAGACGCGCAGAGTCTGTCGTCGCTCACCCCCCTGAGTCGAGTCGACGACCTGCTGTTGCTGTTGGAGCGTTGGGTCGAGCGCGGTTGGTTGCGCGCCTTGGACCGGGCATTTGTGGCGTTCCTCAGTGAGTTGGACCCGCAGGCTGACTCATTGGTATTGCTGGCGGCAGCGTTGACCAGCCATCAATTGGGCCATGGGCATGTGTGCCTGGACCTGTATGAAACCCTGAAAGAACCGGATTTCGCGCTGTCGTTGCCACCCGAAGGCGATGCGCAAATGGGTCCGATGCTACTGCCATCGCAACTACTGGAGGCATTGGACGGTAGCGATTGGTATGACGCCTTGGCCGCGAGTGCCTTGGTGGCACAAGCCGATGATCACAGCGAAGCGGCGGCGCAAAAACCGTTGGTGTTGTCGGATCGACGTTTGTATTTGCGCCGCTATTGGAGCTACGAACGGCGCATCGACAGCGCTTTGCGTCAACGTCTGGCGCAGCAGGACGCGGCACCGCAGGATTTGGCGCAACGGCTCGACGCGTTGTTTGGTAAAGCCAACCCTGCCCCTGACGCCCTGATCGATTGGCAAAAACTGGCGTGTGCGGTGGCGACACGCGGCGCCTTCAGCATCGTCACGGGTGGCCCCGGCACCGGTAAAACCACCACCGTGGTGCGTTTGCTGGCATTGCTGCAAGCCCCTGCCGTAGAGAGCGGGCAACCGTTGCGCATTCGTCTGGCGGCGCCCACCGGAAAAGCAGCGGCACGGCTGACTGAATCCATCAGCCATCAAGTTCAGTCGTTGGACGTGACAGAAGCCGTTCGACAGAAAATTCCCAGCGACGTCGCCACCGTGCACCGCTTGTTAGGCAGTCGTCCGGGCACTCGGCACTTTCGTCATCACGCCGGTAACCTGCTGCCGCTGGATGTGTTAGTGGTCGATGAAGCGTCGATGATCGACCTGGAAATGATGGCCAACCTGCTGGACGCATTGCCGCCCCACGCGCGATTGATTTTGCTCGGCGACAAAGACCAACTGGCCTCTGTAGAAGCGGGCGCGGTATTGGGCGATCTGTGTCGTGATGCCGAAACAGGCCGATACAGCCCGCAAACCCAAACATGGCTACAAGCGGTCAGCGGCGAAGACTTGGGCCGCAGCGGTCTGCAACAGGGTGACGCCCTGCAATTTCCATTGGCGCAACAAGTGGTAATGCTGCGGCACTCGCGGCGTTTTGTGCAAGGCAGCGGCATTGGTCAATTGTCCCGGCTGGTCAATCAACAGCAAGCGGGGGAAGCACGGGCCTTGCTCGCGGCACGGACCCACAAAGATCTTTTTGCGCTGGGCTTGAAAGGCGAGCAGGACCACGCATTTGAGCGCGTGTTGATCGAAGGGCACAGTCAAGGCACCGAAGGGCCGCAAGGTTATCGGTATTACTTGGGTCTGCTGGCGGATCAACGCCCGGCCGCGAGCGCTGCCCTTGAAGACCCCTGCTGGACACTCTGGGCGCGTTCAGTGCTGGAAGCGTTCGATTCGTTTCAGTTGTTGTGTGCCGTGCGCAAGGGACCATGGGGTGTTGAAGGATTGAACCAGCGCATCCCCCATGCGCTGTTCAACGCGGGGCTGATCGAAAGCGCCCAGCACTGGTACGAAGGCCGCCCGGTGCTGATGACGCGTAACGACTATGGGTTGGGGTTGATGAACGGCGACATAGGGATCACCCTGCGCCTGCCCGAGCGCGATGGCGTTGAGCCCAGCCGCCACGTATTGCGCGTTGCATTTCCCCGTAACGACGGCAGCGGCGGTGTGCGTTTTGTCCTGCCAAGCCGTTTGAATGACGTCGAAACCGTGTACGCCATGACCGTGCATAAATCCCAAGGCTCGGAATTTGCCCACACTGCGCTGATCCTTCCGGAAGTGCTGAACCCGGTGCTGACCAAGGAATTGATCTACACCGGTATCACCCGCGCAAAACACTGGTTCAGCCTCATCGAACCTCGCCCCGGCGTGTTCGAAGACGCCATCAAGCGCAAGGTCAAGCGGCTTAGCGGGTTGATGCTGGGTTTGTAACCACTGACGCATAAATCCGCTGAAAGGGTGTCCATCAATGCACCAACCCCATAAATCTGCGCACCCGATCCCCAGCGTCGTGTGCGCGGATCACTTGCGGCGCGGCGTCCACTTGAATATTGCCGTCCTCCATAAAAATCACCCGATCAGAGATCGACATCGCGAACTCCATTTCATGGGTGACGATGAGCATGGTCATGCCTTCTTTTGCCAGATCGCGAATGACGTTTAGCACGTCGCCCACCAACTCGGGATCAAGTGCCGAAGTGGGTTCATCAAACAGCATGATCTGTGGGTCCATTGCCAGCGCACGGGCGATGGCCACCCGCTGCTGCTGGCCACCGGACAATTGATGCGGGTACTTATGGGCATGAGCCAGCAGCCCGACCTTATCCAGTAGCGCGTAGGCGCGTTGCTCGCTTTCGTCTCGGTCTTGCCCGTGGTAGCGCGGCGCCAGGGTGATGTTGTCGAGAATGGTGCGGTGCGGGAACAGATTGAAGTTTTGAAACACCATTCCAATCCGCTGCACGCCCTGGCGAATTTGTAGGCTGTTAGGGTTGTCGCCTGCATGAATAAAGCTTTCGCCGAACAGAATAATCTCGCCCTGATCAATACTTTCCAAGCCGTTGATGGTGCGTATCAACGACGTCTTGCCTGAGCCGGACGGGCCAATAATAGAAATCACTTGCCCGGCGCGAACGTCCAGATCGATGCCTTGAAGCACATCATGCTGGCCGTAACTTTTATGGATGTTATTTAACTGCAACGCAGGCGCCGCACCGGGGCCGACATGCGAACGAACCAACGACGGCTGGGCGGTTAAATTCCCTCTCAGCGCGCTCAATCCGTACTCATCCAGTGTCTGAGGCGTGCGGTTGTTCATTTCCAGGTACTGTTCAAATCGCTGCAACAGCCAGCCAAATACCGTGACGATCAGCACGTAATACACCGCCACGGCGGACAAGGTTTCCATCACCAGAAAGTTTGTCGCGTAGAGACGTTGGCCCACTGTGAGAATTTCGGTTAGCGAAATCACCGACACCAGCGAGGTTAGCTTGACCACGGTGATGTATTCGTTGATCAGCGTCGGCAGGGAAATCCGAAACGCCTGTGGGATAACCACCAACCGCTGCAAACCGATCAGGCCGACACCCAGTGCGCGCCCGGCCTCCTTTTGGCCCTTGGCCACCGAAATCAACCCCCCACGATGGATCTCTGCCATGTACGCCGCCTCGGTCACGATCAAGGCGAACAGGCCGGAATAGAAGGGGTTCGATAACACCTCACGGGTAACCGGAAACAGCTGCGGCAGGTTGTAAACGAATACCACCAGCACCAACAACGGGACGCTGCGGAAGAACCAGATATAAATCGCCGCCGGTATGCGCAACCAGCGCGAAGTCGAAAGCTTGGCCGAGGCCAGCAGAAACCCGAGCACCATGCCGATGAACCAGCCTAATGCGCTGAGTTCGATAACGGTGATGCACGCTTCCCAAAAATCCGACACAGAAAACAAAGAAAAAAAGTAGGGCCATTCGAATTGCATGCACACCTCAAGCTGCCGGCTTCGTGGGAAGCCGGCGGGTCAAACGGGGAGAAGAATCAGTTGCTCGGTTCTTCGAGGTTGTATTTCTTCAACAGGGCGGCGTATTCACCGGATTTCTTGCTGTCATCGAAGGCTGTCAGCAACGCTTTATACAGCTCTTCATTTCCTTTTTTGACGAAGATGCCCAAGGTTTGTTGGTAGATGGAATGTTCGGTGCTGACCATCACCCGGCCTTTGGTGTGTTCGGCGATCATGCCGGCCGCCCCGTCGATTTCAACCTGAGCCTGAACGTTGCCGGATAGCAGCGCTTGGGTCACTTCCGGTGCCGACGGAAATTCGCTGACTGCGATGGCGCCCTTGTGGTTCGGCACACAGTAGTCAGTAGACAGCTTGTTGAATTGGGCTACCCAAGTTGTGCCCTTTTCCAGGCCGACTTTAAGACCGCAGAGGTCTTCCGGGACTTTCGGTTTAACCGTGCTGTCTTTGAGCACCATGATCGCTGCGCCGGTCTTGGCATAAGCAATGGTTTGAGCTTGAGTCTGACGTTCCGGGGTGATGTACATCCCGGAAATGATCGCGTCGTAATGGCCAGAGTTCAGGCCGAGGATCAGGCTAGGAAACTTGGTGTCGACGAAATCAGTCTTGAGGCCCATGTGTTTGCCCAGCATTGTGGACAGCTCAGGGTCCGAGCCTACGACGTTCTTGTCTTTGTCATACGACTCAAACGGCGGGTAGGTAATTTCCATGCCCACCTTGAACTGGCCAGGTGTCACGGTCGCTGCTGCTTGCGCCACGGTCGCGCCGAGGAGGGCGACGGCCAATACGGTCAAGCGAACGGCAGTGTTGTTCTTGTTGCGCATCGTCGGTGACTCCACAGTAGGAAAGGAACTGCATTGATCAAATGAATCGTTAAGGCACTGCATTTACGGCGCGTCCGGGGTCTGGTTTTTCAAATGCCCGAAACTCGAGGGTTTACGGGCTTTTTCCGGCAGGATGATTTCGCCGTTTTCCACCCGCTTGCGTAAGTACTGATAGGTTTGCAGCGCTTGGCCGAACATGTGCTCACCGATGGCGATTTCCTCGTAATCCTTGCCGGCCTGCGCAAAACTGGGCAGCGGCTTGATCTGCGTGTGGAAGTCGCAGGCGTAGAACAACGGAAAAGAATACCGCTCCTGACTCACTGTTCTAACCCGATGAGCCGTTGCAACGAACGTACCAGCGGTCATCACCTCAAGCATGTCGCCAATGTTCACCACTAAGGCGCCTTCCACGGGCGGCGCGTCGATCCATTGGCCTTGATCGTTCATCACTTCAAGGCCCGGCTGATCGGCGAGCAATATCGTGAAGCACTCGTAGTCGGTGTGCGCACCAATACCGGGCGCGTCTTGAGCGGTGTCGTCGAATGGGTAATGGATCAAGCGCAGTTTCGATGGCGGGCGCGTCACCATCGCATCGAAATAGCCCTCTTCCAGGCCCAATGCCAGTGCGAAGCCGTCGAACAACCGGCGGCCCAGGGCAAAGATCGCCGCGTAATAGGCTTGCACCGATTCCTTGAAATTGGGCAGCAGCGGCCACTCGTTAGGGCCAAGCAATGGCGTGTTGGCCAGCACCAAAGGGTCATCGGCGGGCACTTCGAACCCGACATCGAAGGCTTCTTTGTGATCCGGCTTGCCCTTGGCGTACACCTCTTCACCTTCGGGAACGAAGCCTTTATGGGTTTTCGAGGTGCCGATGTAATGCTGCATCTTGGTCTCGAAAGACTGATCGAAAAAGTCCTTGGCGGCTTGATACAGTCCCTTGATCAACCGCGCTTCGATGCCGTGGTTCTTGATGTACAGAAATCCGACGTCACGGGCCGCGGCGCCCAGTTTTTCGGCCACTGCTTGACGCTCTTCAAGGTCGGCGCTGAACAGCCCGGCAATGTCCACCATCGGGATGCTGTTGAAGTTAGCGGCCAGCGAGGGCGCTGCTTTGGGTAACAATTCAGGCATGGAAAAGCGCTCCTTAATGGCGAGACGAATGAGTAAAACGTTTGAAATGCTCGCGTTCGGCGTGGGCCATCCACACGTTGAGCGACCACAGATCGGCCACTGGAACGTTGGTAAATGGCAGATTGTGCAAATAGCCGTCGGCGCCAAACTCGGGGGTCAACGTGCTGACCTGATAGCCACGCGCTTGTTGTGAACGCCAGATCGCTTCCCAGTGGTGTTGATGGAAAGCCAACTCTTTGGCGTATTCCGGCGCGGCGGGGTGAGGGACTTGCGGGCCTTGGTCATACCCGACCCGAGCCTGAATGTGATGGACCCGCTCAACGAAGGCGCTCAGGTCGTCCTCGGGATCGTCGAGCAAGCGTTCGCAGGTGACGATCCAGTGGCTGATGTCGCTGGTGAACCGCAAATCGGGCAATTGGCGAATCAGTTCGAGGGTGACCCAGGGGTTGAACAACGACCGCGAGCGGTGGGTTTCAAAGCTGCACACCTGGCCGTGTTTACGCGCCAGCTCCAGTGCGCGGCCGAAAAAGTCTACCTGTTGCGGCAACTGCCAGCGGTCATTACCGGCCAGCACATTGACGAAACGCGGCGACAGCTCTGCGGCCCAAGCGAGTTTTTTGTCGAGATCCTGAAGGTGTTCGTCGACCGGCGCGGCTTGCTCGGGCAACACGTTATAAGCGGTGAACACGCTGCTGATGTAGCCCAGCCGATTGGCCCGCAGAAACGCGGCAAAATCCGCTCGTTCGCGGGCTTCCAGTGGAAGGCGCGCTTCGATGCCGTCAAAACCGGCTTCGAGCAGCTCCTCCAATGCTTGGACCTTACTGGCGGTATAGCCCCAAAGCGTTCGGAATATTTCCAGTTTCATCAACGACCTCAAAGATTCCTCGGGCTACGGCACAGCACGACAACGGCAAGACCGGGTCGGGCAACGGGGGGCAGCAGCAGAAAGAGGTAATCCTTGGGCCGAATCTCTGGGGTTTCGGTCCCGTGTGAGAATGATCTTAGGTGGAGGGCGGGACCGGGAAGAATAGGAAAGCTCAAATCGATAGTTCAGAGATTTATAAACTAACTGCGTCGATGACTACTACAGAACTACCCGAACCGCGCCGGTCCCACAGACGCGGTCATATTTACCCTCCCTGAATCCTTGCAGACTACTCCGAAGCAAACACCATTCCCTTAGTTTCCCCCAGCAACAGCGGGCGGTTCTGCTCAGTTACCACGCGGATGTAATCCCACAACAAGGTAATCCGCTTTAACTTCCGCAGATCCTCGCGGCAGTACATCCAAAACTGCCGCGTGATATTCACCTCATCTTCCAACACCGGCAGTAGCCGCGAATCTTGCGCGGCAAGAAAACACGGCAGTATCGCCAGCGACCGGCCTTGCAGCGCGGCGACGTATTGGGCGATGACGCTGGTGCTGCGCAGGTTGGCGCTGGCGCCGGGCAGCAGGTTGCTCAGGTACAGCAACTCAGAGCTGAACGCCAAGTCATCGACGTAACTGATGAACGAATGATTAGCCAAATCAGCGCTGCGTTTGATCGGCGCATGGCTGTCGAGATAATCCTGAGTCGCGTAGAGCCGCAGGCTGTAATCGCACAGCTTGCAGCACACATAAGGTCCATGTTCCGGGCGCTCCAGCGCGATCACGATGTCGGCCTCGCGTTTGGACAAACTGATGAAGTGCGGCAACGGCAGAATATCCACTGATATCGCCGGGTAAGCGTCGAGGAAATGAGTCAGCTGCGGGGTGATGAAAAAGCTACCAAAGCCTTCGGTGCAGCCCATTCGAATATGTCCGGACAGTGCCACGCCAGAGCCTGAAACTTGCTCGCACGCCAAGTGCAGCGTACTTTCAATCGACTCGGCATACCCCAGCAAACGCTGGCCTTCGGCGGTCAAAATGAAGCCGTTACTGCGGGACTTCTCGAACAGCAATGTGCCCAGTGCCGCTTCCAGAGAATTGATCCGTCGCGACACCGTGGTGTAGTCCACCGCCAACCGTTTGGCCGCAGCGCTAGCCTTGCGGGTGCGGGCGACTTCCAGGAAGAACTTGAGGTCGTCCCAGTTCAGTAGGTTTAACGACGTGATGTTATTTTGCATGTTGATCCGGTTTTTATGTGCGTTCTGGTTAGATGTTTGCACATCTATACTCCAAAACATGCCCTCGACCAAATTCAGGATCAGCGGCTCAGGAGACCTAATCAGCAAGGCCGCTCACCCCATTGCTAAACGAAGCTACATGCCATAACACCCTGCACAAAAATAATAAGCGGAGGAGTTTATGAAGAACGCTACAACTGTGGGCGCAGGTTCCGTCGGCGCCAACCCTGCAAAAAAGGTCGCATCCTATCGGCTCGCCGGCATGGCAAGCATGGCCGGTACCACCATCGAGTGGTATGACTTTTTCCTCTACGGCACGGCTGCCGCGCTGATCTTCGGCAAAATATTTTTCCCCGCACTGGACCCCATCACTGGAGTGTTGGCGGCTTTCGCCACCTACGCCGTGGGCTTTCTCGGTCGGCCGTTGGGCGGGATTATTTTTGGCCATTTCGGTGACCGCATCGGGCGTAAATCCATGCTGTTGCTCACGCTGATGATGATGGGGATTCCGACCATCGTAATCGGGCTGATCCCCTCCTACGATCAAATCGGCTATTGGTCCGCGTTGATCCTGGTGCTGATGCGCTTTCTACAAGGTATGGCGGTCGGGGGCGAATGGGGCGGAGCTGTGCTGATGGCGGTCGAACATGCCCCCGAAGGCAAAAAAGGCTTTTATGGCAGCCTGCCGCAGACCGGTGTCGGTGCGGGCTTAGTCTTGGCGTCGTTGGCCATGGGCCTGGTCGCTAAACTGCCTGAAGCGGATATGCTCTCTTGGGGCTGGCGCCTGCCGTTTGTTGCCAGCGTGGTCTTGCTGGGCATCGGTTGGTTGATCCGCCTAAAAGTGCCCGAATCCCCTGCGTTCGAAAAAATAAAAGCGCAGAACACGGCGGTCAAAGTCCCGCTGTTTCAGGTTTTGCGCAAACACCCACGGGAAACCTTGACGATTATCGGAGCCCGCACGGCAGAGAACGCCTGGTTCTACATGTCAGTAACCTTTGCCTTGGCCTACGCTGCCAACCAATTGCAGATCCCCCGGGCCGATGTGCTCAACGCGATTACCTGTGGAGCGGTGTTGTCGCTGTTCACCATGCCGTTTTGCGGCTACCTCTCGGACAAAGTAGGCCAGCGCCGCTTGTACTTCGCCGGGCTGTTATTGCTCTGCGCGTTTATCTATCCGTTTTTCGCCATGCTCGAAACCCGCGAGCCTGTATGGGTCTGGTGGGCAATGGTGCTGGCGGTCGGGGTGGTCTTCCCGATCATGTATGCCCCTGAATCGCTGTTGTTCGCCCGGCAGTTTCCGGCGGAAATTCGTTACAGCGGCATCTCGGTGTCCGTGCAACTGGCCGGCGTGTTGGGTGGCGGATTCGCGCCGATGATCGCCACCAAATTGCTGACTTACGCCGACGGCAGCCCGCATTACGTCATCGTCTACCTCCTTGGCATGGCCGTGATCGCGCTGTTCTGTACTGCACTGATGAAACCCGATCCGGCGCGGTATCACGCACCCTGAATAGATCTAAAACAAACGGCTTGATCTGAATTTTTCGCTGCCCCTACTGGGCCGTTCGAATACTGGAGAACTTGAATGAACGCTTTGCAGAGTCTTTCAATCAACAACACATCCGGCGCTGTTGCCCGAGTCAAACTGCTGATCGCGGGTGAGTGGGTCGATTCGAAAACCAATGAATGGCGCGACATTGTTAACCCGGCGACCCAAGAAGTCTTGGCGCAAGTGCCGTTCGCGACTGAAGCCGAAGTGAACGCCGCCGTCGCTGCCGCGAAGCAGGCGTTCCAAACCTGGCGCCATACGCCTATCGGTGCGCGGATGCGCATCATGCTCAAGCTTCAGGCGTTGATCCGTGAACACTCCAAGCGCATCGCTATGGTGCTGAGCGCCGAGCAGGGCAAGACCATAGCGGATGCCGAAGGCGACATTTTTCGCGGCCTGGAAGTGGTCGAGCATGCGTGCTCCATCGGCACCCTGCAGATGGGCGAATTCTCGGAAAACGTCGCAGGCGGAGTCGATACCTACACGCTGCGTCAACCTATAGGTGTCTGCGCCGGAATCACCCCGTTCAACTTCCCGGCGATGATTCCGTTGTGGATGTTCCCGATGGCCATCGCCTGCGGCAACACCTTCGTGCTTAAACCTTCTGAGCAAGATCCGATGTCGACCATGTTGCTGGTTGCATTGGCGGTAGAGGCGGGCATACCGGCTGGCGTGCTCAACGTGGTCCACGGCGGCAAGCAAGTGGTGGATGGAATTTGCACCCATAAAGACATCAAAGCTGTGTCATTCGTTGGATCCACCGAAGTGGGCACCCACGTGTACAACCTCGCTGGTCAACACGGCAAGCGCGTGCAATCGATGATGGGCGCGAAAAACCACGCTGTGGTTTTGGCTGATGCCAACCGCGAGCAAACTCTTAACGCGTTAGTGGGCGCGGGCTTCGGCGCTGCGGGTCAACGCTGCATGGCCACCTCAGTGGTGGTGTTGGTAGGCGCGGCTAAACAATGGCTGCCGGACCTCAAAGCCCTGGCGCAAAAACTCACGGTGAATGCCGGTAGCGAAGCGGGCACCGATGTTGGGCCGTTGATTTCCAAACGCGCTAAAGAGCGTGTGTTGAGCTTGATCGAA
Organism: Pseudomonas sp. 10S5; assembly: GCF_035019745.1. Lineage (NCBI taxonomy): Bacteria > Pseudomonadati > Pseudomonadota > Gammaproteobacteria > Pseudomonadales > Pseudomonadaceae > Pseudomonas > Pseudomonas sp. 10S5. The sequence continues at coordinate 20,358 of NZ_JASJVL010000013.1, forward strand.
AGTGGGGTCCGCGAGGGCGCCAAGCTTGAACTGGATGGTCGCGGTGTCTCAGTGCCGGGTTTCGAAGATGGCAATTTTGTTGGGCCGACCCTATTTTCCGGCGTGACCACGCAGATGCAGATCTACACCCAGGAAATCTTCGGCCCGGTATTGGTGGTGCTGGAAGTCGAGACCCTTGATCAGGCAATTGCCTTGGTCAACGCCAACCCTTACGGCAACGGTACTGGCCTGTTTACCCAAAGCGGCGCAGCGGCACGCAAGTTTCAGAATGAGATCGATGTCGGACAGGTCGGGATCAATATTCCGATTCCTGTGCCAGTGCCTTATTTCAGCTTCACCGGCTCGCGCGGTTCGAAACTCGGCGACTTGGGTCCGTATGGCAAGCAAGTGGTGCAGTTCTACACCCAGACCAAAACGGTCACCAGTCGCTGGTTTGATGATGACAGCGTGAACGATGGCGTCAACACCACCATTAATCTGCGCTAAGTCATTGCCTGTAAAAGCCAGCGTGTGGGCGAGGGAAAATATGCGGCGGTTCAGATATGCCGGTTCGCCAACAAGTAGGCATCTACAGACTAAGGAGAATAACCATGAAAATCGCATTCATCGGCCTGGGCAACATGGGCGCGCCCATGGCGCGCAATCTGATCAAAGCTGGCCATTCACTGAATCTGTTTGACCTTAATAAAACTGTGTTGGCGGAACTCGGCGCGTTAGGTGCCACCATCAGCGCATCTCCCAAGGACGCATCCCAGGGCGTCGAGTTGGTGATCACCATGCTTCCCGCCGCGGCCCATGTGCGCAGCGTTTACCTAAACGAAGACGGCGTGCTGGCCGGGATTGGCCGTGGTGTACCCGCTGTGGATTGCAGCACGATTGATCCGCAGACCATCCGCGAGGTGGCGGCGGCAGCGGCCAAACAAGGCGTGGTTCTCGGCGATGCGCCGGTGTCGGGCGGCACTGGGGGGGCTCAGGCCGGGACACTCACCTTTATGGTCGGTGCCAGCCCACAGCATTTCGAAATGCTAAGGCCGGTCTTGGCGCAGATGGGTAAAAACATCGTTCATTGCGGTGACATTGGCACTGGGCAAATTGCCAAAATCTGCAACAACATGCTCTTGGGTATCTCCATGATCGGCGTCGCCGAGGCTATGGCTTTGGGCAATACCCTGGGGATCGATACCGGCATTTTGGCCGGCATTATCAACAGTTCGACCGGGCGCTGCTGGAGCTCTGAAGTCTACAATCCCTGGCCGGGTATCGTGGAAACTGCCCCGGCATCGCGTGGCTATACCGGAGGTTTTGGAGCAGAACTGATGCTTAAGGATTTGGGCCTGGCAACCGAAGCCGCAAGGGTCGCCCATCAACCGGTGATTCTTGGCGCTGTCGCGCAGCAGCTTTACCAGGCCATGAGCTTACGGGGTGAGGGCGGTAAGGATTTCTCGGCCATCATTGAGTCCTATCGTAAACCTGAATAAAACGCGGAGTTTGAAGGCCCTCAATAGGCGGGTATCATCCGCCTATTGGTCTCGATTCCGATGCCTTCTTGTGTGTGTGCCCCGAATGTCGTTGAAGTTCTGGAAATCGATGGACATCAAGCACAGCTTGAAGCAAAGGATCGTGGTGGTCTTTTCGCTGATGAGTGTGCTGGTGGCTGGGGTATTCGCCGTGGGCATTATCGTGACCGTGCACGTGGTCGAGAAAAGATTGACCACTGCCACACTCGGTCGGGATCTTCATCGGCTGATGGTAATGGACAGCGTTGAAAGCTGGAGCCACAAACCGGAAAAAGAAGAGTTGTTTTATGTCGAGGGCGGCGCCGGTGAACTTGCCATTGTCGGCGATTTAGCCGAGCTGGCGCCGGGCTTCCATGAGGTACACCGCGGCGAAAAAGCTTATTACGCTATGGTCGAGATGGTCAGTGGTCGTCGCTACGTGCTGCTGCGTGACCAGCGCAATTTTGAAAAGCGTGAAAGGATTTTGTTTGGGATCGTATGCGTCGGTTTTATCCTCAGCATCCTTCTGGCAATTTTATTGGGTCGCTTGTTGGCGCGCCGTGTGATGGCACCGGTGGTTAATCTCTCGCGTCAAGTCCGCTACCGCGATCAAATTCTTGAACTTGCCCCCGCCTTATCACCCAACTACGCCCGTGATGAGGTCGGCGAGCTTGCAGTATCGTTCGACGCCACCTTGGGTCGCTTGCGTGCAGCACTGGGTCGCGAAAAACTCTTCACCAGTGACGTCAGTCATGAACTGCGAACGCCGCTAATGGTATTGGCCAGCTCGTGTGAATTGCTGTTGGAAAGTTCTCTGCTTGATGATCGATCCCGTAATCAGGTCAAGCGCATAGCTCGGGCCAGCGCCGGGATGAGTCAGTTGGTTGAAACCTTTTTGATGCTGGCGCGGGTCGAGGGCAACGAAAGTCGACACGGGCCCCGCTCGACGCTGTTAGACGTTGCTGAAGAACTGGTCGATCTGTGGCGCAAGCCCATCGAGGAAAAGGGCTTGCAACTGCTGTTTGATCCGGGCGAAACCTTGCCTACATTGTTCAATGCAACTTTGGTGCATTCGGTGATGGGTAACCTGCTGCGCAACGCTTGGCACTACACAGACGTAGGCTTCATACGCCTAGCGCTGAACCCGCACGGTTTTGCCGTCGAAGACAGCGGTATTGGCATTCCTGAAAGCCTTCACGAAGCCATGTTCCAACCCTTCGTCAGGGGGGATGAACAGCGCGGTGAAGGACTGGGTCTTGGTCTTTCACTGGTACAGCGAATCTGCGAAAACCAGCATTGGACCGTCGCGCTCAGAAGCCTGAAGCCCAGCGGGTGTTGTTTTGAAGTTGTGCTGGATCCGGTTCCGCCTGTAGCCAACGTGTTGGCGAAGAACCCTTGAGGTGTTTGGGGCATACCGCCTCGCGTCGGACAGCCTTGAGATGCCGCTTTACATATCCGCGTGGGCGGCTTACTGCGGGTGACCAGTAGCTTCTACAGCAATTTGATCGAAGGGCAGTTTACTGAGCCGGTCACCCTGGCCCCTTCTGCACCTAAGCGCAGTCGCAAAGAGCTGACAGAGTTGGCCATGACCCATATTGGTGCCCAGGAAGCATTCGAGCGGTTGGTCGAGCTAGGGTAGGTAACAGCGGCAATGGCGGATGGGTCTCCGCCATGTGCTTTGACCTGCAATCGAGCTATCAAGCAAAAACAAAATACTTCCTGACCGTCTCAACCACTTCCCAAATCCCTTTCATGCCCGGCTCAACGATAAAGATATCGCCCGCACGTAAGTGAATAGGCTCCATGCCGTCCGGCGTGATGATGCAGTAACCTTCTTGAAAGTGGCAGTATTCCCACTTCACATAGTCCACGCGCCATTTGCCTGGAGTGCAGATCCAGGTGCCCATGATTTTGCTGCCGTCTTCAGAAGTGTAAGCGTTGAGGTTGACGGTGTGCGGATCACCTTCAAGCTTCTCCCATTTGCAGGCGTCAAGCACGGGCAGCGGGTGAGTATCGCGAAGGACGGTAATCGGCGTAGACATGGCAACTCCAGAAGGTAGGCGCGCGGTTAATAGCGCGCGGATACCATAGGGCGATTGCTTGATGGTCAGTTGTCTGTGCTCGACATCGAGGTATCCAGAAACGCTGAGGGCTACGAACCGACCGCGTCAGGTCGGCGCGTGCTGGGCAAGCCAATCAAGCGCGACGGCTATTCGCTCGGGGTGGTGCTCAAGGCGTCCACTAACATCTTGGCGTACCCCGGCAGTACGGAAAAATCAGTCGCGCATAACAGCAGTTTGCGATCAGCCCATGGGTCGCTCAGCGCAATGCTCCTCACCGCATGGGTGCGCTCGTAACGATCAACCGCAGCGCGCGGTACGATTCCCAGGCCCACGCCACGAGCAACCATACGCATTACCCCGGCAAACCCTTCGGCCCGCGCCCGAATTCGCAAGCGTTTGCCAACATGCAACGCTTGTTCTTCGAGGTAAATCGCTATCGCATTGTTGGCCGTCAAGGCCACATGATCGAAGTCCAGCGTTTGCGCAAAGCAGAGCGATTGATGGATGTTTAGCGGGTGATCAACTGGCATGACCAGTGCCAGCGGGTCATCGCGAAACGGCAGTGTTTGTAGATCACTGGCATCGACAGCGTCAGAAATGATGCCGATGTCTGCCGCGCCTTGACGCACGGCGTGTAGGATTCTCAAGCTTGGGTGTTCTTCCAGATCAACATCGATGGAGGGATGCTTGATCAAAAAATCCCCCAGCAGTTCCGGCAGGTATTCGGTCAGCGCGGAGGTATTGCACAGCATTCGGACCTGGCCTTTGAAGCCCTTGGCATAGTCTGTCAGGCAAAACTGCATACGGTCGACCTGCTGCAGGATCAGTCTTGCATGCCGGGCCATGGCCTTGCCGGCAGGCGTCGCTGTCACGCCGCGTCGTCCTCGCTCCAACAATGGTGTGCCCAATGATCCTTCAAGCGCCCGAATCCGGGCGCTCGCTGAAGCCAACGACAAATGACTGCGGCTGGCACCCGCCGTGATGCTGCTGCTCTCAGTCACATTGAGAAAAAGCCGAAGGTCGATCAGATCGAAGTGCATTTAAGTTCACCCTTGTAAACAGCCTCTGCCTATGCCGGAGGCTAGCTCAAAATATGACAGCTTTTCGCATGCGCTTGGCCGCGACATTATTACGTCATGAATACGCTCATAGAACTTTATCAGCATCTGGGCTGGGCGCTGTCGTTACTGGTGCTCTGTGTTTTTATGACGGCAGGCGTGGTCAAAGGCGTCATCGGCCTTGGCTTGCCAACGGTGGCAATGGGATTGTTGGGCTTGGCTATGGTGCCGGCGCAGGCTGCCGCTTTGCTGATCATTCCGGCGACGGTAACTAATGTTTGGCAGTTGGCGACAGGCGGCCAGTTACGGGCATTGTTCCGGCGGTTATGGACGATGCTGTTATTGATTTTTCTTGGCACCGGCCTGGGTACGCTCTGGTTGGGCGTGGGATCGGACCAGACTATGAACCGCGTGCTAGGCGCGGTCTTGGCGCTGTATGCGCTGAGTGGCTTATTCCTGCCGCCCCTGCATGTTGCACCGCGATTTGAGCGTTGGCTCGGGCCGCTTTGTGGATTGATTACAGGCATTTTGACATCTGCCACCGGATTATTTGCGATGCCTGCCGTGCCTTATTTACAAGCGCTAGGCCTGGACCGCAATCAGTTGGTTCAAGCATTGGGACTATCGTTCACCGTCTCGACGTTGGCATTGGCGGCGGGCCTGTATTGGCGGGGTGCGCTGGGCAGCGGTGAGATGGGCGCCTCATTGCTGGCATTAGTGCCCGCGTTGCTGGGCATGATGCTCGGTCAGTGGTTGCGCCAGCGCATCAGTGCGGCACTGTTCAAGCGGGTGTTTTTCGTTGGAATGGGGTTACTTGGATTGCATCTGTTAATGGCCTAGTCGAATCCTTGCAGCAATACCAGATGATTCGTGCGTGTGGGTCAAATAGCGGAGAAGCCGTGCGTCAGTTAGCCTTAGCCGGGGAGGGCGTTGTTTGCCTATCGCACTTCATGACCGACGAAGACATTCGCCTCAAGCCCTTGTAGGTCATTCTTCCTGAAGCCAACAGCGGTTACCGGCAACCGATTCATGCGGTGCACTACCGAAAACTCGCAATTGGCGCTGCGTATTCAATGTTTTCTCGACTTCCTCCAGAGGAAGCTGGCAAATTACGCCGCCTGAGGCTGAGCCTTTACCGATTATTTACTGCGCCGGGCTCGTTGATTGAGGCCGCTGCGGTTAGGCTGCTCGCTTTAGCCGAGCCAACTGATAGGGATGGACTGTGTGGGGTGCATGAATTTTCAACCGAGACACTGGCTTGCTGTGAGTGTGCTGCTTGGCACAATAGGTCTGACCGCCGGCTGCGCTAGCGACCCAGCGGGGGCCCACATTAAATTTATCGAGTTGGTTAACAAAGATCTGACCACCGCGTATCTGCCGGCCCATAACGAAGTCTCCAGTTGGGATGATACGTGGCAGATAGGACGCCAATCGGTGAATGTCGCTTGGCTGGCGCCCGTGAACCATGAGCGTTTGCCGCTGATTATTTATCTGCCGGGCCTCGGTGAATCGGCCACAGCGGGCGAGCAATGGCGCACCGCCTGGGCACAAGCCGGGTATGCCGTGTTATCGGTTCAGGGTCAGGCCTACGGCCCGGCTCTTTACCTGACAGGTCAGGCCCAGGCGGGCGTGTTTCGCGAGTTGGCGGCTGATCGCTATTCCAACGCTTCCCTCCGAGACCGGCTGAGCACACTGCAGAAAGTGTTAAGCGAAGTGCGGGCGCGGGCGGCTAAAGGTGAAGCGCAACTGGCGTCGATCGATTGGAGTCAAGTTGCCGTAGCCGGTTTTGATTTGGGCGCGCAAACCGCCGCTGCGGTGGCGGGAGCGGGACAAGTGGACGTCGCGACCGGTATTGATATTGAGCCCAAGGCTGTGTTGTTGATCAGTCCTTTTGCCGAAATCCAGGCCAAACCTGAGGTGTTCGCACGCATCGCTTCGCCCGTCTTGACAATTACTAGCCAAGACGACGAAGACCCGTTCAACTGGGTCAGTTCTAATCAGCAGCGCGAATTAGTGGGTGCATCCGTGACCGCTGCTGGCAGTCACCGCTTGAGGCTGTCGCGGGCTACCTACAAGACCTTGTCCGGCTCAGATTTGGTGCCCATTCCCACCGAAGGAAAGGAGTTAAAGGTGTCAGAGGACGATCATACTCCCGGGGGAAAATCCCACGCCAAGACCAAACTCCTTCGGTCTGGCGCTCACAGTCCTGTCGGGGCAGAGCCTGTTCCCGATCCGAAACAAGTAGCTTCGATTCAAGCGGTCAGCCAAGCCTTTCTCGACAGCCGGGTGAAACACAATCCGGCCGCCAGCGATTGGCTGCAAAAAACTGCACCGGGCTGGTTGGGAACTGCGGGCTGGCTGCAGTAACAAACGCCCGTGACCTGACCTTCAGTTAGTGATGTTCGCGGGTCGCACGGAATTTTACGTCGGGCCAGCGCTCTTCCATTAATGCAAGGTTGACGCGGGTCGGTGCCAGGTAGGTCAAGTGACCGCCGCCGTCGACCGCCAGGTTTTCCACGGCTTTGATCTGGAACTCTTCAAGTTTCTTCTTATCGCTGCAATCGATCCAGCGAGCTGACCACACAGTGATCGGCTCGTAAGCGCACTCGACCTTGTATTCCTCTTTCAGGCGGCTGGCGACCACATCGAACTGCAACACACCGACAGCACCCAGAATGATGTCGTTGCTGCGTGTCGGGAAGAACACCTGCGTGGCGCCTTCTTCGGCCAATTGCTGCAAACCCTGACGCAGTTGCTTGGACTTCAGTGGGTCTTTCAGACGTACGCGGCGGAACAGCTCCGGGGCAAAGTGCGGGATGCCGGTGAAGCCCAGGTTTTCGCCTTCGGTAAAGGTATCGCCGATCTGAATCGTGCCGTGGTTGTGCAAGCCGATGATGTCGCCAGCGAAAGCTTCTTCGAGCTGTTCACGCTCGGAGGAAAAGAATGTCAGCGCATCGCCGATCCGTACTTCTTTGCCCAACCGTACATGACGCATTTTCATGCCCTTGTCGTAACGGCCTGAGCAGACCCGCATGAACGCGATACGGTCCCGGTGCTTGGGGTCCATGTTTGCTTGAATCTTGAAGATAAAGCCGCTGAATTTCTCTTCATTGGGCTCCACGGTGCGTTCGTTGGCAACACGGGCTAACGGCTGTGGTGCCCAGTTCACAACGGCATCAAGGACGTGATCGACGCCAAAGTTACCCAGCGCCGTACCGAAAAAAACCGGCGTCAGTTGGCCGTCGAGAAATTCTTGTTGGTTGAATTCGTGGCAAGCGCCCTGCACTAATTCCAGCTGATCGCAGAAGCGGTTGTACTCGTCACCCAAGTGGGCGCGGGCTTCGTCGGAATCAAGCTTTTCAATGATTTTGACGTCGGTACGCTCATGGCCATGCCCGGCGGTGTACACAATGATGTAGTCGTCGGCCAGGTGATACACACCCTTGAAATCGCGATAGCAACCAATCGGCCAAGTGATCGGCGCGGCCTTGATCTTGAGTACCGCTTCGATTTCGTCGAGCAACTCAATGGGGTCACGGATGTCGCGGTCGAGCTTGTTGATGAAGCTGACGATAGGCGTGTCACGCAGACGGCAAACGTCCATCAACGCGATGGTCCGTGGCTCAACGCCCTTACCGCCATCAAGGACCATCAGTGCCGAATCCACTGCGGTCAGGGTGCGGTAAGTGTCTTCGGAGAAGTCTTCGTGGCCCGGGGTATCCAGCAGGTTGATCATATGATCGCGATACGGGAACTGCATGACCGAGGTGGTGATGGAAATGCCGCGTTGTTTCTCCATCTCCATCCAGTCAGACGTCGCATGGCGGTCGGACTTACGAGATTTCACCGTGCCCGCAATGGAAATCGCCTTGCCCATCAACAGCAGTTTCTCCGTGATGGTGGTCTTGCCCGCATCCGGGTGGGAAATGATGGCGAAGGTGCGGCGTTTCGCGACTTCGGCGGCCTGGTTGGTCATGGGAAATCGCCTGGCAGGTGATCAAAAAAGGGCGCAGATTATAGCTCAGTTGGAGGCAATAACCGAACCGTTCAGTCGATGCAAGGTGGCCAATTACTATCTTATGTGGGAACCTTTCGCACAGTAGAGACGTCCACTCCTCGGATAGAGCCAGTATGTGAGGCTGATAAATCAACACGTTAGCTTGACGAAGCTACGCTAATGGCTTGTGTTTTCGCCGAGGTTAAACCCTTACCGGCGACCCACCCGCTGCTCTTCGCGAACGTTATTGCAGTTATCAGTGCGGTCAGAATTGGCCCGCTATGGCAACGCGTTCGCCGACGGAAAAAAGGAGTCCGCCTGTGGCTAATCGCTATGGCAAGGGGCTATTGGGAGGTGCAATTGTTATTGCGCTTCTGGCCCTGCTGGTCCATTGGATCGGCATCAGTACCATCGTAAAGTACCAAGACGACCTGTGGTTCTACCTGCAAGCGCATTTGATTTTGGTCGTGGTTTCAATGCTGGCGGCACTGGTGGTCGGTATACCGGCTGGTATTGTCCTCAGCCGACCGAGTATGGTTCGTAGCGCTGAACGCTTCATGCAAGTTTTCAATATTGGCAACACCGTTCCTCCTCTCGCCGTGTTGGCCATTGCCCTTGGGATCCTCGGCATTGGCAGCGGACCCGCCATCTTCGCGCTGTTCCTGGCCTCGTTGCTGCCCATTGTGCGCAACACCTATGAAGGCCTGAAAAACGTTCAGGGCTCACTCAAGGAAGCGGCCGTCGGAATTGGCATGACACCGCGCCAAGTGCTGCTTCGCGTTGAGCTGCCTAATGCCGTGCCGATCATTATCGGTGGCGTGCGGGTCGCGCTGGCAATCAACGTAGGCACTGCGCCGCTGGCGTTTTTGATTGGCGCGAACAGCCTGGGCAGCCTGATTTTCCCAGGCATTGCACTGAACAATCAGCCGCAACTATTGCTCGGGGCGGCGTGTACCGCTTTGCTCGCGCTGTTGCTTGACGGTGTGGTGACGTTAGCCAGCCGTATCTGGCTGGAACGCGGCCTGACCCGCTGAGAGAGGAAAAACCAATGAAAAAATCATGCTTATTCATAGGCTTTGCCTTGCTGCTCTCTGGTTTGGCCAGCGCCGCTGAAAAACCGGTGATTCGTATCGGAGCTCGGGTATTTACTGAGCAAACGATCCTTGCGGAAATGACCGCGCAGTACCTCAGGACCAAGGGCTATGACGTCCAAGTCACCGGGGGACTGGGCAGTAACCTGGCACGTAGTGCTCAGGAAAGCGGGCAGCTAGACATGCTCTGGGAATACACCGGGGTGTCGTTGGTGTCTTACAACCACATCGCTGAAAAACTCGACAGCGCGCAATCCTATGCACGGGTTAAAGAGCTGGACCTGAAAAAAGGTCTGGTTTGGCTGGCGCCGTCCAAGTTCAGCAATACCTACGCGCTGGCATTGCCGAAAAAAATTGCTGATAAATACCCCCTAATAAACAGCATCAGCGACCTGACCAAGGTCTTGAAAGACGAGGCCAAGGAAGATCATATCGTTGCGCTGGATACCGAGTTCGCTAACCGTTCCGACGGTTTGGTCGGCATGGTCAAGGACTACGGCATGAACCTGAACCGGGAGAACACTCGCCAGATGGACGCCGGGCTGGTCTACACCGCGCTACGTAATGGCCAGGTGTTCGCCGGATTGGTCTACACCACCGACGGTCGTCTGAACGCGTTTCACCTCAAGGTGCTCGCCGACGACAAGCACTATTTTCCGGACTACACCGCGGCCCCGGTGATCCGCAAGGACTACCTCGACGCTCACCCGGACTTGGCTGCGCAGCTCAAGCCGCTTGCGGAACTGCTGGACGACGACACCATGCGCGCGTTGAACGCGCGGGTTGATGTGGACCACGACAGCCCCTCCCTCGTTGCCGCAGATTTCCTGCGCGAACATCCACTTAACTGATCAAGGAGAAGACATGAGCATCTTGAACACCTTCTCCCATCTTGACTGGTCGCTGATCCTGCACCTGACTTGGCAGCACATCACGTTGGTCGGCATCGCAGTGACCCTGGCGATTATTGTCGGCGTGCCGCTGGGCATCGTGATGACTCGCTTTCCGACACTGGCCGGACCGCTACAAGCCGGCGCCACGGTGTTGCTGACGGTGCCGTCGATTGCGCTGTTCGGCCTGTTGTTGCCGTTCTATTCAAAGTTCGGTCAAGGGCTGGGCCCGATGCCGGCGATCACCGCTGTATTTCTGTACTCGCTGCTGCCGATCATGCGCAACACCTATTTGGCGCTGACCGGCGTCGAGCCGGGGATCCGCGAAGCCGCCAAAGGCATCGGCATGACCTTCAGCCAGCGCTTGCGCATGGTTGAACTGCCGATTGCAGTTCCGGTGATCCTCGCTGGGGTACGTACTGCCGTGGTGATGAACATTGGCGTCATGACCATCGCCGCCACCATTGGCGCGGGCGGTCTGGGTGTACTTATTCTTGCTTCAATCAGCCGCAGCGATATGTCGATGCTAATCGTGGGCGCAGTACTGGTCAGTCTTCTGGCCATCTTCGCCGACCTGCTTCTGCAATGGCTGCAACGCACGCTGACTCCAAAAGGATTACTGAAATGAACAGTCCCAAGCAAATGATCGAGCTGCAGAACCTGACCAAGACTTTTCACACCAACGGCAAAGACGTCACCGCCGTGGATTCAGTGAGCCTGACCGTTAACGAAGGCGAGATCTGTGTATTCCTCGGCCCGTCGGGGTGCGGCAAGAGCACCACGCTGAAAATGATTAACCGTTTGATCATGCCAACCTCCGGCAAGGTGCTGATCAACGGTGAAGACACCAGCGGTCTGGACGAAGTGACCCTGCGCCGTAATATTGGCTACGTCATTCAGCAGATCGGTCTGTTTCCGAACATGACCATCGAAGAAAACATCACCATCGTCCCGCGCTTGTTGGGGTGGGACAAACAGAAGTGCCGCGACCGCGCTATCGAATTAATGGCGATGGTCAAGCTTGAGCCCAAGCAGTACCTGAGCCGCTACCCGCGAGAATTGTCCGGCGGTCAGCAACAACGGATCGGCGTGATCCGCGCCTTGGCCGCAGACGCGCCACTGTTGTTGATGGATGAGCCGTTCGGCGCGGTTGACCCGATCAACCGTGAGTCAATTCAAAATGAGTTCTTCGAGATGCAGCGGGCGCTAAACAAGACCGTGATCATGGTTAGCCACGACATCGACGAAGCAATAAAGCTCGGCGACAAAATCGCAATTTTTCGTGGCGGAAAACTAATTCAGGTCGACCACCCCGACACCTTGCTGGCACACCCAGCAGATGATTTTGTAAAAAGCTTCGTTGGCCAGGACAGCACCCTCAAGCGTCTGTTGTTGGTAAAAGCCGAAGATGCGGCGGACAACGCGCCGTCGGTCAGCCCTGAAACCCCGGTCGCCGAAGCGTTGGAACTGATGGACGAGCTTGACCGCCGTTACGTGGTAGTCACCGATGCCGAAAACAAAGGCCTTGGTTACGTTCGCCGCCGCGACCTGCACCGTCAAACCGGCACCTGCGCGCAATTCTTGCTTGAGTTCAATGCCACGGCTGCATTCGATGAGCATTTGCGGATTCTGCTGTCGCGGATGTACGAGTTCAACCGATCGTGGCTGCCGGTCATGGATGCCGAACGGGTGTTCCTGGGTGAGGTGACTCAGGAATCCATTGCAGAGTATTTAAGCTCCGGTAAGTCTCGCGGTGGCAAGACCAGCATTGTTTCTCCGGCTGAGTTGGTGGCTTAAGCGTAAGCAGTGTTGCTTGATCCAACGGATGAAAAACCATCTTTCTGGAGGAGCCAAGGTGTTAGCGATATGGCGAACTGATGCGCTACACATGGCGCTTCGCCAACAAGTCGGCCCCTACAGGGAATGCATGGTGTGCCTGGAATGGAACATCAACCATGTCACATGGGTCGGTTACGTAGGTCAGTGAAAGACAGCTCGCGACGGACGTGTGCAAAAACGCGACATTTTTTGTTGATCTCAAGGCTATCAAGTCCTAAAGTTCGCGCCGAACGTCCATGCTGGAAACGATCCATCCGGCTCAAGTACTGACGACGAGACAGCAAGGCCAAGGGAAGCGCTTTTCCCATGGCCTTTTTGCTTTCGGCGATGGCCTTGGGAAGTAGGCGAACCAAAGTGGGGATACACACGGAGGACGTTCATTCGCACCCATTGATTAATCCAGTTTGCCCGTAGGAGATCCAGCATGATCAAAGTCGAAGACTATTTTGAGCTCACCACCTTCAACAAAATGAAGGCGTTTGCCGATCAGCATGAAACCCCGTTTGTGGTCATCGACACTGCGATGATCGACAAGGCCTACGATGACCTGCGAGCAGGCTTCGATTTTGCCAAAATCTATTACGCCGTTAAAGCCAACCCGGCGGTTGAAATCATCAACCTGCTTAAGGACAAAGGCTCCAGTTTCGATATCGCTTCGATCTACGAGCTGGATAAAGTCATGGGTGAGGGTGTAACACCTGATCGCATGAGCTACGGCAACACCATCAAGAAATCCAAGGACATTCGCTACTTCTATGAGAAGGGTGTGCGGTTGTTTGCCACCGACTCTGAAGCTGACCTGCGCAACATCGCCAAAGCCGCGCCGGGCTCCAGGGTTTACGTGCGTATTCTCACCGAGGGCTCGACCACCGCCGATTGGCCGTTGTCGCGTAAATTCGGTTGCCAGACTGACATGGCCATGGACCTGCTTATTCTTGCCCGTGAATTAGGCTTGGTGCCTTATGGCATTTCGTTCCATGTGGGTTCGCAGCAGCGTGACATCAGCGTGTGGGATGCTGCGATTGCCAAGGTCAAAGTGATCTTCGAGCGTCTGAAAGAAGAAGACGGCATTATCCTCAAGCTCATCAACATGGGTGGCGGCTTCCCGGCCAACTACATCACCCGCACCAACAGCCTGGAAACCTACGCAGAAGAAATCATCCGTTTCCTCAAGGAAGACTTCGGCGACGACCTTCCAGAAATCATTCTGGAGCCTGGCCGTTCGTTGATTGCCAACGCCGGTATCCTGGTCAGTGAGGTGGTCTTGGTAGCACGCAAGTCGCGTACCGCCGTTGAGCGATGGGTTTATACCGATGTGGGTAAATTCTCAGGCCTGATCGAAACCATGGACGAAGCCATTAAGTTTCCGATCTGGACCGAGAAAAAAGGCGAAATGGAAGAAGTGGTTATCGCCGGTCCTACCTGCGACAGCGCCGATATCATGTATGAGAACTATAAGTATGGTCTGCCATTAAACTTGGCCATTGGCGACCGTTTGTACTGGTTGTCTACCGGTGCTTACACCACGAGCTATAGTGCTGTGGAATTTAACGGCTTTCCGCCATTGAAATCTTTCTACGTCTGATCAGAGCTATTCAGATAGCCCATGATGACCCATGGGCTTTTGACGCATGACCGTTATAACTTCTGAAGGTGTTCTTTCAGGACGTTCAGGCTCGGCACCATGCCCTTCATTGCCTCGTTAAGCTCATTTATCGTGCTGCTCTGAAATACCCGTGCAATCAGTCTATCGGGTTCGTCCAGTAATGCGCGGATGTTACTGAGATAGGCGTACAAGTCACTAGCAGCGATCAAAGTGTCTGTATAATCGTTCCGTGTCTTATTGGCGGTCTTAATAACAATGTCTAAAGCGCTGTCGGTGATGGTCAAATCTAAGCTGATATTACGTCGCGCGGCATAGATATCAATGCTCGCGTCCATAAAGTTAATGATTCTTGGGGTTATCAGCGAGACACCGTCTGAGAGGGTTGACGAGTGGAACGCGCTGTCGAAACATTTTTTCCAGGCATCATGGATATGAAGTTTTATTTGTTGAAGGAGAATGACCGGTGAGCTTGCGTGAAGGAAGGCTAAGCCTGCGAGAGAGAATGGAGGTTGTTGCAGGTTGAGGGTCGACAACGAATTGCTTCTCTGTGGCTTAGTCATCAACGCAGTAGCCCCTGCGAGCTGATGAGCAAAAAAAATCAAGTCAGCGATAAGCCCGCACAAATTATAATGCCCGTGCAACATTTGGTTAAATTCAATGGGCCAAGAATCTGATTTGTTTTTTGCAATAGGAAGAACATAAACAAGAGAGGGCTCTACCCGTTGCTTAAATTCCTTATCAGAAAACATATTCAGTTCTGTTTTTATGGAGTTAACCTGTTCGGGAAGATTTTTCAAAAATAAACGATAGTTTGCCAATACCTTAAGAAATGGCAAGTCAATTTCGGCGGTGCCCATAATGATTATTTATCTACAGTCCCCGGAGACCATCGTCCGTTAGGACATTAAGTCAGCGAGTTAATGGTAAGGTAACTTGGTAAGAGGGGTGGCCGCCTGCGCGGCACGCCCCTTTGCCTAGGTAAGGTTTATTGTAATCGAGTGTGCTTTTTACCCATGAATGGGGTTAAGGTATTTTTCCAATTGAATGGCGTAGTTAATCAACGTTAAGCTGCGTACATCGTCATCTTGCTCGGGCACATTGTTAAGCTCCAGAAAAAGATAAACGGAGTTAACAATTTTATCGAATTCTGTAGCAAAAATATTCCGATGTTCATTGATGATATGAATAGCCTTGATGAGCTTGATGCGTTCCACAATTCGGCCGATTTCTGCATCACGACTTGCAATATGGCTTGAGCAAGTATCTATTCTAGTCCGCAGACGATCTCTTTCTGCTACCAGATCTAAAAAGCTAAAAGTTGCCTTCGCGTTGTCAATTGATTTTTTAAGCTGATCGACTGCCAGTTGTATAAGTGCCATTTCCGGAGGTTGCACTCCCAGTTCAGCAATTTTTTCTGTAGTCAAAATAGCCTCTTGTGCCCCCGTTGCTACACCCTGTAGTTCAATAACTGCGATAGCCTCTGTGAGTACTGTGCGTTGCTGCGACCAGTCGCTTTCCTGCGCTTTTAAATGCTCTATCTCTGCCTTTAGACTTTGTGACTGAGTTTCGAAGCCGTCTAAATAACTAGTGGTAGCCGATGGGTCAAATGAACCACTGATGTTTGCCAAACATTTATTCAGTTTTTTTGCTTCTTCAAGCGTTTTGTCCACGGTATTGGTGAGAGATTTATTGACTTCATCGAGGATGTCTACTTGTTCATCAGGGTCATCGCATTGACGGTATTCGTCGTTCAGTTGTCGCAGTTTCGGGACGGTCAGATGGAACTCTACAGCCATCCGCTGACTTGATTCTTTGAGGATCTGGCGACCTGTCAATGCGGCATCAACCCACGTCGAGAACGTGCTGATCAGGTTTGGCAAATAACTGACTTTATTAAATGCTACCTGCGCTACTGCCATGTTGTTTTGCATTTCTGCAAGGCTACTGCTCATGACGTTTACATTGGGTTCGATGTAGTTTGCGTTCAGTTTTAGGGAGGTAACGTTGCTCTGAGAGTTCATGTTATAAATATCCAAATTTAATTAAAGGCCGCGGCGTTTGATTTCGTCATCTGCTTCTTTGAAAACATCCAGCAATTCATCGGCGGTTTCACCAATTAGCTTCCACGGTTCTACTACAGACCTGAAATGGGACTCAAACCGGTTCGCTTTTAGCACGTCTGTAATGGATTTCGCTTCATCTTGGGATTTGTCGGCATACAGAGAAAGCGCGTTCCATACAGTGACCAGGTTTTTGGTCGCCGCGTCGGCGTCGATCACTAGCAATTGCAAGTCTTGCATGTCCAATTCAATACGACTTAAATTTCCTGCGATGCTATTTTTCTGGCTTAACAGTTCGATATCCGCCGCTTGTAATTTTTTAAGTCGATTTCGTTCTTTACGGATTTTTTCGGCCTCGGATCCGGTATAGATTGCCATACCTAAACCAAATACACCGCCTGCTGCAGCTGACGCCAACGAGTCGCCCACTAGTTTTTTGTATTCTTTTGTTTTTTCATCAATGTCGAGGGTGCGTTGATTGATGACCACCTGTAATTTTTTGACTTCTTCGTGCAACGGAGTGTTTTTTATTGACGCTAATTTCATGCTTACTTTTGGGCGGACTGACAACGAAAGATCTTTGTCAAAATCGTGTAGCAGTACTTTAACGGCTTCAGCGTCAGCTTTACGCGCTTGGACTTTTTCCAACATCTTTGTTAAGTAGTACCCGAAATCTTTGGCCGTATCGAGACCGGCTGCATCTAATTCGATGTCCGGAAGTTCAATATTCATATCGATTTTTGCACGCTTTAGATCATCATATGTTTCAATATTCAGCTCCCGAAAAGTTTTACTGCCTTTGATTTCAGAAAGGACGCGTGACATGTCATCGCCGTATATCTGTAATTGACCCGCAAATACTTTTAGCTCACTGCCGATGGCTTTGATCTTGACGCTAATAGGGTTCCAGCGTGCTGCGTGGTTGTGCACCACAATAAACGTATCTCGAAAATCGTTGGCTGAGAGTCCTGGTCCTGCTCCGTCGGTATAGCCGAGGTAGGTAATGACATCTTGAACTGCGGTGGGGAGCGCTAATCCTGCGATTTCGTACATCCGAAGTTGAATGATTTCATTTTTTGTCAGTGTAATGCCTTTCCCCCGGATACTGTTTTCAGACCTGCCCGTTGATGCGTTTACAAACTCTTCAGGTGCGTTGATTGCGTTGTCTAAAATTGAATCGTTGTCATAGGTGCTATCTGTATTCGATGTCATAGTTCTTTCCCTTTTATGTTTCGTCAGCACCGATCCTGATGCTATTTGAATCTGCAATGTTAAGTGCAGTGCGACTTGCACTGGAGCCAGACTAGTGGGTTGTTATAGGGACTGTCAAAATAGAAAGATGGGCGAAGTGTGTAGGAAATGTCGAAAGTTAAGTAAGAACTTGGTATTGCATAACACTTACCAAGGTTATGGACCTAGGAGATCTGTATCAGTGTATTAGCTGAGGCCATTGATCCATCTCGTTAAATACTGAGCAGCGTTTTTAACGTGGATGAGAATGTTTACGATTTAAAAGGCACAATGCATCCCTCCGAATGTGTCGAGGTCTTTGAGGTGATAAAGAAAATCCTGTTTCAAGTGCACTGGATCTCAGGCATTAGCGCAGGTCTGGTTTTGGCAATTATGGGGGTTACTGGAGCGATAAGCTCCTTTCAAGACGAGTTGCTGGAGGTTTTCAATCCGCATGCGTTGCAGGTGGAGCGACCTGCTACCGGGATTTTGCCGCCGGTCGAAATGGTGAAAAAGCTGGAAGCCACTACTGGCAAAATTGTTTCCGCGTTGTGGGTCGTTACAGCTGGAGACAAAGCGGCGCAGGTGTCATTTACACCGCCGCTCGGCCAGATCCGTGGTGAACTGATCTATTTCGATCCTTACACGGGCTTACTGCTTGACGTTCATCTGGCTGGCGAGGACTTTTTCGAACGGGTTCTGCAGATGCACCGTTACCTGGTCTTGGGCGAGTTTGGTAAACAGCTCACTGGCGCAAGCACGTTGATCCTGCTGTTCTTTTGTGTGTCTGGTCTGTATCTACGTTGGCCGCGTCGGGTACTGAGCTGGCGTGTCTGGCTGGCTATGGACTGGGCAAAGAAAGGCCGCGCGTTCAAGTGGGACTTACACTCTATCTTCGGCACTTGGTGCTTGGTGTTTTACCTGGTGTCAGCCTTGACTGGCCTGATGTGGTCTTACAGTTGGTACAACAACGGGATGACCCGATTGCTCGCAGACGCAGCCTCAGGTGAGGCGCGCAAAAGTCCACGTGTTAGTCGTGGGCAGCCCCTGCCGGCGGGACCATTACCTACCGTGGATTACGTAGCGGTGTGGAATAGCGTCCAGCGGGTTGCGGGTTCCGAACTCATCAGCTGGAATTTGCGCCTGTCACCGGTGGCGGGCCAGCCCGCGACGGTTTATTACCTGCTGCGCAATGCCGAGCATCAACGGGCGCTGAACCAAATCACCCTCGACCCGGCGAGCGGCAAGGTCAGTGCTCAATCCCGTTACGCCGACAAGAGCCTGTCGGCCAAATTATTGATCAGCAATTACGCGTTGCATGTGGGCAGCTATTTCGGGATCGTCGGGCGGGTCGTCATGTCGCTGGCGGCGCTGATGATGCCGCTGTTTTTCATCACCGGTTGGTTGCTCTACCTGGATCGGCGGCGCAAGAAGCGCCAGATTGCGACCGCCCGCAATGCGCTGGCGGCCAATGTCGACGGCTATGCACCGGCTTGGTTGATCGCTTTCGCCAGCCAAAGTGGCTTCGCCGAACAGTTGGCATGGAAAACTGCCGGGCAGTTACAGGCCGCCGGGTTGCCAGTGCGCGTGCGGCCGTTAGCTGAGGTGACCGAGTGGGATTTACGCCAAAGCCGCAATGCGCTGTTCGTGGTTAGCACGTTTGGAGAGGGTGAGGCACCTGACAGTGCACGTGGGTTCGAGCGGGCGTTGCTCAGCCGGTCGTTAGCGCGACTGGACCTTAACTATGCAGTGCTGGCACTGGGTGATCGGCAGTACCAACAGTTCTGCGCATTCGCCAAGCGCCTGCATGACTGGCTAGCGGTACGCGGTGGTCGTTCGTTTTTCGCGCCCATTGAAGTAGACAGCGGTGACAATCATGCATTGCAACAATGGCAGCACCAGTTAGATGCGTTGACGGGCAGTGCGCCATCGGCCGTGTGGCAGTCTCCTGAGTTCGAACGCTGGGTATTGAGTCGGCGTGAGCTGCTGAACCCTGGCAGTGATGGAGCTAAGGTTTTCTTGGTAGACCTAATGCCGCCCTTCATCCGTGCGTGGGGAGCGGGTGACTTGGTGGAAGTATTGCCGAATGACAGCGCGGTACCACGCCGATACTCCATTGCTTCAATTCTAGCGGACGGTTGTGTACAGCTGATTGTTCGCCAGGAAATACACCCGGACGGTAGTCTGGGATTGGGGTCCGGACTGCTGACCGAGCATGCGCTGCAAGGTTCAGCGATCAGCCTGCGCCTTCGACGTAACAGCAGCTTCCATCTACCAAGCGAAACTGTGCCAATGATTTTAGTGGGAAACGGAACTGGATTGGCGGGCCTGCGCAGCTTGCTCAAGGCGCGGATTGCTCAAGGGCAGACGCGTAACTGGCTGATGTTCGGCGAGCGTAATGTGGCCCACGATTTTTATTGTCGCGACGAGCTGCAAGGCTGGTTGGCGACGGGCGATCTGGCGCGTCTGGATCTGGCGTTCTCGCGTGACCAGGCCGAAAAAATTTATGTGCAGGATCGCTTGCGTGAATCAGCCCATGAGTTGCGCGAGTGGTTGGCCCAAGGCGCGGTGATTTATATCTGTGGCAGCCTGCAAGGCATGGCCATGGGTGTCGAGGAGGTCTTGATTGAGTTGCTAGGCATTCACGAGGTCGAGCAGTTGGTCGAGCACGGGCGTTATCGGCGGGATGTGTATTGACTGAACGATTGGTGAGCGAATTCGCTTCTACAGAAAGTTGAAGTGCGCCCCAGAGGCTGGATTTATGTCCAACCTCTGGGGCGCACTTCAACTCTGCAGGGCTTCAGAGATACTACAGAACGATTACGCAGCATTACCTTCGATGAATTGCTCGGCGTAATGGCAAGCAACCTGACGGTTGTCGACCACGCGCAGCGCAGGTTCATCAGTGGCGCACAGTTCGGTCGCGTAGGGGCAGCGCTTGTGGAAGGCACAGCCGGTTGGCGGGTTGAGCGGGTTAGGCAATTCGCCGATGATTTTGATCTTCGGCTTGAGAGGGTCCGGGTGAATGGTTGGGGTCGCGGATAACAAGGCCCGCGTATACGGATGCAGTGGCCGGTTGTAGATCTCTTCCTTGGGGCCCATTTCCGCAGGGCGCCCGAGGTACATTACCAGCACGGTATCGGCGACGTGACGCACCACCGAAAGGTTGTGCGAAATGAACACGTAAGCGGTATTGAATTCCTGCTGCAAATCCATGAACAGGTTAAGCACTTGGGCCTGAATCGACACGTCCAGCGCTGAGGTCGGTTCGTCCGCCACCAGCACTTTGGGTTGCAGCATCATCGCTCGGGCCAGCGCAATACGCTGACGCTGACCACCGGAAAACATGTGCGGGTAGCGGTGGTAATGCTCAGGGCGCAAACCAACCTGTTGCATCATGGCTTGCACTTTCTCCCGACGCTCTGTGCGTGACAGATTGGTATTAATCAGCAGCGGCTCGCCCAGTTGGTCACCGACTTTCTGCCGTGGGTTTAGCGAGGCATAAGGGCTTTGGAACACCATCTGCACATCGCGTCGCAATTGTTTGAGTTCTGCTTTGCTGGCGCCGGTGACTTCCTGGCCGGCAATTTTCAGCGAACCGGAGGAGGGCTCCTCGATCAACGTCAACGCTCGGGCCAGGGTCGATTTGCCACAACCGGACTCACCGACCACAGCCAGGGTTTTTCCCGCTTCCAGCTCGAACGACACGCCGTTGAGTGCACGAACCAGCGCGTGCCCTTTGAACAGGCCGCGTGATACTTCGTAGTGACGGGTCAGGTCGCGGGCAGTAAGAACGACGGTCATTACGCGACCTCCTGGTTCAGCGGGTAGAAACAGCGAGCGAAGCTATGGTCTTTCAGGTCCAGACCAGGACGCTGGGTCCGGCAGTTGTCCTGAACGTAGGGGCAGCGCGGCGACAGCAGGCAACCTTGTGGCCGGTCATAACGGCCCGGCACCATGCCTGGCAGGGTCGCCAGACGATCGGCGCCCATGCTGTGCTCAGGAATCGCGGCCAGCAAAGCTTCGCTGTACGGATGACCTGGAACGTCGAACAAACCCGGCACCTGGCCAATTTCTACCGCTTGGCCGGCGTACATCACGCACACGCGCTGGGCGGTTTCAGCGACCACGGCGAGGTCGTGGGTGATCAGCACCAACGCCATGTCCCGCTCTTTTTGCAAACTCAGCAGCAGGTCCATGATCTGTGCTTGAATCGTTACGTCCAACGCGGTGGTCGGCTCGTCGGCGATCAGCAGTTTCGGTTCGCCGGCAATCGCCATGGCAATCGCAACACGCTGGCTCATGCCGCCCGACAGTTGGTGCGGGTAAGCATTTAAACGGGCAGCAGCACCGGGGATTTCTACTTTTTCAAGCAACTCAAGCGCACGTTGGCGAGCGGCTTTGCCATTCATGTTCAGGTGCTGACGCAGAACTTCTTCGATCTGGAAACCGACGGTGTAGCTCGGATTGAGCGCCGTCATGGGGTCTTGGAACACCATGGCCATGTCTTTGCCGATAATGCGTCGGCGCTGGCGTGAACTGAGCGTAAGCAGTTCATTGCCGTCAAAGTTCAGCGAGTCGGCGGTGACGACGCCTGGTTTTTCGATCAAGCCCATCAGCGCCATCATGGTTACCGATTTGCCGGAACCCGATTCGCCAACGATGGCCAGTACTTCACCCTTTTCCACGCTGATGCTCAAACCGTCTACCACCGGGATGGCTTTGGCGTCGCCGAAGCGGACGTTGAGATTCTTGATTTCTAGAAGTGACATACGAATCTCCTCAGGCGGCATTTTTGAGTTTCGGGTCCAGCGCATCGCGCAGCCCGTCACCCATCAAGTTGATTGCCAGCACGCTGAGCAAAATGGTCAGGCCAGGCAGACTGACTACCCACCAGGCGCGTTCGATGTAATCCCGAGCCGAGGCCAGCATCGTGCCCCACTCTGGGGTTGGCGGTTGTACGCCCAAGCCGAGGAAGCCCAATGCCGCAGCATCGAGAATCGCCGAGGAGAAACTCAAGGTCGCTTGGACGATCAATGGTGCCATGCAGTTGGGCAGCACAGTGATGAACATCAGGCGTGGCAGCGTGGCGCCGGCCAAACGGGCGGCAGTCACGTAATCACGGTTCAGTTCGCCCATGACCGCAGCTCGGGTCAGTCGTACATACGACGGCAAAGACACCACGGCAATGGCGATGATGGTGTTGATCAGGCCAGGGCCGAGGATGGCGACAATTGCCACAGCCAGCAGCAGTGAAGGCAGTGCCAGCATGATGTCCATCAGGCGCATGATCGACGGGCCAAGAATACGCGGGAAGAACCCGGCCAGCAGGCCCATGAGAATCCCTGGAATCAACGACATGACCACCGAGGACATGCCGATCATCAGCGACAGTCGTGAACCGGTGATCAGACGTGACAGCAAGTCACGCCCCAGCTCATCGGTGCCGAGCAGGAACTGCCATTGGCCTCCCTCCAGCCAGACCGGTGGGGTCAGCAGGAAGTCGCGGTATTGCTCGCTGGGATTGTGAGGAGCGACCCACGGTGCGAACAGCGCGCAGAAAACGACCAGGGTCATGAACATCAGCCCGGCAACGGCGCCTTTGTTCTGCGCAAATGCATTCCAGAATTCTTTGTACGGCGACGGGTATAGCAGGCTTTGATCGACTGCTACCGCGGATGTAGGTGTGTTCATAGGAATGATCTCAGCCGTGGTGACGAATGCGTGGGTTGGCAAAGCCGTAGAGGATGTCCACCACGAAGTTGACCAAAATCACCAGGCAGGCGATTAGCAGGATGCCGTTTTGCACCACGGGATAGTCCCGGGCGCCAATGGCTTCGATCAGCCACTTACCAATACCGGGCCAAGAGAAAATGGTTTCGGTCAACACTGCGCCGGCGAGCAATGTGCCGACTTGCAGGCCGAATACCGTCAGGACCGGGATCAATGCGTTTCGCAGTCCGTGGACGAAGACCACACGGGCGGGCGACAGACCTTTGGCGCGCGCTGTGCGCACGTAATCTTCGCGCAGCACTTCAAGCATCGAAGAGCGGGTCATCCGGGCAATCACTGCCAGCGGGATAGTACCCAACACGATGGCCGGCAAAATAAGGTGGTGCAGGGCATCGAGAAACGAACCAGGCTCGTCACTGAGCAGGGTGTCGATCAGCATGAAGCCAGTTTTGGGCGGAATGTCATAAAGCAGGTTGATGCGCCCGGACACAGGCGTCCAGCCCAGAGTCACCGAGAAAAACATGATCAGAATCAGGCCCCACCAAAAGATCGGCATTGAGTATCCCGCCAAGGAGATACCCATCACCCCATGGTCGAATAGGGATCCTCGTTTGAGTGCCGCAATCACCCCGGCCAGCAGGCCCAGGATGCCAGCGAAAATAAGCGCCGCAGTTGACAGTTCCAGCGTGGCCGGGAACAAAGCTTTGAATTCGGTCCACACGCTTTCTCGGGTGCGCAACGATTCGCCAAGATCACCGTGGGCGAGCTTGCCAACATAATCAAAGTATTGGGCGTAAAGGGGTTTATTCAGACCAAGGCGTTCCATGGCTTGGGCGTGCATCACCGGATCAACCCGGCGCTCCCCCATCATTACCTCCACGGGGTCGCCCGGAATCAAACGAATCAGGGCAAAAGTCAGCAGGGTGATGCCGAAGAAGGTGGGTATTAACAACCCCACGCGGCGGGCAATAAAACTAAACATCTTCTGGTGTACCTCATCAGCCGGTTAGGCGTGCGCCGACGAAGCTCGGGTGACGAGCCGCGCCGGTGTTTTTCTCTACTTCACCCGTGTAGTGGCAAAGTTATTAGTGGTCAGGGGGCTGATGTGATAGCCCTCGACATTTTTGCGCATGGCAGTGAACAGTTTGGGGTAAGCCAGGCTGATCCACGGTTGTTCTTTGTGGAACTCTTGCTGGGCTTTTTCGTAAAACGCAGCACGCTCAGCAGGATCTGTTTTGACGCGGGCCTGGGAAATGGCATCTTCGAATGTCTTGTCACACCAGCGTGCGTAATTCTCACCATTTTTTGCCGCATCGCAACTCAGATTTGGCGTAAGGAAGTTATCAGGGTCTCCGTTGTCGCCTGCCCACCCAGCAAACACCATGTCATGTTCGCCATTTTTGGCGCGTTTAAGCATTTCGCCCCATTCCAGAACGCGAATATCTACCTTGAGGCCAATCTGCGCCAAATCCGACTGCAACATCTGTGCGCCCACTAGTGGATTCGGGTTTGTGACGGCGCCACCATTGCGGGAGAACAGGGTTAATACCGTTCCCTCAGGTACTCCAGCTTCTTTAAGCAGCGCACGGGCTTTGTTCAGGTCGCGAGGCGGGTTCTGAATATCGGCAGCATAGCCTAGCAACGTTGGCGGGTACGGGTTGACGCCCTCGGTCGCCTTGCCTTCGCCGAACAATGCATGGATATAGGCCTTTTTGTCGAACGCCAGGTTGATCGCCTCACGCACACGCACGTCACTCAAGTATTTGTGGGACGTGTTTATGGCGACGTAGCTGGTCATCATGGCTTCCATCTCATCGATTTTGAGATTGGGGTCGGCCTTGATGTTGGCGATATCATCAGGTTTTGGGTACAGAGCAATCTGACACTCGTTGGCTTTTAATTTTTGTAGGCGGGTGTTGTTGTCCAGGGTTATCGCAAAAATCAGTGCTTCGCTAGGTACCTGTCCCTTCCAGTAATCCGGGTTGGCTTTATAGCGGATTTGGGCATCTTTGGCATAGCGAACAAGGATGAACGGGCCGGTGCCGATGGGTTTGCTGTTGAGGTCGTCAGTTTTACCGGACTTAAGCAACTGGTCGCCGTACTCCGCGGAGTAGATCGAGGTAAAGGGCATGGCCATGTCGCGCAGGAAGGGCGATTCGGGGCGGGTCAAGGTGAACTTGACGGTAGAGTCGTCGAGTTTTTCGACGCTCTTGAGCAGGTCGACAAAACCCATGCTTTCGAAGTAAGGGAACCCAATCAGTGACTTGTCATGCCAAGGGTGCTTTGGGTCGAGCTGGCGCTGGAAACTCCAGAGCACGTCGTCGGCATTCATTGTGCGGGTTGGTTTGAAATAATCGGTGGTCTGAAATTTCACGCCGTGGCGCAAGTGGAACGTGTAGGTGAGGCCATCCGGGCTGATCTCCCAGCTTTCGGCCAGGCCAGGGACCACATCCGTAGTGCCCGGTGCGAAATCCACCAGTCGGTTAAGGATGGTCTCCGCTGCCGCGTCGGCGGTGACGGCGGTGGTGTACTGGACGATGTCGAAACCTTCAGGGCTGGCTTCGGTGCAGACCACCAAAGGTTTGGCTGAAACGCTGACGGCGACACTGAACAACGCCAGTGCAATCGAGGTACGTAAAGAAAGTAATTTCAATATAAACCCTCCGCAAAGATCTGAATGGTGACGCCTGTGTGGATGATCACGGATGGCCCGGAACCCGCAGCAGGCGCCTTTGATGCGTTACAGAATGTTAAATGGAATTGTGGTCACGAAACGCAATTCCCGGATGTTGCCGTCAGCCTGGAACTCGCTGGCGCGGTGGGTGGTGTAACTGGCTTTGATGCTGCTGGCTTTCAATGGGCCACTTTGCAGGGTATACGCGGTGCCGAAACCGTATTCCTGGTGATGTTCGCCATTCATTTGCTTCACGTCATACGCAGTACCCGTGTAGTGGGTACCGTTGATGTCGAAGCCGTGTGCCGAGTAGATGCTGAATTTCAGACCCGGTACGCCGTATTTAGCCATGTTCAGACCGTAACCAATCTGGATCGACTTCTCGTTTGGTCCGTTGAAGTCGGACAGCAAGGAGTTGGCGAGGAAGATGGCGTTGGTTTCGTGGGCGTAGTCGAAAAAGGTGTCGCCCGCAACTTGCTGATACGCCAGCGTCAGGCTGTGCGCTTCGTGAGCCAGGGTGAATGACAGGCTGTACGTATCGTTGTCGATGGCGCCGAGTTTGCTCTGGCCGCTGTCCTTGGTTTTGTAGTAGTTAAAACCAGTGCTCAGGGCCAGGACTGATGGATCGCCCAGGTCGTGGTTGATCCCGATGTAGTATTGCTTCCAGAAATCTTCCAGGTCTGAGGCATAAAAACTTGCGGTCAGCGCCTTGGACGGTTTCCAATCTACACCAGCCATGCTCAAGCGGTCGGAAGTGATACTGCGGTCAGCGTACTCAGAGCGGAACTTGGTCAGGCTTTCTTCGGTACGCGGCGATACGCGGTCGAAGCTGCCGGCCTGGAATGAGAGGTTGCTCAGTTCGTCACTCTGTACGGCAAAACCTTGAAAGCTTGAAGGCAGCGCACGGTTGCCAATGTAGGCGATCACGGGTGTGTTCACTGACTGACGGCCGGCGGTTACAACCGTGTTGGATATACGGGCTTTGATGTTGCCTAGGCCCATTTTGCTCCATTGGTCGACAGCATTGCCGTTACTGTCTGTCAGTGTCCGGTTGCCGCCGCCAGCGATTCGAGCGTGGCCTCTCTCAAGCGCAACTTCGTTGTAGATAGCAGCTTCAGTCGCGAAGCCAACGACGCCCTGGGTAAACCCCGAGGAGTAATCGATGATCGTGCCCTGAGTCCAGGTATTACGACGCGCTGTCGGGACCGATACACCGTCTTTCTTGTAGCTGAACAGATCTTGACGAGTGCTTTGTTCTTTCGCAAAAAAGTTCTTGGTAGAACCCTTTATCGTTGAACCTTCGATGAAACCCTTAGCGTCTTCCTGGGCCTTGCTGGTGTTGAGCGTTGTCGGTTCGAATTCCTGACTGACGCTTTCTGCCTGTGCCATTGCTCCCATGGTGCAGATGGACAGGGCTAATAGTGCGGTACTGGCTCTTTTCACGTTAACGCTCCCTTATTACTTTTATAGAGCCAGTTTTTAGTTAATCTGGCTTAGATGGTGCTCGGTATCCGTCCCGCTCGAAGTAGTGGCAAATGCCAAGCGTCAAATCGTCGGAACGGCTTTGCTCGGGACGAGTATTTTTCTCCCAGCTTGAAACGGTTTTTATCAGGCGATCACTGACGCGAGCCCACGAAACCTAAAGTGCTTGGGCGGCGGAGTAAATAGTCCTAGGTGCTTCAGAGTTTGTAGGAAAAGTGCGTGGCGATAGTAGGTGGCTGCTTATTAGCAGTTACTTGCTTAACGCAGGCCTGTTTCCACTCTGAAAAAATGTCACCACGCTGGTAACAGCGTAGTGACATCGTTCTTACTTGCTAACGCTTACACCATAAAAGGAGTTCAAGCCGAATGGGCTGATCTTGAAGCCCTGGACGTTGTTGCGCATAGGTTGATAGACGGTCGAGTGCGCGATTGGCGTAATCGGCACGGCGTCTTTGAGAAGGTGTTGCGCCTGTTTGTACAGTTCGGTGCGCTTAGCCTGGTCAGGTGTTTCCTTAGCTTGCTTGATCAGGTTGTCGTACGGCTTGTCACACCACTTCGAGAAGTTGTTGCCGTCCATCGCATCGCAACCGAATAAGGTTCCCAGCCAGTTGTCCGGGTCACCGTTGTCGCCGCTCCAGCCAATCAGCATTGCGCCGTTTTCGCCTGCTTTGGCGCGTTTGATGTACTCGCCCCATTCGTAGGTAACGATTTTGGCTTTGATGCCGATTTTTGCCCAGTCTGACTGAAGCATCTCAGCCATCAACTTGGCGTTGGGGTTGTAAGGTCGCTGAACCGGCATCGCCCACAGGGTGATTTCGGTGCCTTCTTTGATACCGGCTTCCTTGAGCAGCGCTTTGGCTTTTTCAGGGTTGTAACCGGCATCCTTGATGGTGGTGTCATACGACCATTCTGTCGGCGGCATGCCGTTGACCGCTAGTTGCCCCGCACCCTGATACACAGAGTCGATGATTTGCTGTTTGTTGACGGCCATGTCCAGCGCTTGACGAACTTTCAGCAAGGCCATTGGGTTAGGTTCGTCGCTGCCTTTGATTTTTGGCATCACGTTGTAAGCGATATAACCCAGGTTGAAACCCGCCTGGTCAGGCATCTTCAAGTCTTTGTCAGCCTTGAGAGCGACGAGGTCTGCTGGGCGCGGGTACAGGGTAATCTGACATTCGCCTTTCTTCAGCTTCTGCATCCGCACCGACGGGTCGGTGGTAATAGCGAAGATCAGGTTGTCGACTTTGACGTCTTCAGGCTTCCAATAATCCTTGTTGCCGGTGTAACGGATGTTGGAATCTTTTTGATAGCTCTTGAACACAAACGGGCCAGTGCCGATTGGCTTCTGGTTAATGTCTTGAGCCTTACCTTCTTTAAGCAATTGAGCTGCGTATTCAGCAGACTGAATAGACGCGAAGCTCATGGCCATGTCTTGAATGAACGCGGCATCAACGGTTTTTAGAGTGAACTTGACAGTGTGATCGTCCAGCTTCTCGACTTTAACGATGTTGGTGTCCATCCCCATGTCAGTGAAGTACGGGAACTCGGTCGGGTAGGCTTTGCGGAACGGATCGTCTTTGTTCAGCATGCGGTTGAACGTGAACAACACGTCATCGGCATTGAAGTTGCGGGTTGGCTTGAAGTAATCAGTGGTGTGGAACTTTACGCCTTCACGCAAGTGAAAGGTGTAAGTCAGCACGTCCGGAGAGATATCCCAACTGGTCGCCAAGCCAGGAATAACAGCGGTACCGCCGCGCTCGAACTGGCTGAGACGATTGAACATAGTCTCGGCTGCAGCATCAAAATCGGTTCCGGTGGTGTACTGACCTGGGTCAAAACCGGCCGGGCTGCCTTCGGAGCAAAACACCAAGGAAGTAGGAGCTGCTTGGGCGAACGGAGCGCAGGCAATCAAACCTGCGCTGAGTAGAAACGGAATGACCGCTTGTTTGAGCATGGTGGCCTCAGTTGTTGTCATTTTTTAGTAGAGGGCGCGACCTTGTGAGCCGACCCTGCGGATACTTATGCAGGCGCCATACCCAAAGCAAGATGGTGGCGCCAATGAAGCGGCAAACAGTGGCACGAACGTACAGGAATGTCGCATAAATGTAATTTGACGCGCATTTGATCGTTTGCGTAGTCGTTTTCAGCAACCTCCTCTGCACCGACTAAGTGCGGTCAGGCGTGTGGAATGCACCCGGTTAGAGCAAAGGTGTTACTGAAGGCTATTTATTTAGACTCACGCCGTAGAACGGAGTGAGTCCAAACGGGCTAAGTTTAAAGTTTTGTACTTCTTTTCGAATGGGTTGGAAAATCTTTGAGTTGGCGATGGGCGTGATAGGCACTTGTTCCTTCAAAATGTGCTGTGCTTGCTGGTACAGCTGGATACGTTTTCCTCGATCACTGGTGACTTTGGCTTCTTGCACCAGCTTGTCGTAGGCAGGGTCACACCATCTGGAAAAGTTGCTCCCCTTTACGGCCGCGCAGCTATATAAAACCCCGAGCCAGTTGTCTGGATCACCGTTGTCGCCGGTCCAGCCATAGGTCAGAACGTCGTGTTCGCCGTTCTTGGCTCGCTTGATGTATTCGCCCCACTCGTAGCTGACAATTGTGGCTTTAATGCCGATCTTCGCCCAATCGGCTTGAATCATCTGCGCCGACATTCGCGCGTTGGGGTTGGAAGCACGTTGTACCGTCATGGCCCACAAACTGATTTCGGTGCCTGGTGCAATCCCGGCCTCTTTTAGCAGTTGCTTGGCTTTTGTCGGGTCGTAGGGGGCGTCTTTGATCGTTAGGTCATAACTCCACTGGTTAGGTGGCAGCGCGTTTTGCGCCAACTGCCCGGCACTTTGGTATACCGCTTTTATGATCGCAGGCTTATCGATGGCCATGTCCAGTGCCTGGCGTACATTGAGCTGATCCAACGGTTTGTGGGTCACGTTATAAGCCAAGAACCCAAGGTTGAAGCCGGGCTGACTGAGGACGTTGATGTCCGGGTCTTTTTCCAGCAGTTCAATGTCTTGTGGACGAGGGTACCCGCTGACCTGGCACTCGTTGGTTTTAAGTTTTTGCGCACGCACGGCGGCGTCGGTATTGATCGAGAAAATCAAGTTGTCGATCTTCACATCCTCCGGCTTCCAATACGCAGTATTGGCGCTATAGCGAATCTGCGAGTCTTTTTGATAGCGCTTGAACACGAACGGCCCGGTGCCGATGGGCTTCTGATTTATGTCTGCCGCCTTACCTTCTTTAAGCAACTGCGCGGCATATTCGGCGGACTGAACCGAGGCAAAGCTCATGGCAAGGTTTTGAATGAACGCTGCATCCACATTGTTCAGGCTGAAGCGGACGGTAAGGTCGTCAATTTTGTCGATGCTTTTAATTGTCGTGTTTAACCCCATGTCGTTGAAATAGGGCGATTCCGATGGGTATGCCTTGCGAAACGGATAGTTCGGATCAAGCAGGCGATTGAAAGTAAACAGTACGTCGTCGGCGTTGAAGTCTCGGGTCGGCGTGAAGTAATCGGTGGTGTGAAACTTCACATTTGCACGCAAATGAAAGGTGTAACTCAGGCCATCGCTGGAAACCTCCCAGCGCGTCGCCAGCCCCGGTTCGACATTTGTGCTGCCGCGCTCAAATTGTGTCAGTCGGTTGAACACCGTTTCGGCAGACGCATCAAACTCCGTACCACTGGTGTATTGGCTAGGATCAAAACCGGCGGGGCTGGCTTCAGAGCAATACACCAGCGTGCTGGCAGCCTGAGAAATCGGACTGCACGCCAATAGAGCGGTGGCAAGCAGTAAGGGTTTGACTGTTTTTCCCATGGGGGAGCTCCAAAGAGTGCGGCAATCGCGCTGGCGTTATTGCATCTGGACTTCGATCACTCCGTCGGCGTTGACGCCAACATGGCTGGTGCCAGCTTCGACCTCTGGAGTAGGGGCGCCGTCAGAGCGGGCGGCCTTCATCATCATGACGGGCGCGCGCAGGTACGGTTGTGGAAAGCCTGAGGTGTTGAGGTTCAGGTTTACCAGCTTGTAGCTTTTGCCACCCAAGGCATCGGTAACCAATTGCGCACGCATTTTAAACGCGGTCACAACATCTTTGAGGAGGGTATCTTCGCTGGCTTTGCGGGTAGTGGGTGCGATGGCGAAATCCATGCCGCCAATCTTCATACCGTCCAACAGTTGCGCTGTCAGCTTGGACAGCGCTGCAAAGTCGGTGCTCTCAAGGCGTAACTCGGCGCGTTCACGCCAGCCGGTGATTTTTTGTCCTTTGTCATCGTAGATTGGCGAACTGTTGCGAGTGCCCTGTCGAAGGGTAATGTCTTTTACCTCGCGGGCCTGGCTGATTGCCTTGTTCAGCGACTCGGTAATTTCCGTCGCGAGTTTGGCCGGGTCAGCGTTTTGGGCTTCGGTAAACAACGTCACTATCATTAAATCGCGCGGCACCTCTTGGCTGACTTCGGCGCGTACGGAAACTTGGTTGTAACGTGCCTCTTCGGCTAAGGCCGGGAAGCTGGCGAGCGTAGCGACACCGAGGGCAATCAGGGTAGCGGCGGGACGAAGGCTGAACATACAAACTCCTTGTTAAGAACATCTGCAGCGGATCACCGTCAGACGGAAAATCATCAGACTGACTATGACCTATTCTGGTTCCTGGAGGTGTGTGTCCCCTGAAAACGAATATTCCTTGTAGAAGTCCAAGGCCGCTTTCGCTCTTACAAGCCGAGTTTGTCGCGACTTTCGGCAGACCTTTCAAGGGCAGTAATGACTGCCTCAATCTGTGACGCTTTGACGCAGTTATGCTGTTTTGACATTAGCTTCGTTATACTCGGCGCGATCCGCCTGCATCGCTCATCAGGAGAGCTCATGCTCGCCCCCGTTCAGCTGCTTTCAGCTACTCGTCAGAACCTGTGGCGCCTGACCGTCATTCGTACGTTGGTGCTCGCCGCGCAAGCGGGTTCGGTGGGCATGGCCTATATGTTGAGCCTATTGCCGCTGCCATGGCTGCCCTTGGCAGTTACGCTGGGGTTTTCCATGGTGTTGTGCCTATTGACCGCCATCCGCCTGCGTACGTCATGGCCCGTGACCGAGTTGGAATACGCCGTACAACTGGCCCTGGACATGTTGATACACAGCGTACTGCTGTATTTCTCCGGCGGTTCAACCAATCCATTCGTTTCCTATTACCTGGTGCCGCTGACCATCGCTGCGGTGACTTTGCCGTGGCTGTATTCCTTGATGCTGTCGGGTCTGGCGTTGACCAGTTACACACTATTGTTGGTGCAGTTTTACCCAATGGGTACATTTCCCATCGCGCGGGAAAATTTGCAAATTTATGGCATGTGGCTGAGCTTCGCACTGGCAGCGGCGGTGATCACCTTCTTTGCGGCAAGGATGGCTGAAGAGCTCCGGCGGCAGGAACAATTGCGTGCCGAACGTCGAGAAGAGGGCCTGCGCGACCAACAATTGCTCGCGGTTGCAACCCAAGCGGCTGGCGCCGCTCATGAATTGGGTACACCCTTGGCGACCATGAGTGTGCTGATCAAAGAAATGCGCCAAGACCATCATGATCCGCTGCTGCAGGAAGATTTAGCCGTGCTGCAAGAGCAGGTTCAGCAGTGCAAGCACACCCTGCAACAACTGGTGCGCGCCGCTGAAGCCAATCGGCGTATGGCCGTTGAAGAGCGTGACGTGACTGAGTGGCTTGATGAGGCTCTGAACCGTTGGCACTTGATGCGCCCTGAAGCCAGCTATCGCTTCCAACTTGTGGGCCAAGGGTCGATTCCTCGGCTGGCGCCACCGCAAGACCTGACCCAGGCGTTATTGAATCTGCTGAACAATGCCGCTGACGCCTGCCCAGAAGGGCTGGAAGTGCGCCTGGACTGGGGCCCCGCTGAAATTTGCATCAGTATTCGTGACCACGGTGCCGGTGTGCCGTTGGCCATTGCCGAGCAAATCGGCAAGCCATTTTTCACTACTAAAGGCAAAGGCTTCGGCCTCGGTCTGTTTTTGAGCAAGGCCAGCGTGACCCGCGCCGGTGGCTCAGTAAAACTCTACAGTCATGAAGAGGGCGGCACGCTAACCGAGTTGCGCCTGCCCCGTGACGCCCGAGGAGACAAGCATGAGTGACGAAATTCAAGTCGAAGGCGAAGGCGAAGAGCTGCCGCATCTATTGCTGGTAGACGATGACGCGACCTTTACCCGTGTGATGGCACGGGCCATGAGTCGTCGTGGCTTTCGCGTCAGCACCGCCAGTTCAGCCGAAGAAGGCTTAATGCTGGCGCAAAACGACATACCGGAATACGCCGCGCTGGACCTGAAAATGACCGGCGATTCGGGGCTGGTGTTATTGCCCAAGCTGCTGGAAATCGATCCGGAAATGCGCGTAGTCATTCTTACCGGTTACTCAAGCATCGCCACGGCAGTCGAGGCCATCAAACGCGGCGCCTGCAATTATCTGTGCAAACCGGCCGACGCCGACGACGTTTTGGCTGCACTGCTGTCCGAACATGCAGACCTGGATACGTTGGTGCCGGAAAACCCAATGTCGGTGGACCGGTTGCAGTGGGAGCATATTCAGCGTGTGCTGACCGAACATGAAGGCAACATCTCAGCAACCGCTCGGGCCCTGGGCATGCACCGCCGGACCCTGCAGCGTAAATTGCAGAAGCGGCCGGTCAGGCGCTGAACAGGGGCTGAACGAATGTCTGCGGACTTCGCGAAGCGCCGCGGCGATCATTTATGATCGGCCCCGACGCGTTTTTTCTATCCCAATCGAGCTTGAATAATGAATCGCAACGCCGAGTATTCTGGGGTCAACGACGCCGTCCGCGGAGAATTCTTCCGTCGCGTCTGGAAACTGATAACGCCGTACTGGCGTAGCGAAGAAAAAGGCATGGCCTGGCTGCTGCTGGTTTCCGTGATTGCGCTGTCGCTGTTTAGCGTGGCCATTTCGGTGATGATCAACAGTTGGTACAAAGACTTTTACAACGCCTTGCAAGAGAAAAACGTAGAGGCGTTTACTCATCTGATTTTGTATTTTTGCGGTATTGCCGCCATCGCGATCCTCGGTGCGGTATACCGTCTTTATCTGACTCAAATGCTAACCATCCGCTGGCGACGGTGGTTGACCGAGCAGCACTTTGCCAAATGGCTCGCGCACAAGAATTACTACCAGCTTGAACAACATGGTTACACCGATAACCCTGACCAACGATTGTCTGAAGACTTGAATAGCTTCACTTCCAGCACCTTGAGCCTGGCGCTGGGCTTGATCCGTACCGTGGTCAGTCTGGTGTCGTTCTCGGTCATTTTGTGGGGCGTTTCGGGCAGCATCGAACTACTGGGTGTCACGATTCCCGGTTACATGTTTTGGGCTGCACTGTTATACGCCGCGTTGGGCAGCTGGCTGACTCACAAAATCGGACAGCGCTTGATCAAGCTGAGCAACCAACAGGAACGCTACGAAGCGGATCTGCGTTTCGCCTTGGTCCGGGTTCGTGAAAACGCCGAAAGCATTGCCTTTTCTAATGGCGAACCCAATGAGAATCAGCGGTTGAGCTCGCGCTTCGGCATGATCTGGGCCAACTACTGGAACATCATGAAGGTCTCCAAGCGTCTAACGTTCTTCACGGCCGGTTATTCACAAATCGCCACCGTGTTTGCCTTTGTTGTCGCATCCCCGCGTTACTTCTCGGGTGCCATCGAACTGGGCGGTCTGATGCAAATCAATTCGGCTTTCGGCAACGTTCAGGAAAACTTCAGCTGGTTCATCGAGGCTTACACCTCTCTGGCCTCGTGGCGCGCTACCTGCGACCGTCTGTTAAGTTTCCGGCAGGGCATGCGCGACAACGAAGCCCATACTTCGGACATCAAGGTTGACCGAGAGGGCAATGCGTTGCGTTTTGATAACTTGGCGTTGAAGCTGGCCGATGGTCGTGACCTGCTGGCCGGTGCCAATCTGGACATTGCTTCAGGTGATCGGGTCATGCTGAGCGGCCGCTCGGGCAGCGGAAAAAGTACGTTGCTGCGTGCGTTGGGTGGCTTATGGCATGAAGGACATGGCAGCGTGACGCTGCCCGCCGAGCGTTATTTGTTCTTGCCGCAACGGCCGTATTTGCCCATTGGTACGTTGCGCGAAGCCTTAAGTTATCCACAGGCGCCCGAAGCGTATCCGGCAGACCGTTACGCTCAGGTCCTGGAAACCTGCCGTTTGACTCATCTAATACCGCGTCTTGACGAAAGTGATCACTGGCAACGCATGTTGTCGCCAGGTGAGCAGCAACGCGTAGCCTTTGCCCGTGCGCTGCTTTACGCACCCAACTGGCTGTATCTGGACGAAGCGACATCGGCAATGGATGAAGAAGATGAAGGCGTGCTGTATCAGGCGCTGATTGACGAACTGCCGGGCGTAACTCTGCTCAGCGTCGGCCATCGCAACAGCCTCAAGCGTTTCCATCGTCGGCATGTGCGGATTGATGGCGGCCAACTGCGTGAACAACCCCAACCTGAGGCCGTGGTTTAACGGTCGTACAAAAGATGCTTGAAAGCAGCCAGCTTTTTGCGCATGTTGTCGTACAACTCGGTTGCGCTATCATGCGCGCTTATAAAGCTTTTTAGAGATTGATGTCGGATATGGATAATCAGAGCCCTGCGCCACGTGTTCGCAGAAAACACCGCAGCCTCGCCCAAGAGTTGGTAACTGATCTCTCCGAGCGGATTCGCGGTGGGCAACTGACACGCGGAGACAAGTTGCCGACCGAGTCGGCAATCATGCAAGAGCAGGGCGTAAGCCGTACGGTGGTACGCGAAGCTATCTCGCGATTGCAGGCTTCCGGTCTGGTGGAAACTCGCCATGGCATTGGCACCTTTGTGCTGGATACCCCGAGCCCGAGTGGTTTTCGTATCGATCCGGCGACCATTGTTACTTTGCGTGATGTGCTGGCGATTCTCGAGTTGCGCATCAGCCTTGAAGTTGAATCGGCCGGATTGGCCGCGCAACGTCGCAGCCCAGAACAACTTGCCGCGATGCGGACTGCGCTGGATGCGTTGATCGAAAGGGCGCAAAACGCCGCTGACGGTGTGTCCTCAGACTTTCAGTTCCATTTGCAGATTGCCCTGTCAACGGGCAACCGTTACTTCGTCGACATCATGACTCACTTGGGCACCAGCATCATTCCACGTACCCGTCTCAACTCCGCACATTTGGCCCATGACGATCAGCAGCAATACATGAGTCGCCTGAACCGCGAGCACGAAGAAATCTTCGAAGCCATCGCCCGCCAAGATTCCGATGCCGCCCGCGCCGCCATGCGCTTGCATCTGACCAATAGCCGCGAACGCCTGCGTCATGCGCATGAAGAGGCACAAAAGCAGCAGGCTTAACCCGGTGTACCCTAACCGCAGGACCGAATTCATCCAGGAAGGTCACGACGCGGCGCGCCATCAGATCACGCTGCCCGCGTTCTTGATGGATGGGTCCACAGAGCATTTGCAATCTTCTACCGGTATTCGATACCTCTGATCGGCGTTGATATCAAATTTCCAAAATCCTGTTGAGTCATCTCATTTCTAGTTGTACGATGACATACAACATCGGCTGAGAGGTTGGTGCGCTTCCTTCCATATTTTGTTGCTCAGGGTGTTCGAATAATGAATCCACAAGAACTGAAGTCCATCCTTTCTGCAGGTCTGCTGTCTTTTCCGGTTACGGATTTCAACGCTCAGGGCGACTTCCACAAGGCCGGCTACATCAAGCGCCTTGAATGGCTCGCGCCCTACGGCGCTACCGCGTTGTTCGCTGCCGGCGGAACCGGTGAGTTTTTCTCCCTCGCAGCCAGCGAATATTCTGAAGTCATCAAGACCGCGGTTGATACTTGCGCCAACAGCGTGCCGATTCTGGCCGGTGTCGGCGGATCGACCCGTCAAGCCATCGAATATGCACAGGAAGCCGAGCGCCTGGGCGCCAAAGGCGTCTTGCTGCTGCCGCACTATTTGACCGAAGCCAGCCAGGACGGCGTTGCCGCCCACGTGGAGGCGGTGTGCAAGTCGGTCAATATTGGCGTGATTGTTTACAACCGTAACGTCTGCCGCTTGACCGCTCCACTGTTGGAGCGTCTGGCCGAGAGCTGCCCGAACCTGATTGGCTACAAAGACGGGCTGGGCGACATTGAACTGATGGTTTCCATCCGTCATCGGCTCGGTGATCGCTTCAGCTACCTGGGCGGCTTGCCGACCGCCGAAGTCTACGCCGCTGCCTACAAAGCGCTGGGCGTTCCGGTGTATTCGTCGGCGGTGTTCAACTTCCTGCCAAAAATGGCCATGGACTTCTACCACGCCGTTGCCCGTGACGATCACGCCACCGTGGGCAAGCTGATCGACGACTTCTTCTTGCCGTATCTGGACATCCGTAACCGCAAGTCGGGTTACGCAGTCAGCATCGTAAAAGCAGGCGCGAAAATCGCCGGTTACGCCGCAGGTCCGGTCCGTACGCCATTGACTGACCTCACCGCAGAAGAGTTTGAAATGCTCGCTGCGTTGATGGACAAGCAGGGCGCTCAATAATAAATATGCACAACCAAGGCCGCTGAGTGATCAGCGGTTCTGCCTTTAGCTTTTCGTGCTTTTTTGGAGAATGCTCGTGTCTGATTCGAAACGTTTTGATAACTACATTGGCGGCGAATGGGTTGCCGGTTCGACTTATTCCTCCAACATAAACCCATCTGATCTGTCGGATGTCGTCGGCCAGTACGCTCAAGCAGATGTGGCGCAAGTCAACGCGGCTATCGACGCTGCCCGTGCTGCGTTCCCGGCGTGGTCTACTTCTGGCATTCAAGCACGCAGTGATTCGCTGGACAAAGTCGGCAGCGAAATCCTCGCGCGCCGCGAAGAACTAGGCACCTTGCTCGCCCGTGAAGAAGGCAAGACCTTGCCGGAAGCGATCGGCGAAGTGACCCGCGCTGGCAACATCTTCAAATTCTTCGCCGGTGAAGCCCTGCGTCTGTCCGGCGACTACATCCCGTCGGTCCGTCCGGGGGTCAACGTTGAAGTCACTCGCGAAGCGCTAGGCGTGATCGGTCTGATCACCCCGTGGAACTTTCCGATTGCGATTCCGGCCTGGAAAATCGCCCCGGCCCTGGCTTACGGCAACTGCGTGGTGATCAAACCGGCTGACCTGGTGCCCGGTTGCGCGTGGGCTATCGCTGAAATCATCTCCCGCTCGGGCTTCCCGGCTGGCGTGTTCAATTTAGTGATGGGCAGCGGCCGTGTAGTGGGTGACGTGATTGTCAAAAGCCGCAAAGTCGACGGCGTCAGCTTCACCGGTTCCGTCGGTGTGGGTCGTCAGATCGCGGTTGATTGCATTGCGCGTCAAGCCAAAGTACAGCTGGAAATGGGCGGCAAAAACCCACAGGTCATTCTCGACGACGCTGATCTCAAGCAAGCGGTCGAGCTGTCGGTACAGAGCGCGTTCTACTCCACCGGTCAACGTTGCACGGCGTCGAGCCGCTTCATCGTGACCGCTGGCATCCACGACAAGTTCGTTGAAGCCGTGGCCGAGCGCATGCGTTCGATCAAAGTGGGCCATGCACTGAAGGCCGGTATTGATATCGGTCCGGTCGTTTCAAAAGCCCAGCTGGATCAAGACATGAGCTATGTCGCGATCGGTCAACAAGAAGGCGCACGTTTGGTATCGGGCGGTGAATTGGTCACCTGCGACACCGAAGGCTACTTCCTGGCACCAACGCTGTTTGCCGACAGCACCGCCGAGATGCGCATCAGCAAAGAAGAGATCTTTGGCCCAGTGGCGAACATCGTCCGCGTGGCTGACTACGAAGCTGCACTGGCCATGGCCAACGACACCGAATTCGGCTTGTCGGCAGGCATCGCGACGTCTTCGCTGAAATATGCCAACCATTTCAAACGCCATTCGCAGGCCGGGATGGTGATGGTCAACCTGCCAACGGCGGGTGTCGATTACCACGTGCCGTTTGGTGGTCGCAAAGGTTCTTCCTACGGTTCGCGCGAGCAAGGTCGCTACGCGCAAGAGTTCTACACCGTGGTGAAAACCAGCTACATCGGCTCGTAAGTAACGCGAAACCGCTAGGAGCCACCTTGTTGGTGAGGCGTTAGACCTGACACGCCGCCTCGCCAACAAGTTCGCTCCTGAAGAGTTGTACGTAAAAGCTTTACCCGCCCAAAAAAAATAAATAGTGGGAGTACTGTTACATGCCGCACGCCAAGCCGACCCACGTCCGCTATTTGATTCTGCTCATGCTTTTTCTGGTGACCACGATCAATTATGCCGACCGTGCCACCATCGCTATCGCGGGCTCCAGCCTGCAAAAAAGTCTCGGCATCGACGCCGTTACCCTCGGCTTTATCTTTTCTGCGTTTGGTTGGGCCTACGTGGCTGGCCAGATCCCCGGCGGATGGCTACTTGACCGGTTCGGGTCAAAAAAAGTCTATGCCCTGAGCATTTTCACCTGGTCGCTGTTCACCGTGCTGCAAGGCTATGTCGGTGAATTCGGCGTCTCCACGGCCATCGTCGCGCTGTTCATGCTGCGGTTTCTGGTGGGTCTGGCTGAAGCGCCATCCTTCCCAGGTAACGCACGGATTGTCGCGGCCTGGTTTCCTACCGCCGAACGCGGCACTGCGTCGGCCATCTTCAATTCTGCGCAATATTTCGCCACCGTACTGTTCGCCCCGCTGATGGGCTGGATCGTTTACAGCTATGGCTGGCAACACGTGTTTGTGGTGATGGGCGGCGTCGGTGTGGTGTTTTCCGCAATTTGGCTGAAAGTTATCCACAGCCCGCGCAATCACCCGATGATCAACGAAGCCGAGTTCAACCATATTGCCGACAACGGCGGCATGGTCGATATGGATCAGGATAAGGGCAAAGGTGCCAGCGGTGGCCCCAAGTGGGACTACGTGCGGCAGCTGCTGACCAATCGCATGATGCTCGGCGTCTACCTGGGCCAATACTGCATCAACGGCATTACCTACTTCTTCCTGACCTGGTTCCCGGTGTACCTGGTTCAGGAACGCGGTATGACAATCCTGAAAGCCGGCTTCATTGCCTCCCTGCCAGCGATCTGTGGGTTTGTCGGCGGCGTGTTGGGCGGGATCATTTCTGACTACCTGTTGCGCAAAGGCCATTCGCTGACCTTCTCCCGCAAGGTACCGATTATCGGTGGGCTACTGTTGTCGACGACGATTGTCGCGTGCAATTACGTGGACATCGAATGGATGGTGGTCGGTTTCATGGCCCTGGCCTTCTTCGGTAAAGGCGTTGGCGCATTGGGTTGGGCCGTGGTTTCCGATACATCGCCCAAGCAGATCGCCGGTTTGAGCGGTGGTTTGTTCAACATGTTCGGCAACATCGCTTCCATCACTACCCCTATCGTGATCGGTTACATCATCAACTCAACTGGCTCGTTCAAGTGGGCGCTGGTGTTCGTCGGTGCCAATGCGTTGGTGGCGGTGATCAGCTATGTGTTCATTGTTGGTGAAATCAAGCGCGTCGAATTGACAGAACCGTCACCTAAGGGCCTGGCAATCGGCGATGGCGCCAAAAAACTTTCTCAAGCCAAATCCTGAGGAAACCGTGATGAACCTGATTCAACATGCCGATTCGCCACGCTACATTCAGTTGAATGCCCTCGATAACGTGGTTGTCGTGGTCAACGATCAAGGTGTGCCTGCGGGCACCCGGTTCGACAACGGTTTGGTAACGCTGGATAACGTGCCGCAAAGCCACAAGGTCAACTTAGTGGACATCGCCGAAGGGGAGCCTGTTATTCGTTACGGGCACACCATTGGTTTTGCCTTGCAAGCTATCCCGCGTGGCAGTTGGGTCAGGGAAGATCACCTGCGCATGCCGACCGCGCCGCCGCTGGACAGCCTGCCGTTGTCCACTGATGTGCCGGAACAGGGCGAGCCGCTGGAAGGTTTCACTTTCGAAGGTTATCGCAACGCTGACGGCACTGTCGGTACGCGCAATATTCTGGGCATCACTACTACTGTGCAATGCGTCACCGGGGTGCTTGATCATGCGGTCAAGCGCATCCGTGACGAGTTGCTGCCTAAATACCCGAACGTCGATGACGTGGTGGCGCTGACCCACAGTTATGGCTGTGGCGTGGCGATCACGGCAAAAGATGCCTACATTCCGATCCGTACCGTGCGCAACTTGGCGCGTAACCCGAACCTGGGCGGCGAAGCGCTGGTGATCAGCCTGGGTTGCGAGAAATTGCAGCCGGGGCAAGTCATGCACGAAAACGATAGCTCGGTGGACCTCGACGACCCGTGGCTGTATCGGCTTCAGGACTCGAGCCACGGTTTCGTGGAAATGATCGAGCAGATCATGGACATGGCCGAGACCCGCTTGAAGAAACTCGATCAACGTCGTCGCGAAACCGTGCCGGCGTCCGAGCTGATTTTGGGCATGCAATGCGGTGGGAGCGATGCGTTTTCCGGCATCACCGCGAACCCGGCGCTGGGCTACGCCTCGGATTTGCTGTTACGCGCCGGTGCGACGGTGATGTTCTCCGAAGTGACCGAAGTGCGTGATGCGATTTACTTGCTGACCTCGCGCGCGGAAACCGTCGAAGTGGCTCAAGAACTGGTTCGAGAAATGGACTGGTACGACCGTTACCTGGCCAAGGGCGAGGCCGACCGCAGCGCCAACACCACGCCGGGCAACAAGAAGGGCGGGCTGTCGAACATCGTCGAAAAATCCTTGGGCTCCATCGTCAAATCCGGACGCAGCGCGATCAACGGGGTGCTTGGACCTGGCGAACGCTTCACGCGCAAAGGACTGATTTTCTGTGCAACGCCGGCCAGTGATTTTGTCTGCGGTACGTTGCAGCTGGCGGCCGGGATGAATCTGCATGTATTTACCACCGGACGCGGAACGCCGTATGGCTTGGCAATGGCGCCAGTGGTGAAGGTGTCGACGCGCACCGAGCTGTCCCAGCGTTGGCCAGACCTGATCGATATCGATGCAGGGCGCATCGCCACCGGGCGCGCCAGCATCGAAGAGTTGGGTTGGGAGTTGTTTCACTTCTACCTGGACGTCGCCAGTGGCAGGAAAAAAACCTGCGCCGAAGCGCTACGCCTGCACAACGACATCACTTTGTTCAACCCGGCGCCGATCACCTGACGCCTGTGATCGATTAGCCCTAATGCATCGTGAGAATTCGCTGTCGCACAATCTGTATAGATGGACATAGCTCGGTTTCTCCCGCCGGTCCTTACCTCTGAACTTTAGCCAATATGCTGGCCTCCCTATTCTGTTGAGGCCACTCTGACGCGGCCTCCCTTTTGGCACTGCATATTTGCATAACCAGGGAGCACCCCATGCGAGCACTTACCTACCACGGCGCCCATGACGTAAGGGTTGATAACGTTCCAGATCCGGTCCTCAAAGACGCGGATGACATCATTTTGAAAGTCACGGCCACCGCTATTTGCGGGTCTGATTTACACCTCTATCGGGGAAAAATTCCCGCCGTGGAACATGGCGATATCTTCGGTCATGAATTCATGGGGGTTGTTGAGGAAGTGGGTTCTCAAGTTACGGCAGTGAAGCCAGGCGATCGGGTTGTAATTCCTTTTGTGATCGCGTGCGGCAGCTGCTTTTTCTGTCAGCAAGATCAGTTCGCAGCGTGCGAAACCACCAATACCGGACGCGGTGCGATTCTGAATAAAAAGTCAATTCCGCCTGGTGCGGCCTTATTTGGATTCAGTCATTTATACGGCGGCGTGCCAGGCGGCCAGGCTGAGTATGTGCGGGTGCCGAAGGCCAATACTGGGCCCTTCAAGGTGCCGGGTACGTTGGCTGACGAGAAAGTACTGTTCTTGTCCGATATTTTGCCTACCGCGTGGCAGGCCGTGTTGAACGCTGGTATCGGCAAGGGCTCCAGTGTTGCGATTTATGGCGCGGGACCGGTGGGGTTGCTTAGTGCGGCCTGCGCCAAGATGTTAGGTGCTGAAAAGATTTTCATGGTGGACCATCACCCGTACCGCCTGGAATACGCGCAGAGCACTTACGGCGTTATCCCGATCAACTTCGATGACGACGATGATCCCGCCGACACCATCATTCGCCAAACCCCGGGGATGCGCGGCGTGGATGGTGTGATCGATGCCGTGGGTTTTGAGGCCAAGGGCAGCACCACTGAAACGGTGTTAGCCACCCTCAAACTCGAAGGCAGCAGCGGCAAAGCCTTGCGTCAGTGCATCGCCGCCGTAC
Source organism: Pseudomonas sp. 10S5 (assembly GCF_035019745.1). Classification (NCBI taxonomy): domain Bacteria; kingdom Pseudomonadati; phylum Pseudomonadota; class Gammaproteobacteria; order Pseudomonadales; family Pseudomonadaceae; genus Pseudomonas; species Pseudomonas sp. 10S5. The sequence continues at coordinate 63,831 of NZ_JASJVL010000013.1, forward strand.
GTCGTGGCGGTACGGTGAGTGTTCCGGGCGTCTACGCGGGATTTATCCATGGCTTCCTGTTTGGCGACGCCTTCGATAAAGGCCTGACATTTAAAATGGGCCAGACCCATGTGCAGCGTTATCTACCTGAGCTGCTGGAACACATCGAAAGCGGCGCGCTGACACCAGAGGCCATCATCACGCATCGGATGTCTCTGGAAGATGCAGTGGAGGGCTACAAAATCTTCGATAAAAAACAAGAGGATTGCCGCAAGGTGATTTTGACCCCGGGCATGAGTTCGCAAGCCAGCTAGTTTTGGTCAGCTCTGAGTTAACAGCGTGACGGCAATATGCACTGTTTTTGTGAGGTGTGTTCATGCAAATTGCACGGAGCTGCTCGATAAGTAATTTGTATAAGCGTTTGTTTTTATTGGTGATTAATCTTTAGTCGGAGCGGGCACGGAAGATGCTGTAAGCCTTCAGTGAGCTTCTAGCTCCGCCCTTTATCAATTCGGGCCAGGCGATCGTATTTATGAGTTGCCAGCCTTTTTGGAGAACCGTGATGAATGCTATCGACATGCTTGTTCAAGACCATGTACGGGTCAAAGAAATTCTTACTCAACTGAGTGAGTCTTCAGAGCGCGCCCTTAAAAAACGCGCCGATCTGTTGACTAAATTGGAGATGGAGTTGGTTATCCATACCCAGCTCGAAGAGGAAATTCTTTACCCTGCGTTTAAAGCTGCGGGCAGTAAGGAACAGGACATTATGTATTACGAAGCCAAGGAAGAGCACCGTACCGTCGATTCCCTGGTGCTGCCGGATTTGAAAGCTACCGACCCCGGCACGCCTGAATTCGCTGGGAGAGTCAAAGTGATAAAGGAACTGCTGGAACACCACATCGAAGAAGAAGAGGAGGAAATGTTTCCTCAGTGCGAAGAACTTTTAGGAAAAGAAAAGCTGGACGAAATTGGCAAGGAGATGGAAGTGCTGAAGGCTCAACTGAAGAAGTCGTTGATGGCCGATATGAAGGCAGCATGACAGGTGGATTTTCAAAAGGGCGCTCACTGAGCGCCCTTTTTTATAGTGATCGAATCAAAGCCCGTTCTGCTAGATGGAATCTTCGCTATGGACAGACGCTAGGCGCTTCACTCCGCGAACGAATAGGTTAAGTCTTCAATTGCTCTGAATTTTTTGCATCGCTTGGGTCGTTAATGAAATGCACTCGCGAACACCGTCATCGCTATTTCGAGCGAACGCCGCTTCGGCTCGGTGAAGGGTCGAGTCGATGTCACCCCTTAGCTGATCGTTCATTCCCTGATTACTGGACTGGGCATCTCTGACTTTCTGCAAGTTGATCTGACAGAGACTACTTTCGTTCCCCGCAAAAACCGGGAGCGTCAACGTGGTAGCGGTTAGGAACAATCCAATCAGTACACAACGCTTCATGGAAACTCCAATGACATGACGGCCAAGTGGCCTGAGCGGTTTTGATTATAGCGTGTTGAGTTCGGTTCCCTGCAGGGTGCTGAATAGTTGAGGTAAAAAAGCGCGAGATAGCGTTGGGTAGAGGTAAGGCCGTAGTTGTTGTTTTTGGGTCCCGTGCATCGTTTTGAGTTTTTTTCGGCTGAAGAATCTCGCCCATTCGTTTATCGGGTGTAACATCAGTGAGCGGTAAAGTGCACGCCAGGTTTCTGGTAAATAGTTTGCTTAAACAGAATTTTTCCCCGCTCTGGCTAACCCAAGTCAATGCCTACCCCCTGGATCGCAAGCTCGCGGGGTTGTCGGCGTTATAATTCCTGTTGTGCAGTTCTTCTTCCTCTGTAGTCTCAGTGAAGGTTTCAATAACCTAGGTGTGTACATGGATGACTTAAACGCATCAGACTTGAAATCGATCCTGCACTCCAAGCGCGCCAATATTTACTACCTCGAATATTGTCGGGTTTTGGTTAATGGCGGGCGTGTCGAGTATGTGACGGATGAAGGTAAGCGTTCGCTGTACTGGAATATCCCTATTGCCAACACCACGACAGTGCTACTGGGGACAGGAACATCTGTCACCCAAGCTGCGATGCGCGAACTGGCTAAAGCGGGTGTGCTGGTTGGGTTTGCGGGTGGGGGCGGTACGCCCCTGTTCAGCGCTAATGAAATCGATATCGAAGTGGCCTGGTTTTCACCGCAAAGTGAGTACCGCCCTACCGAATATCTTCAGTACTGGGTGCGTTTTTGGTTCGATGATGAGTTACGCCTAGAAGCAGCCAAAGCATTTCAACGCCTACGTCTGGAGCGAGTCAGGCAGCATTGGCTGACCAACCGTCCGCTCAAAGAGGCGGGCTTCCAAATTGATGCTGCAACCTTGGATGCTGCGCTGCAGCAGTCCCTTATGTACCTAAATGCGGCGCCGGATCACACTTTTTTGCTTACCGAGGAAGCGCGGCTGACTAAGCTGCTGTTCAAACTAGCGGCGCGCGCCATGAAATATGGCGATTTTGTTCGCGCCAAACGTGGCAGCGGTAACGATCCTGCTAATCGCTTTCTTGATCATGGTAATTACCTGGCCTATGGTTTGGCCGCCACCGCAACTTGGGTGCTTGGCTTGCCTCACGGCTTGGCGGTTTTACATGGCAAGACGCGCCGTGGCGGATTGGTGTTCGATGCAGCGGACTTGATCAAGGATGCGATGATTTTGCCTCAAGCTTTTATTTCCGCCATGCGCGGGGATGATGAGCAGGAGTTTCGCCAAGCCTGCATTGAAAGCCTGACCCGTAACGAGGCTCTAGACTTCATGATTGACAGCCTTAAAGCCGTGGCGCAGCAGTTGGGGAATTCGCAGAAGTGAATGTTTTGCTGATCTGCCAATGCGATAAACGAGCTTTAAATGAGAGTCGTCGTATTCTCGACCAGTTTGCCGAACGCCGTGGCGAACGTACTTGGCAAACACCGATTACTCAGCAAGGTCTCGACACTCTGCGGCGGTTACTAAGGAAGACAGCCCGGCGAAATACCTCTGTCGCCTGTCATTGGATTCGCGGCCGTGACCATAGCGAAATGCTGTGGATAGTTGGAGATGCTAGCCGTTTTAATGCCCAAGGTGCGGTACCGACCAACAGTACCGAGCGCGACGTGTTGCGGAGCCAAAATGAAAATGACTGGCATACCGGTGAAGACATCCGTCTGTTGGCTGGGCTGGCATCTTTGTTCCATGATTTTGGCAAGGCCAGTCAAGCTTTTCAGAACAAACTCAGCAGTAAAAAACCACTTGCCGATGCTTATCGGCATGAGTGGGTGTCTCTGCGTTTGTTTCAAGCCTTTGTGGGAAATGATAGCGATGAGGCCTGGTTGCAACGTCTTGCCTCTTTGACGAACGGCACAGAAGATAAAGGCTGGCAGGAGCGCTTACTAACACTGCGCGATGGCCTCAGCACACCCTCACCGCGTAGCCCCTTCAATATTTTGCCGCGTCTGGCTCGGGCCATCGGTTGGTTGATCCTCAGTCATCATCGTTTACCGGTGCAGCCTTATGACGAAGTGTTGCATTCACAAACACTGAAAAACCTGCCTCACGGAATAACGTCAGAATGGAACGCCGCTCGTCTTCAGGCTGATTTAAAGGAAAAAACTGCCTGCTGGACCTTTAAAAACTCGCTCCCGCTCGCTAGTAAGCATTGGTGTGAGCACGCCGCCAAGCTAGCTGAACGCATGCTGGCGCGCACCGGCTTCAGTACGACGGATTGGTTGGTAAACCCCTACGTTACCCATGTTTCTCGATTAATTTTGATGCTGGCTGATCATCACTACTCCAGTGAACCCTCGCACCCACGTTATGGCGATGCCGATTATCCGTTGTTCGCCAATACTGACCGCGAGACGGGGCAGTTGAAACAGCGATTGGATGAGCATCTGATCGGTGTTGCGGTACACAGTGGGCGTATTGCACACAGCTTGCCGCAGTTAGAGCGCCGGTTGCCGAGTATTGCCCGGCACAAAGGCTTTAAACGACGCAGTGCCGATGAGCGTTTTCGCTGGCAAGACAAAGCCTACGACCTCGCTACCGCGCTACAAGTACGTTCTGCCCAGCAGGGCTTTTTCGGCGTCAACATGGCCTCTACCGGGTGCGGCAAAACGTTGGCTAATGGCCGGATTCTTTACGGCTTGTCTGATCCGCAGCGTGGGGCACGTTTCTCTATCGCACTGGGCCTGCGTAGCCTGACTCTGCAAACCGGTCAGGCCTACCGTGATCGATTGAAATTGGGCGACGACGATCTGGCTGTTGTGGTCGGCGGTATAGCGATCAAAGAACTTTTCGACCGCGCCAGAGGGTCGCTGGATCGTAGCGGCTCAGAATCGGCCGAGCAGCTTCAGGACGACGACAGTTATGTGCATTACCAAGGCAGCCTTGAGGAGGGCGCGCTGAAAAACTGGTTAGGCAAAAACTCCGCCGCACAGCGTATGCTCGATGCTCCCGTTTTAGTCTGCACGGTCGATCATTTGATTCCTGCCACCGAAGGTACGCGGGGTGGACGTCAGATCGCACCGATGTTGCGGCTGATGACCGCTGATTTGGTGCTGGACGAACCCGATGATTTCGACCTTAACGACTTGCCCGCGTTGAGTCGTCTGGTTTACTGGGCTGGCTTGCTTGGCAGCCGGGTACTATTGTCTTCGGCAACGCTGCCGCCGGCTTTGATTCAGGGACTGTTCGCCGCATATCTGGAGGGGCGCCGCTCTTTTCAAGCCAATCGGGGAGTGCCCGGCCAGCGGTTAAACGTCTGTTGCGCATGGTTTGATGAGTTCGCCGCAGAGTCGAGTGAGCACATGGTTTCCGAGTCTTTTACTGATGCTCACAGCACTTTTGTGGGCAAACGCATTGCCAAGCTAAGGCAGGCTGAAGTACGTCGATTGGCGCAGATTCAGCCAGTGCCGATAACCGTGAGCGGCGCCCCAGAAATACGCAACGAGCTAGCAACTCACCTGCACCGGATGCTCCATCAGTTGCACCGGGAGCATCACAGTGTCGATCCGGTCAGCCAAAAGCGCGTCAGTTTTGGCTTGCTGCGCATGGCTAATATCGATCCGATGATTGATGTCGCCCAAGCAATTTTCAAATTGGGTGCCGAAACAGGTTGCCGAATTCACCTGTGCTGTTATCACGCACGTCACCTCTTGCTAATGCGTTCTGCTATCGAACGGCGTCTTGATCGGTTGTTAAATCGCCACGATCCAGAGGCTGTATTTGCCGACCCTGAATTACGCGCATGGCTGGATGCGAACCCCGAGCCAGAGCAGATTTTTGTGGTGCTGGCGTCACCGGTCGCAGAGGTCGGGCGCGATCACGATTACGACTGGGGTATCGTTGAACCGTCCTCTATGCGCTCGATTATTCAGCTGGCTGGACGCATTCGGCGGCACCGTCCGGGGCCGTGTCAGTCAGCCAATGTGTATCTGCTGGAGCGCAACGTAAAAGCGTTAGAGGGGAGAGCGCCAGCTTTCTGCAGGCCTGGATTTGAGAGCCCTGAATTTATGCTTGCCAGCCACAATCTAAGTGACGTGTTGAGCGTCGAGCAACTGAGCATGATTGACGCACGGCCACGGATTGTCGAGCGAGCTGAGTTGCAACCGCGCAGTAACTTGGTCGACCTGGAGCATGTGCGACTTCGGGCCTTGATGCTCGGTGAAAGCACGAAGTCAGGTTTGCCGGTGCCGCTTTGGTGGCAAACGCGGGCGGCGCTGTCTGGCGAGTTGCAGCGTAAACAGCGCTTTCGCGATGACCCGCTGGGGCATCAGCGCTATGTTCTACAGCCAGACGAAGATGAAGTGTTGAATTTCAAATTTCAGCAGGAAGATGGGCAATTAATTTCTGCGAATAACTTGCTAGAGAATTTCCCGCTGCAGTTCGGGCCACGCATTGGCTTCTGGGGAGAGCCGGATTACCTGACAGAGCTAAGCCAATTAGCCGACGAAAGAGATCTAGAACTTGCTGCCTGTGCACTACGGTATGGCGTGATTGATTTGGCCAAAAGTAACGCTGACAGGGGCTGGCGCTATCATCCCGCACTTGGATTTAGGGGGTTCTAACGCGAGAAACAAAAATGAGCGGCCAAAACCTCTAATGGAATAAGTAAGGAAACGCATCGGATTATGGAAAACTCAGCGGATATAAGTGAGATCAACGCCCTTAAAGCGCTGATCCATGGATTTATTCAAGAACGCTTACAAGCTAAGTTGGAGAAGCTAGGCGAAGGCGAGCAAGACAAATATCAGCAATTACTTGAAGCCCATCGGCCAGAGGTTTGGTTGCACGATGCTGCCCGTCGAGTTGGGCAGATTCAGTTGGTCAATTTTGGCCTCAAATTCACCCACCCCGATGCGCGCGGTAGTAGCGTGTATTTGCGCGATAGCGTGCAAGCCTCAACATTGCTGGGTACCCACAGTCTGGGCAGTGATCGTGATGATGACGTGGTTGGTAACGCCGCAGCATTGGATGTGTATAAGTTTCTCAAGCTGGAGCATGCAGGCAAAAGCCTGTTGCAGCGGGTTCACGAAGGCGACATCGCGTTAATCGCCGCATTGTCCAATCAGCCTGAGCAAGCTGCCGAATGGTTGCAGGCCTTCGCCGGTATCGTAGAAAGCAAAGGGCATCCGACCTCACACCGACTGGCTAAACAACTCTACTTCCCGCTGCCCGACGGCGGTTATCACTTGCTGGCCCCTTTGTTCCCCACCTCGCTGGTGCACCGTGTTTACGGCGATATCCAGCGTGACCGCTTTTCCGATGAGGCCAAGGCTGCACGCATGGCATACAAAGATAAGCGCCCTTGGGCGCACGGTTATCGGGAGTATCCGAATCTGGTCATTCAGAATTTCGGTGGCACCAAGCCGCAAAATATCAGCCAGCTCAATAGTGAGCGGCGTGGCGAGGCTTACTTGCTGCCGTCGTTGCCGCCTACTTGGCGCCGATCAGGGCTCAAGCCGCCTACTCAAGTATCGTCAATATTTGTCGGCTGGTTTTCTCGGCGTCCGCATGTGCGTGAACAGAGCAAGGCTTTGCGTGAATTCCTCGCCCGGACTGAACGCAATAATCTGGCCATTCGCGAGGTTCGCCGACAACGGGTCGCAGCGTTGTGCGATGAAGTATTGCAGTGCGCCGCCGAATTGCATGAATTGCCCGGCGGTTGGAGTGCTGCCAGTGACTGTCAACTGGACAGTGTCGAAGCGCTCTGGCTCGACCCCCATCGAGGGCGAACGGATGAGCATTTTGCCAGCCTGCGGCGTCGTGGTGACTGGGCTGAGGAAGTGTGCTCGCGTTTCGCCAAATGGCTGAATGCGACATTGCACAGCGAGAACAAGACGATGGGTGATGGCGAGTATCAGCAATGGGTTAGCGACCTTGATGCCGAATTAAAAATGATCCGCCTAGAGGTTGCCGACGATGAATAATGCGCCCCAAGGCCTGCTGTTATTACCCCGCTTGTACGTGCAAAACGCCAATGCCATTTCCAGCCCCTTAACTTGGGGTTTTCCTGGACCCAGTGCGTTTACCGGATTTGTCCACGCGCTCGGGCGTCGGATCGCCAGCGAGTTTGATCTGCATTTAGATGGGGTCGGAATCATTTGCCACAGGTATGAACCGCAGGTGTTTCAACCTGCGGGGCGGCGTACGCGGGTTTTCAGCTTGAGTCGCAACCCGATTGATAAAGACGGCAAAACCGCTGCCATTGTTGAAGAAGGTCGCGCCCATTTCGAGGTCAGCCTGCTGATCGGTGTGAATGGCGGTGAGTTGTTCGAGGGCAAGGATGTTTTAGTCGAGGTCGCCGAGCGGATCTTCCGCATCGCTGCTGGCTTGCGCTTGGCGGGAGGCAGCATTCTGCCCAATCCGAATGGGCGGCATTATTCGCCGCGTTTACAGTTGTGGCCTGAAGATCCCGCTGATGCCCGCACCCAGTCACGCAAGCTGCGTCGTCAAATGTTGCCAGGCTTCGCGTTGGTTGAGCGCCAAGACTTAATGGCGGCGCAAGGGACAAATCCGTTGGAGGCGCTACTGGATGTATCGAGGTTGAACTTCGAGCCGGAAGCGCCGGACCCACAAACGCCACAAACTGCTAATTGGAACCTGCGCCGCAAGCCCGGCTGGTTGGTGCCAGTGCCGCTTGGCTACGCGGCAGTATCACCCTTGTATGCCGCGGGCGTGGTTGCCAATGCGCGAGATAACCAAACCCCTTTTTGCTTCACTGAAAGCCTGCTTGGCCTGGGCGAGTGGTTAAGCCCACACCGCATCGACAATTTGCTTGATTTGCTTTGGTATCACCGCGCCGATGCAACTAACGGGTTATACCGCTGCAGCAACGACTTTTCTCCTCCGCAAATCCATGCATAAGGAAACTGCACAGTGGCTAAAATTGAATTAAAAACTGCATCCGTTCTGGCTTTTGAACGCAAGCTGGACCCGTCTGATGCGCTATTCAGTGCTGGACGTTGGGATGATCGCTCGGCGGCCACTCAGTGGCCAGCCATCGCAGTTCGTGAAAAATCAGTGCGCGGCACCATCTCCAACCGTCAAAAAAGCAAAGACCAAGATCCTGCCAAGCTGGATGCCTCGATTCAGTCGCCTAATCTGCAAACCGTCGATGTCGCCACACTGCCTAATGATGCTGACACCTTGCGCGTACGTTTCACCCTGCGCGTACTCGGTGGTGCCGGGACACCTTCAGCGTGCAACAACGTTGAATATCAGCAGCAATTAACAGCCACAGTACAAAGCTACGTAAGTAATCACGGGTTTAAAGAGCTCGCTCGGCGTTATGCCCTTAACTTGGCTAACGCGCGTTTTCTTTGGCGCAACCGTATGGGCGCCGAAGTCATCGAGGTACAAGTGCGGCACAAGCGTGAGGGTGGCGATGCGGCACTTTGGACCTTTGATGCCTTGAGTTTGCCTTGGCGTGATTTTGAAACGACAGGCCAAGCCACCGAAAGCCTGGCAGAGCTGGCCGCCGTGATCGAAAACGGTTTGGCCGGTAACGATTATGTCTTGCTCGACATTACCGCCTTTGCCCGTATCGGCGATGGCCAAGAAGTGTTTCCCTCTCAAGAGTTGATTCTTGATCGTGGGGACAAGAAGGGGCAAAAGAGCAAAACGCTTTACCAGGTCAGTGATGTCGCCGCCATGCACTCACAGAAAATCGGCAATGCTCTACGCACCATCGACACTTGGTATCCAGACGAGAACGGTCTTGGCCCAATCGCCGTGGAACCCTACGGCTCAGTCACGTCTCAAGGCAAAGCGTACCGCCAGCCAAAGCAGAAGCTGGATTTTTATACCTTGCTGGACAACTGGGTGCTTAAAGAACAGGTGCCGGAGGAGGGGCAGCAGCATTTCGTCCTTGCCACCCTGATTCGGGGTGGTGTTTTCGGTGACAGTGACAAGGGCTAAGCCATGGACCACTACCTTGATATTGGTTTGCGACCTGATCCGGAGTTTTCGCCGACGCACCTGATGAACGCTCTATATGCCAAGCTGCATCGAGCGCTGGTGGGGTTTCAAAACCCGGCTATTGGCATCAGTTTTCCAGATGTACAACCGGCGCGTCCGGCGCTGGGTGAGCGTCTGCGTTTACATGGTTCAGCCGCATGCTTGCAGCAGTTGCTGGCGCAGCCCTGGCTGACTGGCATGAGCGATCATGTGCAGCTAGGTGACGTGACGGACGTGCCCGACGAGGTGCAATACCGAAATGTCTGCCGAATTCAGGTCAAGAGCAGCGCGGAACGCTTGCGTCGGCGGCTGATGCGGCGCCATGGACTGACGGCAGAAGATGCCCGGCAACGTATCCCGGATAACGTAGAGCGTAGCCTCACCTTGCCCTTTATCAGCTTGCGCAGCCAAAGTACTGATCAGGCCTTTCGACTGTTTATCCAGCACGGACCGTTACAAAAAAATCCAATAAACGGCACGTTCAATGCTTATGGTCTCGGTAACGGAGCAACCATTCCTTGGTTTTAGATAATTACCCTTTTTTATTTCGCTGGACCGATGCGATATAAATCAGCGGTTTATGGCGGCCACTAAAAAAAGGGTAAATCGCGGTTAACGGACGTTAATCCCTCAAGAACAAAGTGTTATGCATTTTAAGGGCTAGTTCACTGCCGTATAGGCAGCTCAGAAAATGGCCAGCCCCGCGTGAAAGGTGACGCCTGCGTTCACTGCCGTATAGGCAGCTCAGAAAGAACTGATCCTGATGCACCGCTCAAAGCTGGCGTTCACTGCCGTATAGGCAGCTCAGAAATCCGTGGCTCGCCTGCGCACAAACAACGTGCCGTTCACTGCCGTATAGGCAGCTCAGAAAAATGTGTCTGGCGCCTCCGCTTGCCACGCAGGGTTCACTGCCGTATAGGCAGCTCAGAAAAACACCAACTTGGATAACGGCCTGACGCCGTCGTTCACTGCCGTATAGGCAGCTCAGAAAAAGGCGTCTGCGCTCAAGGCGTAACCGCTTGAGTTCACTGCCGTATAGGCAGCTCAGAAAAATACCCAGCCCCATGTTGATCGCGGCGTAGAGTTCACTGCCGTATAGGCAGCTCAGAAAATGTTTCGGTTGCCGTCGGCGCGGCAGGCGATGTTCACTGCCGTATAGGCAGCTCAGAAAACGGTGCTATCGCTGTATGCGCTGATATTTACGTTCACTGCCGTATAGGCAGCTCAGAAAATGCCCACCACGCCGAGGCGAATAAGTTAGTCGTTCACTGCCGTATAGGCAGCTCAGAAAAGCGGGAATGTGCCGGATTCAACTGGCCGCCAGTTCACTGCCGTATAGGCAGCTCAGAAATATGTGCGGGTTGCGTCGATCTTCTTTGCAGTGTTCACTGCCGTATAGGCAGCTCAGAAAAAGCAAGCTATCAACCAGATCGCTCGACATTGGTTCACTGCCGTATAGGCAGCTCAGAAAAGGAAGTAATGCCGTAACCCTGCCATGGCCAGGTTCACTGCCGTATAGGCAGCTCAGAAATTCATCGCACGGATTGCGAAATATCTTACCGAGTTCACTGCCGTATAGGCAGCTCAGAAAATCACAATGCAAATATCTGCACATCCAAGCCTGTTCACTGCCGTATAGGCAGCTCAGAAAAAACCACATGCATTGCCTTGAACTGCACGGCCGTTCACTGCCGTATAGGCAGCTCAGAAAGTCGTCGGTCAAGGGATTCCACTCGTCACCGTGTTCACTGCCGTATAGGCAGCTCAGAAAAAAGACATGTTTTCTTGGTGTAGTTGTCATCGGTTCACTGCCGTATAGGCAGCTCAGAAAAACTCCTCCTCAACACCTCAGATCAGCGCAATGTTCACTGCCGTATAGGCAGCTCAGAAACGGAGGAAAATCAGGGCGAACGTCAGAGCCATGTTCACTGCCGTATAGGCAGCTCAGAAAAACTCGGCAAGCGCTGGTCTGATCGCAAGGCAGTTCACTGCCGTATAGGCAGCTCAGAAAAACCACCCTCATCAGGTAGTCAGCGAAAAAGCGTTCACTGCCGTATAGGCAGCTCAGAAACAGTGTTTTCAATGCCAAGACCAATGCCTGCCGGTTCACTGCCGTATAGGCAGCTCAGAAAAACCAAAATTCGGCTGCGTTCAGGTGTCCCGCGTTCACTGCCGTATAGGCAGCTCAGAAAGAAAGATGAAAATCGTTTCCCTGGTAAGGATGGTTCACTGCCGTATAGGCAGCTCAGAAAATCTACAACGGCACGTTCGATTATGCGGCCACGTTCACTGCCGTATAGGCAGCTCAGAAAAACAGGGTTGATTTAGTGGATGGATTTTTCGTGTTCACTGCCGTATAGGCAGCTCAGAAATAAACACAAAGGTCCGGCAACGCATACGGCAAGTTCACTGCCGTATAGGCAGCTCAGAAAAGTCGTGACACTGGGCCTTCGCAGCGGTTTCCGTTCACTGCCGTATAGGCAGCTCAGAAAAAAGATCGGCAACCGTCTGGTAGCAGTGCCCAGTTCACTGCCGTATAGGCAGATTAAAAAATCTGACTCGTCATACGCAAATGAGGTCGCGGGGCCATTCCCGCCTATTTCAGCCTTCGGTAGCATATTCCGACAGAATCCGTGTTCGCCGCGCGCCAGCGCGGCATCTTCTAAACGGACGCGGCTAGACAAACTGTTTCATTGCGGCCTAAAACGCCAAAAGCCCGCTTTTTTAGGGCGGGCTTTTGGCTTGGGTTTGGTGGAGCCGGGGGGATTTGAACCCCCGTCCGCCAGTACTCCGCTGTCGGTACTACATGCGTAGCCATATCTATTAATTTAACCCTCAGCGGCCCGATTGGCAGGGCGCATTGGGTGAGTTGTGTAAGTTTTAGCCGCTTCGTCCACAACGTACTGCACGGCGATCCTGTTCTGCATGACAATCACTTCGAGTTTACAGGCATCCTCTAGTGATTGCTGGTACCGAAGTAACCAGAAGCTCAGGCTCTAGTCGTCGCAATTAAGCGGCGAGTGCGAATTCCTGGCCGTAGTTTTCGTCATTGGCAACTATAAAAGTTGCAACAGTGGATTTACGAGTTCTGTTACCAACTCGGCATGCACCTAAAGTTTCGCGACCAGCGTCGAATCCTAATCGGCCCCGATAGCAACCGCGTGAGCAGTCAAGCGGAGGAGTCTACCCGAATGAACGGAGTCCGTCGACCTCCTGTCTAGTGCGGCGCTGAAAAACAGGCCAGCCAAAGGCTGGCCGTGTGCGTGTGCTCAAATTACTTCGAGCCGCCGCCGTCGCCATTACCGGTATCGGTTTTGTCGTTTTGTTCGATTGCTTTGGTAGTGAGTTCGATACATTTCTTGTCATCACCCGCCTTGTGGGCGGCCATGGCTGACTTCTGAGTTTCCTCAAGATTCATCTTCTCGTCATTACCCAGGTTAGTGCTCGATGCCAAGCTGTCCTTGATGGTCTGCAGGTTCGCTCCACACAGGTCTTCAGCGGCGAATACCGGGGAAGCCAACAGTGCGGCAGTGAGGAACAACCCTGTGAGTACGGTACGCTTCATGTGTATCTCCTAAGCCTGTGGACTCGGAATCACCGGTCGATGAGGCCCGTCCGAGGTCTGTGATAAGCCCGTTCGTAACGGGCCTACAGAAATGGACTGTTGCGGTTCACAGGGGTTCTATTATTTCTGCTATCTCATGTGAAAAAGCCATCTATTGATGTTTTGGCGCCCTATGGGGGGGGCTTTTCAGCCTTCCATGGCGATTAAAGCGACTTAGGTCGAGTCACTCGATCTACCAGATAAACCAGCCCGTGGTAATCGATGCCGCTGTGTTGCGATAGGCCGATTTCACAGGTGCGGCTGGTTGAGATGCCTTCGTTGCAGAATTGCACGGCGTCTTTGAGCGTGCGCAACGAGTGCGCATTCAGCTCTGGCGTGGTGAAGCCTTTGTCGCCAGCAAACCCGCAACAGTGAATGCCCTCGGGAATAACCACGTTGACGCTGCACAACCGCGTCAATTCGATGAGCGCCTGGCTTTCGCCCAAATGCTGGGTGCTACAGGTCACGTGTACGGCAATCGGTTCTTGCTGCGGCGTGAAATGCAGCTTGTCCAGCAGGTGGGTGCGGATAAACCTAACCGGGTCATACAGGTCCAGGCGCGTATCTTTAAGGTCTTGGACCAGTCGCAAGGTACACGGGCTGGTGTCGCAGTAGATAGGATCAAGCCCGCCACGGCTGGCCGTTAGCAATGCCGCAAGCAGTTCCTGGCGTTTGTGTTCGGCCTGCTCGTTATAGCCCTTGGACGCAAATGGCTGGCCGCAACACAGGCTGTCTTGATTGTCCGGGAACACCACCTGATAACCGGCTTTTTCCAGCAGGCCTTGGGTTTTTTCCGACAGCGACATCTGTTCGCGATCACTGGCCGCCGGGCCCATGACCCGCGACACGCAGGCTGCCAAATACACAACCCGAGGACGCGAGTCGGTCACCGGTGGGCTGAAGCGAATCGCCCGTTCCGGTTGCGGCATCGCGGCGGTCCACAGGGGCACACGGCCGTCTGATGCTTTGGTCAGCGCAGCAGAGAGTTTCGCCAGGCGGGGGGCGCCCAGGAACATCCTCGCGCCATTGGCCACATGCAGGGTAAAGCGCGCACCTTGCAACGTGGTTTTGAAATGCTCGGCCAGCCAATTGGCGGTTTTGCCATGGGTGGCGTCACGGCTGCGCAGTTTCTTCACCAGCTCGCCGGTATTGATCCCCACCGGGCAACGTTGCGCGCACAGGCCGGTGGCCGCGCAGGTGTCGATGCCTTGGTAGTGGTAATCGCGTTCCAGCTCCGTGGTGTCGATGCCCGCGCGTTTCTTCGCTTGAATATCACGCCAGATAACGATGCGTTGCCGTGGGCTGAGGGTCAGTCCTTTTGATGGACACACCGGCTCACAAAAACCGCACTCGATGCATTTGTCGATGATTTCGTCTGCAGCCGGTAACGGCTTCAAATGCTTCAAGTGAATCTGCGGGTCATTACTCAACACGACGTCCGGGTTAAGGATGCCGTTAGGGTCGAGCAGGCGTTTGAGTTGCCACATCAGTTGATAGGCATCGCTGCCCCATTCCAGCTCAACAAACGGCGCCATGTTGCGCCCGGTGCCGTGCTCGGCTTTCAATGAGCCGCCGAACTCAACGGCCACCAACTGCGTGACGTCTTCCATGAAGGCCTGATAGCGCGCGACTTCCACCGGGCTTTCAAAGCTTTGGGTGAAGACGAAGTGCAAATTGCCTTCCAGTGCATGGCCAAACAGGATCGCTTCGTCGTAATGGTGCTTCTCGAACAGCGCGATCAAGCGTCGCACGCCCATCGCCAATTGCTCGACCGGGAAGGTCACGTCTTCGATGATCACCGTGGTGCCGGTTTTTCGCACCGCGCCTACGGCCGGGAAGGTGTCTTTGCGGATAGCCCACAGCCGCGCGTTTTCCAGCGGGTCTTCGGTGAAATCGACCTGCTTCTCCACCGCAAACGCGGCCAGCGAGCCCATGATCTGGGCGAGTTGTTCGTGCAGCAGTGGTTGCGAAGCGGCACGGGACTCTATCAGCAGGGCGCAGGCGTTTTCCGAAAGCTCGCGAACGAACGCAGGCATGCCCGGTTTGTTCTGCACCGAGCGCATGCTCCGGCGATCCAGCAGTTCGACGGCGGCAACCGGTTGGGTTTTCAGAACAGTGACCGCGTTACAGCAGGTCTCGACGTCTGGAAACACAATCAGGGCGGATGCTTTAAACGGATGATCGATGACCGTGTCGTAGGTGACCGCGCTGATAAATCCCAATGTGCCTTCGGAACCGACCAGCAAGTGGCTGAGAATATCCAGCGGTTCGTCAAAATCCACCAGCGCATTAAGCGACAAGCCGGTGGTGTTTTTCAGACGGTATTTATGGCGGATTTTTGCAGCCAATTCAGGGTTGGCCCGAGTTTCGCGGCCCAATCGCGCGAGGTTTTCCAGCAGGTCTGCATGGCTGTCGCGAAACGCGGCGACACTGCCAGCGTCCTCAGTGTCCACTCGGCTGCCATCCGCCAATACCAAACGGATGCCCGCCAGGGTGTAGTAGCTGTTTTGCGCGGTGCCACAGCACATGCCGCTGGAGTTGTTAGCCACGATGCCGCCGATTTTGCAGGCGTTTATCGAAGCCGGGTCCGGGCCGATTTTGCGTCCGAATGGCGCGAGCCACGCATTAGCCTGGGAACCGATAACGCCCGGCTGCAGGCGAATCTGCGTGCCTTCACCGCGTATTTCTCGACCGTTCCAGTTGTCTCCCAGCACTAGCAGTACCGAGTCGCTGATGGCCTGCCCCGATAAACTGGTGCCCGCCGCACGGAAGGTCACCGCGACGCGTTCGATCTGGGCCAGTTTGAGCAGCGACACCACTTCGTCTTCGGATTCGACGCGGATCACCAGTTTTGGGATCAGCCGATAGAAGCTGGCGTCGGTGCCAAAGGCTAAGGTCGACAGGGGATCGTCAAAGCGCCTGTTCTGCGGGATCAGCCGTTGGGCTTCGCGCACAAATGCAGCGGGCAGACTCATGCGTCCTCCAGGATCAGTACAACCAAGTCTTTCGGACCATGCGCGCCGTAAGCCAGGATTTGTTCGATATCAGCGGTTTTCGACGGGCCGGACACCAACAGTGCGTTAGTCGGCATACCGGTTGCCCATTGCTGCTGTTGCTGGACCTGATAAAAGTTTTCGTAAATCTCGCTGGCCTTGAGCAGGGCGAAATGCACCGGTGGTACCAAGCTCATCAAGCGTGGTTCTTCGCGGGTAGGCCAGATAATCAGGCTGCCCGTGGCGGCAATCGCGCCCAAAGTAGTCGTGAAACTGGCCGGGGTGTCATCGAACAACTCGGTTTTCCACTCTTCTATCGGCCGGTCATAAGCCTTGAGCGGCGGCAGTTCAGGGTGGATCGACCAATGCTCGCTGACCCGTCGCCCGTGGGGCGTGCCAGGGGCGATCAGCAGGCTAGGCAATTGCCGGTCGCTGACCAATTTTCCAAGCAACTCCGGCCATGCGCTTTCGGTACTGAGGTGGATTTCGGTGTGTACCGCTTCCATCAACTTGCGAAGTTGCGCGAGCCGCAATTCAGGGGCGTAGCTCCACGGGGTGGTAACCAGATCTACGTCGAAATTATCGGCAATCGGCGTCGCACCGGTCAGGCTGTGACGCAGTTTGTTAAGGATGTTCTGTCTGGCGCTCATTATTTGTTCTCACCCTGTTGGGCCAAATGCTCGCGGGCCAGTTCATGCAATGAGCGCGCAGCCGGTTTCGGTGCACTGTGATTTTGCGTCCACGGGCCGATGTTGTTGGGCGTCAGGTTGCGCAAGCGGGTGGCGAAAAAGCCGAACACGCGGTAAATAGCTGGCGAGCTGTTGAGCCAGGACCAGGCGTTCCAGATGAAGCGTTCTTTGCGCGAGTATTTGCTGCCTTGGCCACGCATGACTTTGTGCGGGTCGTCCGGGGATTTGACGTTTTCTTCCCGCAGGCGACGCAACAATGCCGGGATCGGGATTTTCACCGGACAGACTTCGCCGCACGCGCCACACAGCGACGAGGCGCTGGGGTGATCCGGGACTTTCTTCAGGCCGACCATGTGCGGCGTGATGATTTTGCCGATGGGGCCGGGGTAAACCTCGCTGTAAGCGTGACCGCCAATTCGGGTGTAGACCGGGCAATGGTTCATGCACGCGCCGCAGCGGATGCAGTTCAGCGTCTGGCGCAGTTCACTGTCGGCGAAGGCCTGGCTGCGACCGTTATCCAGCAGCACCAAATGCACTTCTTGCGGGCCGTCTAGCTCATGGGCTTTGCGCGGACCGGAAATCATATTGACGTAAGTGGTGATTGGAATACCCAGCGCCGAGCGGGTTAGCAGCGACAGCAGTGGCACCGTATCGCGCAAGTTTTCCACAACCTTTTCAATTCCGGTGACTGCGATATGCACCGGTGGCACCGTGGTACACATCCGCCCGTTGCCTTCATTTTCCACCAGTAACAGCGTGCCGGTTTCAGCGACGGCGAAGTTGACGCCGGAGACGCCGATGTCGGCTTCGAAGAATTTTTGGCGCAGGACTCTACGACCAATCTGGATCAGTTGATCGACATCGTTGGTGTAGTCCACGCCGAGTTTTTCGTGGAACAGATTGCCTACTTGAACTGCGTTTTTGTGGATCGCCGGCATGATGATGTGCGACGGTTTTTCGTGGTCGAGCTGGACGATGTATTCGCCCATGTCGGCTTCCAGGCACTCGACGCCGCGCGCTTCAAGGAAATCGTTCATCTCCATTTCTTCGCTGACCATCGACTTGCCCTTGATTACCTGTTTGGCTTCATGGGCCTGGACGATCGAGAGAACAATGGCGTTCGCTTCGTCTACTGTTTCTGCCCAGTGCACGGTCACGCCGTTGCGGGTCAGGTTGGTCTCAAGCAGTTCCAGCAAGTCGGGCAGTTTGGACAGCGCCCGGGCTTTGACCGCATTACCCAGCTCACGCAGGCGCTCACGTTCGTCGGCATCGCTGAAAGCCACGGCACGCTTGGTCATCAGCGAGTCCATGGCGGTACGGAAGTTTTTACGCAGCTGTGGGTCGCCCAAGGCTTTGTGGGCCCGGGCGCGGAAGTCTTCTTCGACTTCGACGACAGGAATTCGCGTATGGGTGTTCATTGCCCACCTCCAGTGCGTTGCCACAGAAAACTGGCCAAGTGCTGTCCGCGCAGTGATTCCTGCTGTTTTTCCAGCGAACCGTTGATGTTCATCAAGCAGCCGCAGTCGGCCGTCACCACTTGGGCTGCGCCGGATTCCTTCAGCGAGCGGGTTTTATCAGCGACCATCGCCCCTGAAATGTCCGGCATGCGCACGCTGAACGTACCGCCGAAACCACAACATTCGCTTTCATGGCCGTGATCAACCCGCTCCACGTTGCTCATCTGTGAGAGCAGCGTTCGGACGTGCAGGTGGGTGTTCATTTCCCGGCGTGCGGAACAGGAGGTGTGCAGGGCGACTTTGATCGGGGCGCCGTTGTCGTGCAGTTGAACCTTGCACACGAACAGCAGAAATTCGGCCAACTCATAGGTGCGAGCAGCCAGGGCATGGACTTGCTTTAGTGTTTCAGGCTCATCCTTAAACAAGTCGGGATAGTGTTCGCGCAGCATGCCGGCACAGGAGCCCGACGGCACGATGACAGGATAGTCGCCAGTAAATAACGCTAATTGTGATCGCGCTACATCACGGGCCTGGTCGGTGTAGCCGGAGGTGTACGCCGGTTGTCCGCAGCAGCTTTGCCCTTGGGGGAATTCAACCCGAATGCCTTCGCGTTCGAGCAGACGTATCGCGTCCATGCCAGCCTCTGGATAAAACAGGTCGACCACGCAGGTACCGAACAGGTAAACCCGCTCAGGTTTCACGTCAGGGTATTGGCGTGGTGCGGCGCGTGGCGGTGCGACACGGGTCGCATTCGGCACGGCGTTGTAATAAAGCTCGCTCATCAGGCGGTTTCTCCGGGTGGGCCCGGTTATCCGTCCAGCGCAGCGACTGAAAGATGAATCGCTGAAACTTTCTGCCGCGTTGCAGACCGGGTTATGAATGGTTGGCGCCGGGTGGTTAGTCCGGCGCCAGGTCGTTGCAGGGTGCAGTTACGGGTGGTGCGTCTTGCTATTAATCAGGTACTCAGATCACCAACATGCCGGTGAGCCAGTAAGCCTGGATCAACGTAATGCAACCGACGATGGCAGCAAAGAACAGGCTGTGTTTGAGGGTAAACCTAAACAGGTCGGATTCTTGGCCAACCAGACCGGTAGCCGCGCAAGCGACTGCAATCGATTGTGGCGAGATCATTTTGCCGGTCACGCCGCCCGAGGAGTTCGCTGCCACCATGAGCACGTCACTGACGCCTAATTGGTGAGCCGTTGTGGCTTGCAGTGAGCCGAACAGGGCATTGGAAGACGTATCGGAACCCGTCAGGAAAACGCCCAGCCAGCCGAGGAACGGCGAGAAGAACGGGAACGCAGCGCCGGTAGATGCCAGTACTAACGCAAGGGTGGTGGACATGCCCGAGTAGTTCATCACGAAGGCAAACGATAGCACCATGCCAATGGAGATGATCGCCCAACGCAACTCCATCAATGTTTCTTTGAACGTGCTCAGACCCGTTTGCGGCTTGATCCGTAGCACAATCATCGACAGCAGCGCCGAGATCAAAATAGCAGTGCCGGAGGCGGCAATCATGTCGAACTTGAACACCGCAGGCATCACGGTTGGGTTGACGACGACCGGTGCGACTTTGTAGACCAGTTGATCAAGGTGCGGGACTGGAATAGCGATGGTCCAGGCTTGCAGCGCACCACCTGCGGCGAACAATGCCTTGAACGGTTTGAGCGTCCAGATAGTGACGACGACGGTCAGAATCAGGAACGGGGACCATGCCTTAAAGATCTGGCCGCCGTTGTATTCCGACGCGATTGAGGTGCGTGGCAGACCAAAGCCGCCTGGGCTGCCGACTACTACTGCCGACGATGTTGCGCCGGCCATGGTGGCGCCGGCAGTGCGTTTTGGCTGCCACACTTTCAGGAACAAGGTCAGGGAAATCAGGCTGGCCAGTGCAGACACGATGTCCGGCAGTTCTGGACCGATGAAGTTCGACGTGAAGAACTGGCATACCGCGAAGCTACCACCGGCAACCAACGCTGCTGGCCAGGTTTCTTTGACGCCGCGCTTGCCATCCATGATGAACATCAGCCAGAACGGTACAAACAGCGACAGCAGAGGCAATTGACGGCCGGCCATTGCGCCGATTTTAAAGGCGTCGATCCCGGAAACCTGCCCGGCAACGATGATTGGGATACCCAGTGCACCGAACGCAACAGGCGCGGTGTTGGCAATCAGGCACAAGCCTGCAGCGTACAGTGGGTTGAAGCCAAGACCGACCAACAGTGCTGCGGTAATCGCTACCGGAGCGCCGAACCCTGCCGCACCTTCAAGGAAAGCACCAAAGCAGAACGCGATGAGCAACACTTGTAGGCGTTGGTCATCGGTGATGGTCAGTACAGAACTGCGGATGATTTCGAACTGGCCGCTCTTGACGGTCAGTTTGTAGAGGAATACGGCTGCAACAATGATCCAGGCAATGGGCCACAGGCCATAACCAAAGCCATAAATGGCAGAAGCAATTGCCATGTCAGTCGGCATGTGGAAAGCGAAAATCGCAATCAGCACGGACAACAGCATGGTGATCGTGCCCGCAACGTGCCCTTTAAGCCGAAATACGGCCAGTGCCGCGAAGAAAAACACGATGGGAATGACTGCTGCGATGGCCGAAAGGCCAAGGCTGCCGAGTGGGGTGTATAGCTGTTGCCAGGTTTGCATAGGTGGAGGCCCCTAATTATTGTTGGTCAGGCCCGGTGCCCTGTGTCGCTTGTACGTCGCGTAATGGTCCGGGACAGCCGTGAGCATAGCTGCCGTCGAACCGAGGCTGACAAACAAGTCGCGCAGTTCACCAGTCAAGCCTTTCGTTATGGCGAAAGGTCTTGCGACGCCGTGGAGAGTTTCCTTCGAACGTCGGCATTGGATAATTGGTAATACCAATTTACAATGTCTGGCCGCTAGGTTAGAAGCGTTACTACGGGTGTGTCAATTTGCCCTTCTAATACTTTCGTCGATTTACCGAAAATAAAGCCCTGATGGGCTGTTTTCAGTGGCTTCTGAGGGGTGTCAGCGCTGTGGCTATCGGCGAGAATAGGCGACCCGGTAAATGTCCGGGCGTTTGGAGAGCGTTATGGGGTTTGATCAGGTGCGTCAGCGGCGTTTGTCTGACGATATTGTCGAACAACTTGAAGGGATGATTCTGGAAGGCACCTTGAAGTCCGGGGAGCGCTTGCCTGCTGAGCGTACCTTGGCTGAGCAGTTTGGCGTATCTCGGCCATCCTTGCGTGAGGCAATCCAGAAGCTCACTGCTAAGGGGCTACTGATCAGTCGTCAAGGCGGCGGTAATTACGTAGTTGAGAATCTCGGGTCTACGTTTAGCGATCCGCTCTTGCACTTACTGGAGAGCAACCCAGAGGCTCAGCGCGATTTGCTTGAATTTCGTCAAACGCTCGAAGCGTCCTGTGCGTACTACGCTGCTCAGCGCGCTACTGATCTTGATCGTGATCGCCTGAGTGCGGCATTTGAGTTACTGCAAAGTTGTTATTCGCGGGTCGGCGAGGTGAGCCGTGCCGAAGAAGGCGAAGCGGATGCTAATTTTCACCTGGCTATCGCCGAGGCCAGCCACAACGCGGTGCTGCTGCATACGATTCGTGGCTTGTTTGATTTGCTCAAGCGCAATGTCGTGACCAACATCGGTGGCATGTACAAACAACGCACGGAGACGCGTGACATGCTGATCAACCAGCATCATGAGTTGTATCTAGCGATCATCGAGGGTCGCGCCGACGATGCGCGCGATGTTTCCAGCCGTCATCTGTTGTACGTTCAAGAAGTGTTGGAAGAGGTGCGGCAACAAGTGCAGCGAGCGGCGAGGGCGGAGCGGCGAAAGGGGGTTTGAGTGGGTTTTGAAGCTTCGCCAACACATTGGCTCCTACAGATACAGGTGTCTGTAGGAGCCAATGTGTTGGCGAGAATTCTATGCAGCTAGTCTTCCTTACCTTTGCTCCGAACCGCACGTTGCAGCTCGCGATCAGAGTCGCGCTCACGCTCGGTATGGCGCTTGTCGTATTCCTTCTTGCCTTTGCCCAGCGCAATTTCGCACTTGATCAAATGCGCTTTCCAGTAAATGGAAAGGGCAACGCAGGAATAGCCTTTTTGCTGGACCGCCGCGTTGAGCTTTTCGAGCTCGCGTTGGTTAAGCAATAGTTTTCGGGTACGTGTCGGGTCAGCGATGACGTGTGTGCTAGCAGTCGTCAACGGCGAGATATGGCTACCCATCAGCCACGCCTCGCCATCCTTGAGCAGCACATAACTGTCGACCAACTGCACCTTGCTGGCACGCAGACTTTTTACTTCCCAGCCAGCCAGGACCAGACCGGCTTCGAACTTGTGTTCGATGAAGTAATCGTGACGCGCCTTTTTATTTTGCGCGATGGTCCCTGTGGGGTGTTTCTTGAGCTTAGCCATAGGGGACGCATTATAGGGAGTCAGTGCGCTGTCGGCTATGGTGAACCTGCGTGCTTGAGCACGTTGATTGAATCCCGGACAATGCGCCTTCGATATTCATCAATTGCTTCATTGGTTTGAGCATCGCACATTGGCATCAGGCCAGATTTTCGTGAATGATGCAGACGCAATTTATTTGGAAGTGACGCTGACATGACTACCCATATTCAACGTTCAGCCCTGCTGCCTTATCCGGCTCAGGCGCTTTATGACTTGGTAAACGATGTCGCTCACTACTCAGAATTTCTGCCGTGGTGTTCTTCGGGCGTGGTACTGGACGTCAGCGATGCACACATGCGCGCTCGTGTAGAAATCGCCAAAGGCGGGCTTAGCCAACATTTTGTGACGCGCAACACGCTGGTGTCGGGGCAGTCGATCGAGATGAACCTGGAAGAAGGACCTTTCAGTCAATTACACGGCGTCTGGACCTTCAAGCAGTTGGGCGAAAAAGCCTGCAAAATCAGCCTGGACCTGTCTTTTGATTACGCGGGGCCGATCATCCGGGCAACCCTGGGGCCTTTGTTCAATCAGGCGGCCAATACGCTGGTTGATGCCTTTTGTCAGCGGGCAAAACAACTACATGGCTGAAGCGATAATCAAAGTCGAAGTGGTCTACGCTGCTATCGATCGGCAAATGCTGCTCAGCGTTGACCTGCCCACCGGGACTACGGTGCGTTCTGGATTATTTGCCTCAGGCATTGGTAACTTCTTTCCCGAGCTGGACTTGATGCATTGCCCGGTAGGAATATTTGGCAAAGCATTGAATAATGCCGACACACACGTACTTCTAGCCGGTGATCGAATCGAGATTTATCGAGCGCTGCTGGCTGACCCGAAAGAAATCCGTCGGTTGCGTGCTGCCAAGGCGGCGTTGGCCAAGGCCCAAGCCGATAAGCCTTAGATCGTTTGGGCGCACCGACTATCGGCAGACGTGAAAAAGCCCGACATGTCGGGCTTTTTCATGGGTGCTAAGCGCTGTGTGGCAACGTCACTGGGGTGACGTTTGCAACGGTACCTGGGTAGGAACCGGTACGGACTCAACTTTATCCACATCATTTTGGATCTGTTCAAGCAGCGATCCCGGTTTTGGCGGCTCGTCGGCTTTAGGCTTTTCGCCTTTGCCTGGCTCTACAGTCGTATCGCTGTGCTGGCCGAGAATGGCTTCGTCACGGCTCACGCCTGGCTTGAAATCACCGGAAAGACTGGCCAGTTGGTCATTGGCATTAAAAATAAGCGTCATGCGTTCCTGTTGGCGCTCACCGCCCCCAGGCTGCAGGCTATACAGATAATCCCAACGGTCAGTATGGAAAGTATCAGTCAGCAGAGGATTGCCCATAATAAACCGTACTTGCCGGCGGGTCATTCCCGGGCGTAACTGGTCTATCATGTCCTGCGTGACGACATTGCCTTGCTGGATGTCGATTTTGTAAACCCCGGGGATTGAACAACCGGCGAGTGCGATCAGTCCCACGAAGGTGAAACTGGCTAGCAGGAGCTTGGTGTTTTGCATCGGTGGGCGACTTCCACTATCTTGGCTGGGGAAACAAAACCCCGATCATACCCGCATTAAGAGAAGCTGCGAAGCAGCATCCGCGAGAAAGCTGACCATGGTTGAAAATAGCGAACTACGCAAAGCCGGACTTAAAGTGACCCTGCCACGGGTCAAAATTCTACAGATGCTCGATTCCGCCGAGCAACGTCACATGAGCGCCGAGGACGTTTACAAGGCACTTATGGAGGCCAACGAGGATGTTGGTCTTGCAACGGTTTACCGTGTGCTGACTCAGTTCGAATCAGCCGGATTGGTGGTTCGCCACAATTTCGACGGCGGTCATGCTGTATTCGAACTGGCTGATGGCGGCCACCATGACCACATGGTCAACGTGGAATCTGGTGAAGTGATCGAATTCTTCGAAGAAGAAATCGAAAAGCTCCAGAAAGGGATTGTCGAGAAGCATGGGTACGAGTTGGTGGATCACAACTTGGTGCTCTACGTGCGCAAGAAGAAGGTTTAACCCTTCCGGCAGTTACGATAAAGGCGACCTCAGGGTCGCCTTTGTGCTGTTTGGTGTTCAGCTTTTTGGCGTTCAAACCTTAGCGGTGAGAACCATCTTTTTCGCGTGGGCGAGGGATTCCTTGGTCAGGTCGATGCCGCCGAGCATACGTGCCACTTCTTCGATACGTTCGGTCTTGCTCAGCTTCGACACGGCGGTGCGCGTGACTTCGCTGTCTCGCACTTTATGCACGAATAGATGTTGGTGACCTTGGGCAGCGACCTGTGGCAAGTGGGTTACGGTCATCACTTGCCCGCGCTCGCCAAGACGACGCAAGAGTTGCCCAACAATTTCTGCCGTGGGTCCACCTATCCCGACATCGACTTCGTCGAACACCAGCGTCGGCACCCGCGAGGTTTGCGCGGTAATCACCTGAATCGCGAGACTGATACGGGACAGTTCGCCGCCCGAGGCTACTTTGGCCAGTGCTTTAAGAGGTTGGCCTGGGTTGGCGCTGACCAATAACTCGACCTGTTCCAAGCCGTTAGGCAGCAACTCGTTACTGATGTTGGGGCGAAGTTCGATGCTGAACCGTCCACCGGGCATCCCGAGTCGTTGAATTTCCTGCTCGACGGCCGACGCAAGGTTTGGTGCCGATAGTTGACGCAGGTCACTCAGTTCCCGCGCCTTGTCCTGATAATGACGGGCATAGGACGCCAATTCATTTTCGAGACGTTCAATGGATTCATCGCTGGCGTTGAGCGAATCAATCTCGTCCAGTAGCCGTTGCTGGAGCGCGGCAACATCCGTGGGTTGAATGCGGTGTTTGCGTGCCAGGGTGTAGATGATATCCAGGCGCTCTTCCAATTGCTGAAGGCGCGCTGGATCAGCATCGAAATGGTCCAGAAAGCGGTTTAGTTCGCCCACGGCTTCTTCAACCTGAATCTGCGCACTGGATAGCATGCTCGCAGCTTCACTCATGGCGGTCGGCGAGCTGGTGACAGCACTTAAGCGGTTCAGGCTGGCAGTCAGCGCAGTCAGGACATTGCCTGAGTCGTTTTCACTGCATTGCTCAACGACCTGTCGGCAAATGCTCAGCAGGCTTTCGGCGTTGGTGAGGGTTTTGTGTTCTTGCTCTAACTGCTCCAGTTCGTTTTCACCAAGACCCAGGCTTTCCAGCTCTTCAAGCTGGTAGCTGAGCAGTTGATGACGCGAGCGTTGTTCGTCGCCAGAGTTGGACAAACGTTCAAGCTCCTGTCGCGCCTGACGCCAGCGCTGGGCGGCTAAGTGAACCTGGCGGGCAAGGTCATTGGCGCCAGCGTACTCGTCGAGTAAGCGGCGGTGGGTGTCAGCTTTTAGCAGCGACTGATGTTCATGCTGACTGTGGATGTCGATCAAAAATTCGCCGAGTGACTTCAAGTCACCCTGAGGGCAGGGCGTGCCATTGATGTAGGCGCGGGAGCGGCCTTCAGCGGTAATGACCCGGCGCAGAATGCATGGGCCATCGCTGTCCAGTTCACGCTCCTGAAGCCAGGCCTGTGCTTCGGGGATGTCGGTCAGGTCGAAGGTGGCGAGAATATCGGCTTTGTCAGCGCCGGGGCGGACCACGCCACTGTCGGCACGATCGCCAAGCGTCAGGCCTAGCGCATCGAGCATGATCGATTTACCGGCACCGGTTTCGCCAGTAATTACACTCATGCCTCGGTCCAGCTCGAGATCGAGATGTTCAACGATGGCATAGTTATGTACAGACAGGTGCACCAGCATAAAGGCGGCTCCCAAGCTATTTGTCTGGTTATTTATACAGTGTTTTGTTTCTGGCTGACAATGCTCATCGTTAGCTCAATTTGGATGATGCACTGAAGTTTTAAGTCCTTTGAGTGATTTTCAGTAACTACGCGCTGACGAAACTCGACGCGCTTGCTCGCCACAGAGCTCTTGAAGCTGCAGATTAAGACCCCATATAGCGGAACAGAAGCGTGAGTTGAGCTCACTGAAGTAATTGAATGGAGAAATCTATGGCTGATGAACAGAATCTGGATACGCAGACTCAAGATCAGACCGCTGAAGCGGTTTTGGGTGATGACATGTTGGCGCTTGTTCAAGGGCTTGAAGAGCAACTGGCTGCCGCGCAGGACCAATCCCTGCGAGTTGCTGCGGATCTACAGAATGTCCGCCGCCGTGCCGAGCAGGATGTAGAGAAGGCTCACAAGTTCGCTTTGGAAAAATTCGCGGGCGATCTGCTTCCGATCATCGACAGCCTGGAGCGTGGTCTGGACTTGTCCAGCCCGGATGATGAAAGCATTCGTCCTATGCGCGAAGGCATCGAGCTGACACTGAAAATGTTTCAGGACACATTGAAGCGTTATCAGTTGGAGGCTATTGATCCACACGGCGAACCCTTTAACGCTGAACACCATCAGGCGATGGCCATGCAGGAAAGCGCAGAGGTCGAACCCAATAGCGTGTTGAAGGTTTTCCAGAAGGGTTATCAGCTCAACGGTCGCTTGCTGCGTCCGGCAATGGTCGTAGTGAGCAAGCCCGTTGCTCCGGCAAGGCCATCGATTGATGAGCAGGCTTGAAATCAGCCATCAGGCCCCCATTTAGAAGTCATGCGTTTAAGTGCTACCGCAATTTGTAAACGCAGTTGCGGCAACCAAATCCAAGTTTCAGGAGAAAGTAAACATGGGCAGAATCATCGGTATCGACCTGGGGACCACCAACTCGTGTGTTTCCATTCTCGAAAACGGCAACGTTAAAGTTATTGAAAACGCCGAAGGCGCGCGCACCACGCCTTCTATCGTGGCTTATGCAAAAGATGGCGAAATTCTGGTTGGCCAGTCTGCCAAGCGTCAGGCAGTGACCAATCCGCACAACACGTTGTATGCGGTAAAGCGTTTGATCGGTCGCCGCTTCGACGAAGAAGTTGTGCAAAAAGACATTCAAATGGTCCCGTACAAGATCGTCAAAGCTGATAACGGCGACGCTTGGGTCGAAGTGAACGGTCAGAAAATGTCGCCTCCTCAGATTTCGGCTGAAATCCTGAAGAAGATGAAGAAAACCGCCGAAGACTACCTTGGCGAAGCAGTAACTGAAGCGGTCATTACCGTTCCCGCTTACTTCAACGACAGCCAGCGTCAGGCGACTAAAGATGCCGGTCGTATTGCGGGTCTGGACGTTAAGCGCATCATCAACGAACCAACCGCAGCCGCTCTGGCTTACGGCATGGACAAAGCGAAGGGCGATCACACCGTCATCGTCTATGACTTGGGCGGCGGTACATTCGACGTTTCAGTTATCGAAATTGCTGAAGTTGATGGCGAGCACCAGTTCGAAGTATTGGCCACCAATGGCGATACGTTCCTGGGTGGTGAAGACTTCGACATTCGTCTGATCGACTACCTCGTTGACGAATTCAAGAAAGAAAGCGGCATGAACCTTAAGGGTGATCCGCTGGCTATGCAGCGCCTGAAAGAAGCTGCTGAAAAAGCCAAAATCGAGCTGTCTTCCAGCCTGCAGACCGACGTTAACCTGCCGTACATCACTGCAGACGCAACGGGTCCTAAGCACTTGAACGTGAAAATCTCTCGCGCCAAGTTGGAAGCACTGGTTGAAGATCTGGTTAAGCGCACTATCGAGCCTTGCCGTATCGCGCTGAAAGATTCGGGCATCGAAGTCGGTAAGATCGATGACGTGATCCTGGTCGGTGGCCAGACACGTATGCCGCTGGTGCAGAAGCTGGTAACTGAGTTCTTCAGCAAAGAAGCGCGCAAAGACGTTAATCCGGACGAAGCCGTTGCAATGGGTGCTGCTATCCAAGGCGCGGTATTGTCTGGCGACGTTAAAGACGTATTGCTGCTGGACGTTAGTCCGTTGACCCTCGGTATCGAAACCATGGGTGGCGTGTTGACTGCGCTGATCGAGAAAAACACCACGATTCCTACCAAGAAATCCCAAGTATTCTCGACTGCCGATGACAACCAAGGCGCGGTGACCATTCACGTTCTGCAGGGCGAGCGTAAGCAAGCGGCGCAGAACAAGTCACTGGGCAAGTTCGACTTGGCCGACATTCCGCCAGCTCCACGCGGCGTGCCTCAGATCGAAGTGACCTTCGACATCGATGCTAACGGCATCTTGCACGTAGGCGCCAAAGACAAGGCGACGGGTAAAACCCAGTCGATCATCATCAAGGCCAACTCCGGGCTGTCTGAGGAAGAAATTCAACAGATGGTGCGTGATGCTGAAGCCCATGCTGACGAAGATAACAAGTTCGTTGAGCTGGTCGCTGCCCGCAACCAGGGTGATGCACTGGTCCACTCGACTCGCAAAATGATCGTTGATGCTGGCGAGAAAGTAACTGCGGAAGAAAAAACCGCCATCGAAGCTGCGCTGACTGCTCTGGAAGCTGCCGTTAAAGGCGACGACAAAGCGACCATCGAAGCCAAGGCTGAAGAGTTGTCCAAGTTGACGGCTCCGGTTGCTCAGAAAATGTACGCTGAAGAAGCCGCGAAGCCGCAAGGCGCGGGCGACGCTCACGCTGAAGAGCCTGCAAAAGCCGACGACGTTGTCGATGCAGAGTTCGAAGAAGTGAAAGACCACAAGTAAGCGCGAGCCTACTTGAAAGCCAGTTGACCGCAGTCAGGCGGTCACTGGTAGGATGTCGCCGCGCGGGAGCTTGCTCCCGCGTTGGCGTGTCTGGAATAGACGAATTTTTCAGGCTGGCGGGTTTGACCCGAAAGCTATGCGGCAAAGCATCAAGAGTGCGAAGACTTATGGCAAAGCGTGACTATTACGAGATATTGGGGGTGGAGCGCGGCTCCAGTGAAGCGGACCTGAAAAAGGCTTATCGCCGTCTCGCGATGAAACACCATCCGGACCGCAACCCCGACGACAAAGTGTCCGAAGACATGTTCAAAGAGGCCAATGAGGCCTATGAAGTGCTTTCCGATACCGGCAAACGTGCGGCTTATGATCAGTATGGTCATGCCGGTGTTGAGTCGGGCGGCGGTGCCGGTTTTGGTGCGGGCGGTGCAAACTTCTCCGATATCTTCGGCGACGTATTCAGTGACTTCTTCGGCGGTGGCCGTGGCGGCGCGCGTGGCGGTGCCCAGCGCGGCAGCGACTTGCGCTACACCCTCGAGCTGAACCTCGAAGAGGCAGTGCGCGGTACTACCGTCAGCATTCGCGTACCTACCTTGGTCAACTGCAAGCCGTGCGACGGTTCAGGAGCCAAGAAAGGTTCGGCCCCGATTACGTGCCCGACCTGCGGCGGTATCGGTCAGGTGCGCATGCAGCAGGGTTTCTTCTCTGTGCAGCAAACCTGCCCGCGTTGTCACGGGCACGGCAAGATCATTTCTGACCCGTGCGAATCGTGCAAGGGCGAAGGCCGCGTAGAAGAATACAAAACGCTGTCGGTGAAAGTACCGCCTGGCGTTGATACGGGTGACCGCATTCGTCTGTCTGGTGAAGGCGAAGCCGGTACCCAGGGCGGGCCGACTGGCGATCTTTATGTTGTGATCAACGTTCGCGAGCACGCGATCTTCCAGCGTGACGGTAAGCATCTGTTCTGTGAAGTGCCCATCAGCTTCGCTGACGCAGCATTGGGCGGCGAGCTAGAAGTACCGACGTTGGACGGTCGGGTGAAACTGAAAATTCCGGAAGGCACACAAACGGGTAAGCAGTTCCGCTTGAAAGGCAAAGGTGTAGCTCCGGTACGTGGCGGCGGTGCCGGCGACTTGATGTGTCGTGTTGCAGTGGAAACTCCGGTCAACTTAGGCCGGCGTCAGCGTGAGTTGCTCGAAGAGTTCCGCGCGACCCTTGAAGGCGATAGTTCGCATTCACCCAAGGCCAGTGGCTGGTTTGAAGGTGTTAAGCGTTTCTTCGGCGATTTATAAGGGCTACCAAGAGGGCTGGGCATGCGACGTATTGCAGTTATGGGCGCCGCTGGGCGCATGGGTAAAACCCTGATTGAAGCCGTTCAGCAGACCTCGGGCGCAGGGTTGACGGCGGCGGTCGATCGTCCAGACAGCTCGTTGGTGGGCGCTGATGCCGGCGAGCTTGCTGCGTTGGGTCGGATCGGTATTCAGTTATCGGGTGACTTGGCCAAAGTGGCTGACGAATTCGATGTGCTAATCGATTTCACACACCCTTCGGTGACCCTGAAAAACCTGGCGTTTTGCCGCAAGGCAGGCAAGGCGATGGTCATCGGCACCACCGGATTCACGCTGGAAGAGAAGCAGCGTCTGGCTGAGGCGGGCAACGACATTCCAATCGTGTTCGCCGCCAACTTCAGCGTTGGCGTCAATTTGTGCCTGAAACTGCTGGATACGGCTGCTCGTGTACTTGGCGATGAGGTCGATATCGAAATCATCGAAGCGCATCACCGGCACAAAGTTGATGCGCCGTCAGGTACTGCGTTGCGCATGGGCGAAGTGATCGCCAGTGCATTAGGCCGAGACTTGGAGAAGGTAGCGGTTTACGGTCGCGAAGGTCAGACCGGTGCTCGTGACCGTCAAAGCATTGGATTTGCAACCATCCGTGCGGGCGACATCGTCGGTGATCACACCGTATTATTCGCTGCGGACGGAGAGCGCGTTGAAATTACGCACAAGGCTTCCAGTCGCATGACCTTTGCCAAGGGCGCTGTCCGAGCCGCCTTGTGGCTCAACGATCAGCCGCCTGGTCTTTACGACATGCAGGATGTGCTGGATTTGCGTTAATCATTCCTGAGGCAGTGAGAATCGGGTGGGAGCGAACTTGTTTGCGAAAGGAGTGGCGCGGCGTTGCAGTTGAGCCGAGTCGTTAGCTTCGCGAACAAGTTCGCTCTCACCTTAAGATTCCGGCCGGTTCACGTAAGGTCCAGCCCTATTTTTCAGGGGTTTTAGCACCGTTTTACGGCGCCTTGCGATGTTCCGTCGCATTGCCCTCCCTTTTAGGCTCATTGGCGGTAGACCAAAACACCCCTTTTCTGTAACCTACAGCTTTAGTGTGTCCACTAAAAGCGCGCAGATAATTCGAGAAGAAGCGGGGTGACGTGTCTACGTCATTCCGCTTTTTTACAACCTGCGAACGCCCTTTCAGGCTTTATTTACCGGGAGGTCTTCTTGACTAAGCCAGCCATACTCGCCCTTGCTGATGGCAGCATTT
Organism: Pseudomonas sp. 10S5; assembly: GCF_035019745.1. NCBI lineage: Bacteria > Pseudomonadati > Pseudomonadota > Gammaproteobacteria > Pseudomonadales > Pseudomonadaceae > Pseudomonas > Pseudomonas sp. 10S5. The sequence goes on from NZ_JASJVL010000013.1 coordinate 95,600, forward strand.
TTCGCGGCGAAGCCATTGGAACCGACGGTCAAACCGTTGGTGAGGTGGTGTTTAACACCGCAATGACCGGTTATCAGGAAATCCTTACCGATCCTTCCTATGCCCAGCAGATTGTTACCCTGACTTACCCGCATATCGGCAATACCGGTACTACGCCGGAAGATGCCGAGTCTGATCGTGTATGGTCAGCCGGGTTGGTTATTCGCGATTTGCCGCTGGTAGCGAGTAACTGGCGCAACACGATGTCCCTTGATGACTATCTGAAATCCAACAATGTGGTGGCGATTGCTGGTATCGACACCCGTCGCCTGACCCGCATCCTGCGTGAGAAAGGCGCCCAAAACGGCTGCATCATGGCCGGCGACAATATTTCCGAAGAGGCCGCGATCGAAGCGGCACGCAGCTTCCCAGGCCTGAAAGGGATGGATTTAGCTAAAGTGGTCAGCGTCAAAGAAAACTACGAGTGGCGTTCAGGCGTATGGAGTCTGGCGACCGACAGCCATCCGGAGATTGCGGCCGCTGATCTGCCATACCACGTTGTGGCTTTTGACTACGGCATCAAGCTGAATATTCTGCGCATGTTGGTAGACCGCGGTTGCCGCGTCACTGTGGTCCCGGCGCAAACCCCGGCCAGCGAAGTGTTGGCGCTAAATCCTGACGGGATCTTCCTGTCCAACGGTCCTGGCGATCCCGAGCCGTGCGATTACGCGATCAAGGCCATCCAGGAGTTACTGGAAACCGAGACGCCGATCTTCGGCATCTGCCTCGGTCACCAGCTGCTGGCACTTGCTTCCGGCGCCAAGACCCTGAAGATGGATCACGGCCACCACGGGGCGAACCACCCGGTTCAGGACTTGGATACCGGTGTAGTAATGATCACCAGCCAGAACCACGGTTTCACCGTCGACGAAAGCACCTTGCCGAGCAACCTTCGCGCAACGCACAAGTCGCTGTTCGACGGCACTTTGCAAGGCATAGAGCGTACTGACAAGTCCGCGTTCAGCTTCCAGGGTCACCCTGAAGCGAGCCCAGGCCCTACCGACGTTTCGCCACTGTTTGATCGCTTCATCGGTGCAATGTCCAAGCGGCGCTAACCGGTTGCCTTGAGATTTAGCACGCAGAGGGTTGGGCTGAACCCAGACGAAAGTGTCTGGCTGATCCGCCCAGCGCCCTGAGACAAATGTTCAAGACGGCTTGCCGACTGACCCAAGGATTTGAGTGACAACCCCATGCCAAAACGTACAGATATAAAAACCATCCTGATTCTCGGTGCCGGCCCCATAGTGATCGGCCAAGCCTGTGAATTCGACTACTCCGGCGCCCAGGCCTGCAAAGCCCTGCGCGAAGAGGGTTACCGCGTCGTCCTGGTGAACTCCAACCCGGCGACGATCATGACTGACCCATCAATGGCTGACGCGACCTATATCGAGCCGATCAAATGGCAGACGGTTGCCAAGATCATCGAGAATGAGCGTCCAGACGCTCTGCTGCCAACCATGGGCGGCCAGACGGCATTGAACTGCGCACTGGACCTGGAGCGCGAAGGCGTTCTGGAGAAGTTCGGTGTTGAGATGATCGGCGCCAACGCCGACACCATCGACAAGGCTGAAGATCGTTCGCGTTTCGACAAGGCAATGAAGTCCATCGGCCTCGACTGCCCGCGTTCCGGCATCGCTCACACCTTGGAAGAAGCCTACGTCGTACTTGAGAAGTTAGGCTTCCCATGCATCATCCGGCCGTCTTTCACCATGGGCGGCACCGGTGGCGGCATTGCGTACAACCGCGAAGAGTTCGAAGAGATCTGTACGCGCGGCCTCGACCTCTCACCGACCAAAGAGCTATTGATCGATGAGTCGCTGATTGGCTGGAAAGAGTATGAGATGGAAGTCGTCCGCGACAAAAAGGACAACTGCATCATCGTCTGCTCCATCGAAAACTTTGACCCGATGGGTGTCCACACTGGCGACTCGATTACCGTTGCGCCAGCGCAAACGCTGACCGACAAGGAATACCAGATCATGCGTAACGCCTCGTTGGCGGTATTGCGTGAGATCGGCGTTGAAACCGGGGGCTCTAACGTCCAGTTCGGCATCTGCCCGGACACCGGTCGTATGGTAGTGATCGAAATGAACCCGCGGGTTTCTCGCTCCTCGGCGTTGGCTTCAAAAGCCACCGGCTTCCCGATTGCTCGGGTCGCTGCCAAGCTGGCCATCGGCTACACCCTCGATGAATTGCAGAACGAAATCACCGGCGGCAAAACCCCGGCATCGTTCGAGCCTTCTATCGATTACGTCGTTACCAAGCTACCGCGCTTCGCCTTCGAGAAATTCCCCAAAGCCGACGCGCGCCTGACCACGCAAATGAAGTCAGTCGGCGAAGTCATGGCCATCGGCCGGACCTTCCAGGAATCCCTGCAGAAAGCCTTGCGCGGTCTGGAAGTCGGCGTCTGCGGTCTTGATCCTAAGCTAGACCTGAGCAATCCAGAAAGTATGGCTGTGCTCAAGCGCGAACTGACTGTGCCCGGCGCTGAGCGCATCTGGTACGTGGCAGACGCGTTCCGTGCTGGCATGACGGTTGATCAGATCTACAGCATGAACATGATTGATCGCTGGTTCCTGGTGCAGATCGAAGATCTGATCAAAGAAGAAGCGAAGATCAAGACCTTGGGTCTGGCGACCATTGATCGCGACCTTATGTTCCGCCTCAAGCGCAAAGGCTTCTCTGACGGGCGCCTGGCCACGCTGCTGGGTGTTACCGAGAAAAACCTGCGCCGTCATCGTCACAAGCTTGAGATCTTCCCGGTCTACAAGCGCGTTGATACGTGCGCGGCCGAGTTTGCAACAGATACTGCTTATCTTTACTCGACTTACGAGGAAGAGTGCGAAGCCAATCCATCGACCCGCGACAAGATTATGATTTTGGGCGGCGGTCCTAACCGTATCGGCCAAGGTATCGAGTTCGACTACTGCTGCGTACACGCGGCACTGGCGCTGCGCGAAGACGGGTACGAGACCATTATGGTCAACTGCAACCCGGAAACCGTGTCCACTGACTTCGACACTTCCGATCGTTTGTACTTCGAGCCAGTTACCCTCGAAGACGTGCTGGAAATCGTCCGCGTCGAGAAGCCTAAAGGCGTCATCGTCCAGTACGGCGGCCAAACCCCATTGAAGCTGGCCCGTGCGTTGGAAGAAGCGGGCGTACCGATTATCGGTACCAGTCCTGACGCCATCGACCGCGCAGAAGACCGTGAGCGCTTCCAGCAAATGGTCGAGCGCCTGAACCTTCGTCAGCCGCCGAACGCGACGGTGCGCAGCGAAGAAGAAGCGATTCGTGCCGCCGGCAAGATTGGTTACCCGCTCGTCGTGCGTCCGTCCTACGTATTGGGCGGCCGAGCAATGGAAATCGTCTACGAAGAAGACGAATTGAAACGTTACCTTCGCGATGCAGTAAGCGTGTCCAACGACAGCCCTGTGCTGTTGGACCACTTCCTCAACTGCGCCATCGAAATGGATGTCGATGCAGTCTGCGACGGTACTGACGTTGTCATTGGCGCAATCATGCAGCACATCGAACAGGCTGGTGTTCACTCCGGTGACTCTGCTTGCTCGCTGCCGCCTTACTCGCTGCCTGCGCATATCCAGGACGAGATGCGTGAGCAGGTCAAGAAAATGGCCCTTGAGTTAGGGGTGGTCGGCTTGATGAACGTGCAGTTGGCGCTGCAAGGCGAAGACATCTACGTGATCGAAGTCAACCCGCGCGCTTCGCGTACCGTGCCGTTCGTATCGAAATGCATTGGTGTTTCGCTAGCGATGATTGCTGCACGGGTTATGGCCGGCAAAACGCTGAAAGAAATTGGTTTCACCAAAGAAATCATTCCAAACTTTTATAGCGTAAAAGAAGCAGTCTTCCCTTTTGCCAAGTTCCCCGGCGTTGACCCGATTCTCGGCCCAGAGATGAAGTCCACCGGAGAAGTGATGGGGGTAGGTGACACCTTCGGCGAAGCTTTTGCCAAAGCTCAAATGGGCGCTAGTGAAGTATTGCCGGTGGGCGGCACTGCTTTTATCAGCGTCCGCGACGACGACAAGCCTTTAGTTGCCGGCGTCGCCCGTGATCTCATCAGCCTGGGCTTCAAAATTGTCGCGACCGCAGGCACGGCTAAAGTCATCGAAGCTGCAGGCTTGGAGGTGCGCCGTGTGAACAAGGTGACTGAAGGTCGCCCACACGTGGTCGATATGATCAAAAATGACGAAGTCACGCTGATCATCAACACTACCGAGGGTCGTCAATCAATCGCTGATTCTTACTCCATTCGTCGAAATGCCTTGCAGCACAAGATTTACTGTACGACGACCATCGCTGCGGGCGAAGCTATCTGTGAAGCGCTCAAATTCGGTCCAGAGAAGACCGTGCGTCGCTTGCAGGATCTACATGCAGGATTGAACGTATGACTAAGTACCCAATGACTGTCGAGGGCGCCCGCGCCCTCGAAGAAGAGTTGCATCACCTGACCAAGGTAGTTCGCCCCAAGCTTAGCCAAGACATCGGCACTGCACGTGAGCTGGGTGATCTCAAGGAAAATGCTGAGTACCACGCCGCTCGGGAGCAACAAGGCATGGTTGAAGCGCGTGTTCGTGATATCGAAGGACGCCTGCAGAACGCAGTCGTCATTGATGTGAAAACCATTGCCCATACCGGCAAGGTGATCTTCGGCACCACAGTAGAGATTGCAAACGTAGAAACCGATGAGCGTGTGCGCTATCAAATCGTCGGTGAAGACGAAGCGGATATCAAACAGGGCAAGCTGTCGGTTGGCTCACCTATCGCTCGCGCCTTGATTGCCAAGGAAGAGGGTGATGTAGTCATCGTCAAGACGCCAGGTGGCGTAATCGAGTACGAGATTGTCGAAGTTAGCCACCTTTAACCAAGGTCGCCCACTTTGTGCGGGGGCGATCATCTGGCAAGTCACTCAAACACTTTGGGTGGGCGGGCTGGTACTACTGCATCTAGCGATGTTGACAGTGCTTGACCAGACAGGCCTTGCACCGTTGCTGATTGATGAGGTTGCGAATCTTTCGGGCACGTTGCTGGTAGGATTTGCGGCTTTCTGTGTGGCATTGCAGATGGTTGTGCTGGTGCAGGCCGAGCGCTTCTCGAGTCTCTGGCTTGATGCGCGTGGGCAATTGCTGATGATTGCGACGTTGGCTTCAGCGAGCCATTACGTGCTGTATAGATGGTTGCCAGACGCTGTGCGTTGGCAATTGGTGAGTTATCTGGTGTTAGCATTATCCGGTTTGCTGCTGGTCATTCAGCCAGTGCCGGGTGGAAACGGCAGGGCGTGCGATGCACGCCCTTGACCGCTGTTATACAGCGCGATGTACGTTGGACAGTAACTTGTTTACTTTGGCGTTTTTGCGGTAAATCAGCGCCATTTTGCCAATGACTTGCACTAAATCCGCTTTGCCGACTTTGCATAATTCTGCAATGAGCGCCAAGCGACTTTCGCGGTCGAGGATGTTGAGCTTGATTTTAATCAGCTCGTGATCGCCCAGTGCGCGTTCAAGTTCGGCTGCAACACCTTCAGTCAAACCATTGTCAGCCACAGTCAATACCGGTTTCAGATGGTGACCAATAGATTTGTACTGTTTCTTCTGCTCTTGAGTGAGCGGCATAATCTGACCCCTGCGTCTGATCTTGTAAAAAGCGGCGGCTAGTTTACCCGAGCGAGTCCGGGACCGCCCAGTTAATCACGACTCGTTTATTTTTGAGGTGGCCCGTGGCCCGTTCCAAAACAAGCCATAACTGGCTGAAAGAACATTTCGATGACCATTACGTCAAAATGGCGCAAAAAGATGGGTACCGTTCGCGGGCAAGCTATAAGCTGCTGGAGATCCAGGAGAAGGATCGACTGATCCGGCCCGGCATGACCGTCATTGACCTTGGTGCAGCGCCTGGCGGATGGTCGCAAGTCACCAGTCGTCTGATCGGCGGCCAGGGTCGTTTGATCGCGTCGGACATTCTTGAGATGGACAGCATCCCGGATGTGACCTTTATTCTAGGTGACTTCACCGAAGACGCAGTGCTAGCCCAAATTCTCGAAGCGGTCGGTAATACACAAGTAGACCTTGTGATTTCAGATATGGCCCCCAATATGAGTGGACTGGCTGCTGTTGACATGCCGCGCGCTATGTTCCTTTGTGAGTTGGCGCTCGATTTGGCCGGGCGGGTACTGCGTCCTGGTGGCGATTTTCTGGTCAAGGTTTTCCAGGGCGACGGTTTCGACGTGTTCCATAAGTCGGTTCGTCAGGTGTTTGACAAGGTCCAGATGCGCAAGCCTGCGGCTTCCCGCGATCGGTCCCGCGAGCAGTATTTGTTGGGTCGTGGATTTCGCGGCATAAAAGGAGCTGAAAGTGTTGAGCGGCTTTGACGTAGAGGCGATAGCTTTTATTTAATAGCCTGCAAGCTAAGCATAAACGAATATTGTGTAGTCAAAGTTTCACAAAGGGTTACAGACGGCGCCTGCAACACCCGCAGGTAATGTAGTAAGTTAGGCCGGTGAAATCATGCGAGGCACGCTCCTGCGTGGGGCTTGCTTCAGAGGGTAGCTAATTGAACGATATGGCAAAGAATTTGATCCTGTGGTTGATCATCGCTGCTGTCCTCGTGACGGTCATGAACAACTTCTCTAGTCCAAACGAGCCGCAAACCCTCAATTATTCTGAGTTCATCCAGCAAGTTAAGGATGGCAAGGTCGAGAAGGTTGCTGTAGACGGTTATGTCATCACGGGTAAACATACCGATGGCGATACTTTCAAGACCATTCGTCCTGCTATTGCGGACAATGGCCTTATCGGTGACTTGGTTGATAACCATGTAGTTGTCGAAGGCAAACAGCCAGAACAGCAGAGCATTTGGACCCAGCTGTTGGTAGCGAGCTTCCCGATCCTGGTGATCATCGCCGTTTTCATGTTTTTTATGCGGCAGATGCAGGGCGGTGCTGGTGGTAAAGGCGGCCCTATGAGCTTCGGTAAAAGCAAGGCACGTCTGCTTTCTGAAGATCAAGTCAAAACCACCTTGGGCGATGTCGCAGGTTGCGATGAAGCCAAAGAAGAAGTGGGCGAATTGGTAGAGTTCCTTCGTGATCCGGGCAAATTTCAGCGTCTGGGCGGTCGAATTCCACGTGGCGTATTGATGGTTGGACCTCCAGGCACTGGTAAAACTTTGCTGGCTAAGGCCATTGCTGGTGAAGCCAAAGTGCCGTTCTTCACTATCTCCGGTTCTGACTTTGTTGAAATGTTCGTGGGTGTTGGCGCAAGTCGCGTCCGTGACATGTTTGAACAGGCCAAGAAACATGCACCTTGCATCATCTTTATCGATGAAATCGACGCAGTCGGTCGGCATCGTGGTGCGGGTATGGGCGGCGGTCACGATGAGCGCGAACAAACGCTTAACCAGTTGCTGGTTGAAATGGATGGCTTTGAAGTGAATGACGGCATCATCGTCATTGCCGCTACTAACCGTCCAGACGTGCTCGACCCGGCTTTGCTGCGTCCGGGCCGCTTCGACCGTCAGGTTGTGGTAGGACTACCGGATATTCGTGGTCGCGAACAAATTCTTAAAGTCCATATGCGTAAAGTGCCGATGGGCGAGGACGTTAACCCAGGCGTTATCGCCCGTGGTACGCCAGGCTTCTCCGGTGCGGACTTGGCCAACTTGGTCAATGAAGCGTCTCTGTTTGCTGCTCGCACCGGCAAGCGCATCGTTGAGATGAAAGAGTTCGAACTTGCCAAAGATAAAATCATGATGGGCGCTGAGCGCAAGTCTATGGTTATGTCCGAGAAAGAAAAGCGTAATACGGCCTACCATGAGGCCGGTCACGCTATTGTCGGTCGAGTGGTGCCTGAGCATGACCCGGTCTATAAAGTCTCGATCATCCCTCGCGGCCGGGCTTTAGGCGTTACGATGTTTTTGCCAGAGGAAGATCGCTACAGCCTGTCAAAGCGCGCGCTGATCAGCCAGATTTGTTCGCTGTATGGTGGGCGTATTGCCGAAGAGATGACGTTGGGCTTTGACGGCGTTACCACTGGTGCGTCCAACGACATTATGCGAGCCAGTCAAATCGCTCGGAATATGGTCACCAAATGGGGCCTATCCGAGAAGCTAGGTCCGCTCATGTATGCCGAAGATGAAAACGAAATGTACCTGGGTCGCGGCGGTGGCGGTCAGGGCTCAAGCGTTTCAGCAGAAACGGCGAGACTTATCGATTCTGAAGTGCGCAGTATCATTGATCAGTGCTACGGTTCGGCCAAGCAAATTCTGACCGAGCACCGTGACAAGCTGGACGCGATGGCTGATGCTTTAATGAAGTATGAAACCATCGATGCAGAGCAAATCGATGACATCATGGCAGGTCGTGCCCCCCGTGAGCCTCGAGATTGGGGTCAAGGAGGCTCGGGTACTCCGGTAGTTCCGTTGGACACACGTCCAGAAGCGCCTATCGGCGGTCCTGCTGCTGAAATCTAGGGTCTGACATGACTTCTGCGCTGTACCCAACCCGGTTGCCTTGCGGCAACCGGGTTCTTGATTTAGCCCGTACGCATGTTATGGGTATCTTGAACGTCACTCCTGATTCCTTCTCCGACGGTGGTCGTTTCAGCGGTCGCGACGCTGCCTTACGCCACGCTCAGGCAATGGTAGCAGCGGGTGCAACGCTGATCGATGTGGGGGGCGAGTCTACCCGGCCGGGAGCGCGAATGGTCTCCCCACTGGAAGAGCTTGAACGCATTGCGCCCGTAGTTGAGGTTATAAGCCGTGAGCTAGATGTGATCATCTCGGTGGATACGTCGACCCCTGCGGTAATCAGAGAGGCGGCGCGCCTTGGTGCCGGGCTTATCAATGATGTGCGCTCATTGCGCCGTGACGGTGCCTTGGATGCTGCCGCAGCTACTGGTTTGCCAGTGTGTCTGATGCATATGCGCGGCGAGCCCGAGAATATGCAGAATGACCCGCAGTATCAGAACTTGATGGCTGAGGTGCGCGCATTTCTTGTTGAGCGCATGGACCAATGCGCAAAGGTTGGAATTCCTAATGAGAGAATCATTCTCGATCCCGGATTCGGATTCGCTAAAAACCTCCAGCACAACCTTAGCCTGTTCAAGCATATGGAAGATTTACATGAACTTGGCAGGCCGCTGTTGGTGGGCGTATCGCGCAAGAGCATGATTGGACAAGTCCTGGGGCGTCCTGTGGCAGAACGGCTCTCTGGTGGCTTGGCTCTGGCAGTCATGGCCATGATCAAGGGTGCACGTATTTTGCGTGTACACGATGTTGCCGAAACTATCGACGTAGTGCGCATGATTGCTGCTGTCGAGTTGGCTGAATAAGAATGACGGAGCATATATGACTAGAAAATACTTTGGCACCGACGGTATTCGTGGTCGGGTGGGTCAGTTTCCTATCACCCCCGAGTTCATGCTTAAGCTCGGCTGGGCTGTTGGGATCGCATTTCGCCGATTGGGTGCTTGCAAGGTTCTCGTGGGCAAAGATACGCGGATCTCGGGCTATATGTTCGAATCAGCGCTGGAAGCCGGTCTTTCTGCAGCGGGTGCGGATGTGATGTTGTTGGGGCCGATGCCAACGCCAGCAATTGCCTACCTGACTCGAACTTTCCACGCTGAAGCTGGCATCGTGATCAGTGCATCGCATAATCCTCATCATGACAACGGAATCAAATTCTTCTCTGGCTTGGGCACCAAGCTTGCGGATGAAGTGGAAATGATGATCGAAGAGTTGCTCGACACACCAATGACGGTCGTGGAGTCCGACAAGCTTGGTAAGGTGTCACGCATCAACGACGCCGCTGGTCGTTATATCGAATTTTGCAAAAGCAGTGTCCCGACCAGTACCGATTTTGCAGGCCTGAAGTTGGTAATCGATTGCGCGCATGGCGCTACCTACAAAGTTGCCCCCAACGTTTTTCGTGAGTTAGGCGCTCAAGTCACTGTACTGTCTGCGCAGCCTAATGGGCTGAACATAAATGATAATTGTGGTTCGACCCATATGGGTAACTTGCAGGCTGCGGTGCTAGCTGAGCAGGCCGACCTCGGTATTGGCTTCGATGGCGACGGCGATCGAGTTTTGATGGTTGATCACACTGGTGCGCTTGTCGAAGGCGACGACCTGTTGTTCATTATTGCTCGTGATTTGCAAGAGCGGGGCAAGCTGCAAGGTGGTGTGGTCGGCACATTGATGACCAATCTGGGTGTTGAACTTGCTTTTGCTGAGCTTAATATCCCGTTTGTGCGCGCCCGCGTCGGTGACCGCTATGTCACTGCTGAAATTCTTGAGCGTAACTGGCAGCTTGGTGGTGAGAATTCAGGTCATATTGTTTGCTTTCAGCACACGACAACGGGCGATGCGATCATTGCTGCGCTGCAAGTGATATTAGCTTTACGTCGTCGAGGTGAAACTCTGGCGTTGGCGCGTCAATCGTTGCGCAAGTGTCCCCAAGTGCTAGTTAACGTACGCTATGCGGGGGATATCAACCCTGTCGAGCACCCTGCCGTCAAGGAAGCCTGTGAGCGTGTCACCGTTGCCATGGGCGGTCGCGGCCGTGTGCTATTGCGCAAGTCTGGCACCGAGCCGCTAGTGCGCGTAATGGTCGAAGGCGACGACGAGGTTATGGTTCGTGCTTACGCGGATGACCTGGCAAAACTGGTTACTGAGGTTTGCGCCTGATTTCGGCTTGCCAGTGTTGATGCGGTTGGGTAACATCTGCGCCCACTTTGACCGACGAGGTATAGCATGCGTCGCATTATGGTAGCTGGTAACTGGAAAATGCACGGTACCCGCGCCAGCGTCGCTGAGCTGACCAAAGGCCTTCGTAATCTGGTCTTGCCGAGCGGTGTTGATGTAGCAGTCTTTCCGCCTTTTTTGTACGTTAATCAAGTGATTGACGGACTCGGCGGTAAGGCAATTGCGGTAGGTGCGCAGAATTCTGCGGCAGAGTCTTCGCAAGGTGCGCTGACCGGCGAAATTGCTCCGAGTCAGCTTGCTGATGCGGGTTGTACGCTTGTATTGATAGGGCACTCCGAGCGCCGCCAGATAATGGGCGAGCATGACGATTTGCTAAATCGGAAGTTCGCAGCTGCTCAGGCGTGTGGTTTGACGCCAGTGCTGTGTGTAGGGGAAACCCTGGAGCAGCGCGAGGCGGGCAGGACGCTTGAGGTAGTGGGGCGTCAGCTTGGTAGCATCATCGAAGAGCTGGGTGTCGGTGCTTTTATAAATGCAGTCATCGCTTATGAGCCAGTCTGGGCTATTGGCACTGGACTGACTGCATCGCCCCAACAGGCGCAGGAAGTGCACGCAGCCATTCGTGCGCAGTTGGCGGCAGAGAATGCTGAGGTCGCGCAAGGTGTGCGGCTTCTTTATGGCGGCAGCGTGAAGGCGGCCAATGCGGCTGAACTGTTCGGCATGCCGGATATCGATGGGGGGCTCATTGGTGGAGCGTCCTTGAATGCAGATGAGTTCGGTGCGATCTGTCGCGCCGCGGGAAACTGAAAAAATGCTGGAAACAGTCGTAGTCGTTTTTCATCTGTTGGGCGCCCTGGGTGTTGTCGCTCTGGTATTGCTTCAGCAGGGTAAGGGTGCAGACGCCGGTGCGTCTTTCGGTGCAGGTGCTTCAAACACTGTGTTCGGAAGCCAAGGTTCCTCTACCTTTCTCAGTAAATTTACTGCTATACTCGCCGCTGGTTTTTTCATAACCAGCTTGGGGTTAGGTTACTTTGCTAAAGAGAAAGCTCACCAGCTGACTCAAGTAGGTTTACCAGATCCAGCGGTATTGGAAGTACCACAGCAAAAGCCGGCGGCAAGTGATGTGCCGGTGCTGGAAGCGCAAAAGCCGGCAGTTGTTCCTGCTGACGTTCCTCAAGCGCCAAAGCAGAAGTAAGCAGTCAGGCGGCTGATGCAGGGCCGCCAAAGAGTTGTATTGCCGAGGTGGTGGAATTGGTAGACACGCAACCTTGAGGTGGTTGTGCCCAATGGGTGTAGGGGTTCGAGTCCCCTTCTCGGTACCAATTATCAGCAAAGCCCGCAATTGCGGGCTTTCCTGTAGGTGGGAGCCTCGATTGACCCCGCAAGGGAACGGTCGTATACTCCCGCCCCAGCTTTGTCGCGGGGTGGAGCAGTCTGGTAGCTCGTCGGGCTCATAACCCGAAGGTCGTCGGTTCAAATCCGGCCCCCGCAACCAGTTTTAGCGGAGCCCCTTTTTAGGGGCTTTTTGTTAGCTGGACAGTTTATAACGCCGCTATTCGACGGCGTTTCAGGGATGGGCGTTTAGCCCATTTTTTATTTGCATCGCATGCACAAAGGGGGTTCAGGTGTCGAGCAAGCTAGAACAGTTGCAGGCCTTGGTGGCCCCGGTGGTCGTGGCCCTGGGCTATGAATGCTGGGGGATTGAGTTTTCAGCTCAGGGTCGCCATTCACTATTACGTATTTATATCGATAAAGAAGGCGGCGTTTTGGTGGATGACTGTGCAATAGTCAGCCGCCAGATCAGCGGTGTTTTGGATGTAGAAGATCCTATAGCCGTTGAGTACACCCTTGAAGTTTCGTCTCCTGGTATGGAACGCCCGCTGTTCACTCTTGAGCAGTTTGCCTTGCACGCTGGCGACCAAGTGAAAATAAAGCTGCGTTCACCCTTTGAGGGTCGTCGCAATTTTCAGGGCCTTCTCCGCGGGGTGGAGGAGCAAGATATTGTGGTGCAGGTAGAAGACCATGAATTCTTGTTGCCGATCGACTTGATCGACAAGGCCAACATTATTCCCAGTTTTGACTGAGACGCGGATCCCGCGGATCCAATGGCTTGCGAAAGGCGAGGCGTACGATGAGCAAAGAAGTACTGCTGGTTGTTGAGTCGGTGTCCAATGAAAAGGGCGTTCCGGCAGGTGTTATTTTTGAAGCGCTGGAGCTGGCTCTTGCCACCGCTACCAAAAAGCGTTTTGAGGATGAAGTCGAACTGCGTGTGGAGATTAATCGCCAGACGGGTAATTACGAGACGTTCCGACGCTGGACAGTTGTTGAAGATGAAGATCTCGACGACCCGGCGCATGAATTGGCTGTAGATCAAGCTCAGGAAAAACAGCCGGGTGCAGTTGCCGGTGATGTAGTTGAAATTAAAATCGACTCCATTGAGTTCGGTCGAATCGCTGCGCAGACTGCTAAACAGGTCATCGTGCAGAAGGTTCGTGAAGCTGAACGCGCTCAAGTGGTAGATGCCTACCGCGAGCGTCTGGGTGAAATCATTTCGGGTACTGTTAAAAAGGTTACGCGTGACAATGTCATCGTCGACCTTGGCAACAATGCCGAAGCGTTGCTAGCGCGTGAAGACATTATTTCGCGGGAAACTTTCCGCGTAGGTGTTCGCGTTCGTGCACTGCTTAAAGAAATTCGCACTGAAAACCGTGGGCCTCAGTTGATTCTGTCGCGTACTGCGCCAGAGATGCTGATTGAGTTGTTCCGGATCGAAGTACCGGAAATCTCCGAAGGGCTCATTGAGGTGATGGCTGCCTCACGTGACCCGGGTTCGCGTGCAAAAATCGCTGTTCGCTCCAAAGACAAGCGAATTGATCCGCAGGGTGCTTGTATAGGCATGCGTGGTTCGCGCGTTCAGGCTGTTTCTGGCGAACTGGGCGGAGAGCGTGTGGACATCGTGCTTTGGGACGATAACCCTGCACAGTTCGTAATTAACGCCATGTCGCCTGCTGAAGTGGCGGCGATTATCGTCGACGAAGATGCCCACGCAATGGACATCGCCGTTGGCGCAGACAATCTGGCTCAGGCCATTGGTCGCGGCGGTCAGAACGTTCGTTTGGCTAGCCAGTTGACTGGTTGGACCCTGAACGTCATGACCGAATCAGACATCCAGGCCAAGCAGCAGGCAGAGACCGGCGATATCTTGCGTAACTTTATCGAAGAGCTGGAAGTCGATGAAGACCTTGCCCAAGTGCTGGTTGATGAAGGCTTTACTAGCCTGGAAGAGATTGCCTACGTACCGTTGGAAGAAATGCTCAACATCGACGGCTTTGACGAAGAAACCGTCAACGAGCTTCGCGCTCGGGCCAAGGATCGGTTGTTGACTAAAGCCATCGCTACTGAGGAAAAGCTGGCAGACGCCCATCCGGCCGAAGACCTGCTCTCGCTTGAGGGTATGGACAAGGATTTGGCGATGGAACTGGCGGTGCGCGGCGTAGTTACCCGCGAAGACCTGGCCGAGCAGTCTATTGACGACCTGCTCGACATCGACGGCATTGACGATATTCGTGCCGGCAAGTTGATCATGGCCGCCCGAGCCCATTGGTTCGAGTAAGTAGGCGCGGCCTGAGGAGAGAAGTGCATGACGCAAGTCACGGTGAAAGAACTGGCCACAGTGGTCGACACACCGGTAGAGCGCCTGTTACAGCAGATGCGTGAGGCAGGTCTGCCGCACACCGCCGCCGAGCAAGTTGTGACCGACATAGAGAAACAAGCCCTGTTGACGCATTTGAAAAGCGGTCACAAGGCTAAAGTGGAAGAGCCACGCAAGATCACTTTGCAGCGCAAAACCACTAGCACCCTGCGCGTTGCTGGAAGTAAGAGCATTAGCGTTGAAGTACGCAAGAAGAAAGTTTTTGTACAGCGCAGCCCGGAAGAAATCGAAGCCGAGCGCAAGCGCGAGCTTGATGATCGTCGTGCTGTAGAAAACGCTGCGCGTCAGAAGACTGAAGAAGAAGCTAAGCGTCGTAACGAAGAAGATTCGCGCAATCAGCCTGCTGCTGCGCAATCGACTCCAGCCGTTGCCGCCGCTCCGGCACCTGCTCCAGTTGCTGAACCTGTGCGTGAAGCGCCGGTTGCAGCTACTCCAGTTGCTGATGCGCGCAAAAGAAACGACGAGCAGCGTCGTCCAGATAAGCCACGTGCCGATGACAACAATCGTCGTAGCACCGGTGGTGATGGCGACCGTAAAAACGCGCCGCATCGCGCCTCTGTTAAAGAGAAAGCGCCTGCACCACGCGTTGCGCCTCGTACCACCGACGAAGAAAGCGACAGCTTTCGTCGTGGCGGTCGCGGCAAGGCCAAGTTGAAGAAGCGTAATGCTCACGGTTTCCAGAGCCCAACCGGCCCTGTTGTTCGTGACGTTGCTATCGGCGAGACCATTACTGTCGGCGAGTTGTCAGCGCAGATGTCGGTCAAGGCTGCTGAAGTCATCAAGTTCATGTTCAAGATGGGTACTCCGGTGACCATCAACCAGGTACTGGATCAGGAAACTGCCCAGTTGATTGCTGAAGAGTTGGGCCACAAGGTCAGACTGGTCAGTGACAATGCCCTGGAAGATTCGTTGGCCGAATCGCTGAAGTTTGAAGGAGAGACGTTCTCCCGTGCGCCAGTAGTGACCGTAATGGGTCACGTTGACCATGGTAAAACCTCGCTGCTCGACTACATCCGTCGTGCCAAGGTTGCAGCTGGCGAAGCCGGTGGCATCACCCAGCACATTGGTGCATACCACGTTGAAACTGACCGTGGCATGGTGACTTTCCTTGACACCCCTGGTCACGCTGCGTTTACCGCAATGCGTGCCCGTGGTGCCAAGGCCACCGACATCGTGATTCTGGTAGTTGCTGCGGACGACGGCGTTATGCCGCAGACCATCGAAGCTGTTCAACATGCCAAGGCCGCCGGTGTTCCGTTGGTTGTAGCAGTGAACAAAATCGACAAGCCGGGTGCTGATCTTGATCGTATCCGTAGCGAACTGTCTGTTTACGGCGTTACGTCAGAAGAATGGGGTGGCGACACGCCTTTCGTCTCAGTCTCCGCGAAAGTGGGTACTGGTGTAGACGAACTGCTCGAAGCCGTCCTGTTGCAAGCCGAAGTACTGGAACTAAAAGCGACTCCATCGGCTCCTGGCCGTGGTGTAGTAGTTGAATCGCGTCTCGACAAAGGTCGTGGCCCGGTTGCAACTGTTCTGGTTCAAGACGGTACGTTGCGCCAAGGCGACATGGTGCTGGTAGGTTCGAACTATGGCCGCATTCGCGCCATGCTCGACGAGAACGGCAAATCGATCAAGGAAGCTGGTCCTTCCATCCCTGTCGAGATCCTCGGCCTGGACGGTACCCCGGAAGCTGGTGACGAACTCAGCGTGCTGTCGGACGAGAAGAAAGCCCGTGAAGTGGCTTTGTTCCGTCAAGGCAAATACCGTGAAGTCAAACTAGCGCGCGCTCATGCTGGCAAGCTGGAAAACATCTTCGAGAACATGGGCCAGGAAGAGAAGAAGACGCTTAATATCGTCCTCAAATCTGATGTCCGTGGTTCGTTGGAAGCGTTGAACGGTGCCTTGAATGGCCTGGGCAACGACGAAGTGCAAGTGCGAGTGGTCGGTGGCGGTGTCGGTGGTATCACCGAGAGCGACGCTAACCTGGCATTGGCTTCCAACGCTGTACTGTTTGGCTTCAACGTGCGTGCCGATTCTGGCGCTCGCAAGATAGTCGAGCAGGAAGGTCTGGATATGCGTTATTACAACGTAATCTACGACATTATCGAAGACGTCAAGAAAGCCCTCACCGGTATGCTTGGCAGCGACGTTCGGGAAAATATCCTGGGTATCGCGGAAGTACGTGACGTGTTCCGTTCGCCGAAGTTTGGCGCGATCGCTGGTTGCATGGTTCTTGAAGGTGTTGTTCACCGTAACCGTCCAATCCGTGTACTGCGTGAAGACATCGTTATCTTCGAAGGCGAGCTGGAATCCCTGCGCCGCTTTAAAGATGACGCTTCCGAAGTACGTGCCGGCATGGAATGCGGTATAGGCGTGAAGAGCTACAACGACGTCAAGGCCGGTGACAAGATCGAAGTCTTTGAGAAGGTCCAAGTGGCTCGCAGCCTCTAAGCCGCGAGCTTCAAGAGCCATGGTCGACCCCAGCATGCAAATGCCAAGCGGTCGTTCATGGGCTCTAAACGCAACGCCCGGTCTGACTTTTGTCAGGCCGGGCGTTTGCCGCTTTCAGACCGCGAGGGTTTCGCCCTAGGTCGGTGACAGGTAGTAGACATGGCAAAAGAATATAGCCGTACCCAACGTATTGGCGATCAGATGCAGCGTGAGCTGGCTCAGTTGATCCGCCGCGAAATCAAAGACCCGCGTGTCGGTCTGGTGACCATTACCGCCGTCGACGTCAGTCGTGACGTCGGTCATGCCAAGATTTTCATGACGGTGATGGGGCAAGACAGCGCCGAAGAAATTGCGCAGACCATCAAAGTGCTTAACTCGGCAGCAGGTTTCTTGCGCATGCAGTTGGCTCGCGAAATGAAACTGCGCAGCGTTCCGCAGTTGCACTTCCACTACGACGAAAGTGTCGTGCGTGGTGCTCATCTGTCAGCGCTCATCGAGCGTGCCGTTGCCGAAGATGGTCAGCACCCGGTAGGCGCTCCGCAAAGCATTACGCCAGACAGTGACAAGCCAGAAACCAGCAAGGAGTAACGCACATGGCCCAGGTCAAGCGTATACGCCGCAATGTCAGTGGGATCATCCTGCTTGACAAGCCTCTGGGATTTACCTCCAACGCTGCGTTGCAGAAAGTTCGTTGGTTGCTTAACGCGCAGAAGGCTGGGCACACTGGCAGCCTTGATCCCCTTGCAACCGGTGTATTACCGTTATGCTTTGGCGAAGCTACCAAGTTTTCCCAATATTTGCTCGATTCGGACAAAGCATACGAAACCAGAATGCAGTTGGGCAAAACCACCACCACCGCCGATGCGGAAGGCGATGTGCTACAAGTTCGTCCGGTAACCGTTGGTCGCGCCGATATCGAATTGGTTTTACCGGGTTTTCGCGGTGAAATCAGTCAGATACCGCCGATGTACTCTGCGCTAAAGCGGGATGGGCAACCTTTATACAAGTTAGCCAGAGCCGGGGAAGTGGTGGAGCGCGAACCGCGTTCTGTTACTATTGCGCGCTTGGAATTACTTGAGTGCGAAGCAGATACAGCGTGTCTCGCAGTTGACTGCACCAAAGGCACCTATATCCGCACATTGGTTGAGGATATTGGCGAAAAGCTAGGGTGTGGCGCTTACGTTGCTGAGTTGCGCCGTACCCAGGCCGGTCCTTTCAGCTTGGCACAAACAGTGACGCTGGAAGAGTTGGAGCAAGTACACGCCGACGGCGGCAACGAAGCGGTTGATCGCTTCTTGATGCCATCGGACAGTGGTTTGCTGCATTGGCCGCTGCTTCAATTTTCGGAACACAGTTCGTTCTACTGGTTGCATGGTCAGCCAGTCAGAGCACCGGATGCACCGCAATTCGGCATGGTTCGCGTGCAAGATCATGAAGGTCGCTTCATCGGTATTGGTGAAGTGAGTGAAGACGGGCGCATCGCGCCGCGTCGATTGATTCGGTCAGAATGACCGAACGAGGGTGGCTGTCAGTAGGCGCGGTCACAACTCATTTTAAAATACGGGGGTTTGCCCTCGGCCTATTGAAATCGTCTCTCTCGAGCGGTTTCCGTGATTAAGGATTGCCCACATGGCACTCAGCGTTGAAGAAAAAGCTCAAATCGTTGCCGACTACCAGCAAGCTGTTGGTGATACTGGCTCACCAGAAGTGCAAGTTGCACTGCTGACCGCCAACATCAACAAATTGCAGGGTCACTTCAAGATCAACGGTAAAGATCACCACTCACGTCGTGGTCTGATCCGCATGGTAAACCAGCGTCGCAAGCTGTT
The DNA here is from genome assembly GCF_035019745.1 of Pseudomonas sp. 10S5. NCBI lineage: Bacteria > Pseudomonadati > Pseudomonadota > Gammaproteobacteria > Pseudomonadales > Pseudomonadaceae > Pseudomonas > Pseudomonas sp. 10S5. The sequence continues at coordinate 114,344 of NZ_JASJVL010000013.1, forward strand.
GGATTACCTGAAAGGCAAAGAAGTTAGCCGTTACAGCGCCCTGATCGGTCGTCTGGGTCTGCGTCGCTAATAGCGATGTCGATAGAGGTTGGTTGTCTGCCAAGATTTCTCGAGTTCACTCGATGGGTCTGGCAGGCTTCCAGCCTCAAGTTTTATCTGGACGGTCGATAGGTCCGAACCCTTTCACTGCCCAAGAATTCGCAAGAAACCAGTTCCCCCAAGAGCCACCAAAGAAGGTAGGAAACCGTGAACCCGGTAATCAAGAAGTTCCAGTTCGGTCAATCGACCGTCACCCTCGAGACTGGCCGTATCGCCCGTCAAGCTTCCGGCGCAGTATTGGTCACCGTTGACGACGACGTCAGCGTATTAGTGACTGTGGTCGGTGCCAAGCAAGCTGACGCAGGTAAAGGCTTCTTCCCTCTTTCCGTTCATTACCAGGAAAAGACCTACGCAGCCGGCAAGATCCCCGGCGGTTTTTTCAAACGTGAAGGCCGCCCCTCCGAAAAAGAAACCCTGACTTCGCGTCTGATCGACCGTCCGATCCGTCCGCTGTTTCCAGAAGGTTTCATGAACGAAGTGCAGGTTGTCTGCACCGTTCTGTCCACCAGCAAAAAGACTGATCCAGACGTTGCCGCCATGATTGGTACATCGGCTGCATTGGCAATCTCCGGTATCCCGTTCGACGGCCCTATCGGTTGCGCGCGCGTTGCTTTCCACGAAAGCACCGGCTATCTGTTGAACCCGACTTACGAGCAACTCAAGGCTTCGAGCCTGGACATGGTTGTTGCCGGTACGTCGGAAGCGGTATTGATGGTTGAATCGGAAGCCAAAGAGCTGACCGAAGACCAGATGTTGGGCGCCGTTCTGTTCGCCCATGACGAATTCCAGGTGGTGATCAATGCCATCAAAGAACTGGCCGCTGAAACAGCCAAACCTACTTGGGACTGGCAACCGAAGCCTGAAGCCACCGCTTTGCTGGCCGCGATTCGTGGTGAGTTTGGTGACGCGATTTCCGAGGCTTACACCATCACCGTCAAGCACGAGCGTTATTCTCGTCTGGGCGAGTTGCGCGATCAGATCGTTGCCAAGCTATCCGGCGAAGAAGGCCAGCCTTCTTCCAGCGAAGTCAAAGCAGCCTTCGGCGAAATCGAATACCGCACCGTGCGCGAGAATATCGTCAACGGCAAGCCACGTATCGACGGCCGTGACACTCGCACTGTGCGTCCACTGAACATCGAAGTCGGCGTGTTGCCGAAGACTCACGGTTCGGCACTGTTCACCCGTGGCGAAACTCAGGCGCTGGTTGTAGCGACCCTGGGCACCGCACGGGACGCACAGCTGCTCGACACCCTGGAAGGCGAACGCAAAGACCCGTTCATGCTGCACTACAACTTCCCTCCGTTCTCGGTAGGTGAATGTGGTCGCATGGGTGGCGCTGGCCGTCGCGAAATCGGTCACGGTCGTTTGGCTCGTCGCAGCGTACAGGCCATGTTGCCTGCTGCCGACGTGTTCCCTTACACCATCCGCATTGTGTCGGAAATCACCGAATCCAACGGCTCCAGCTCCATGGCGTCGGTGTGCGGTGCTTCCCTGGCATTGATGGACGCTGGCGTACCGATGAAAGCACCGGTGGCCGGTATTGCCATGGGTCTGGTTAAAGAAGGTGACAAGATCGCCATCCTGACCGACATCCTTGGTGACGAAGATCACTTGGGCGACATGGACTTCAAAGTAGCCGGTACCGCCAAGGGTGTTACCGCGCTGCAGATGGACATCAAGATCAAGGGCATCACCGAAGAAATCATGGAAATCGCTCTGGGCCAAGCCCTGGAAGCGCGCCTGAACATCCTTGGCCAGATGAACAAGATCCTTGCCGGTTCGCGTACCGAGTTGTCGGAAAACGCACCGACCATGATCGCGATGAAAATCGACACCGACAAAATCCGTGATGTTATCGGTAAAGGCGGTGCGACTATCCGTGCGATCTGTGAAGAAACCAAAGCTTCTATCGACATTGAAGACGATGGCACCATCAAAATCTTCGGCGAAACCAAAGAAGCGGCTGAGGCAGCACGTCAGCGCGTTCTGGGCATCACTGCTGAGGCTGAAATCGGCAAAATCTACATCGGTAAGGTTGAGCGCATCGTCGACTTCGGCGCATTTGTTAACATTCTGCCAGGCAAAGACGGTCTGGTTCACATCTCCATGCTGAGCGATGCTCGCGTTGAGAAGGTGACCGACGTACTGCAAGAAGGTCAGGAGGTTGAGGTGCTGGTATTGGATGTCGATAATCGCGGCCGTATCAAGCTGTCGATCAAAGACGTAGCAGCAGCAAAAGCTTCCGGGGTTTAACTAACCCGACGCTAAACATGGACTGAAGGCCTGTTGCTAATACGGGCTCTTGGTTCTGCTGAAGAAACCGTTTTCTCTCATGGAGGAAGCGGTTTTTTTTTGATTTTGCGCTGCTATGGGTGGCCTAAGTTTCGCCAGCCACAATGGCGGCATGACTTACTCGCATCGTCAGGAGCTAACCCCCAATGACCGCCCAAACAACATCTACAGTATCAAGCTGGCTAAATAAGGTTCCCGAAGTAACCCTATCGTTTTGGATCATCAAGATCATGTCGACCACTGTCGGTGAAACCGGCGCCGATTATCTGGCTGTCGACGCCGGATGGGGGCAGGGGTTGACGAGCTGGGTGATGGCCGGGCTATTAACTGTCGCCTTGATTCTGCAACTGCGCACACGACGCCATACGCCTTGGACTTACTGGCTGACGGTGGTGTTGGTCAGTGTGGTGGGTACACAGATTACCGATCTGCTGACCGATGGCTTGGGCGTGAGTTTGTACACCAGTACCGGAGTATTTGCCGTGACATTGGCGGCGATTTTCGCGATTTGGTATCAGGTCGAACGAACCCTTTCTATCCACGAGATATCCACACTGCGTAGAGAGCTATTTTACTGGGCAACTATTCTTTGCACGTTCGCGTTGGGCACAGCCGCAGGTGACCTGGCAACTGAGGCGCTAGCGCTCGGGTTCACGCTGGGTGCCATGATATTCGGTGCTTTGATTGCGCTTAGCTACATCGCTTGGCGCCTTGGTGGCAACGCCGTCTTGACGTTCTGGATTGGCTATATTCTGACTCGCCCATTTGGCGCATCTCTCGGCGACCTGCTGACTCAAGCGAAAACCTATGGCGGTTTAGGTATGGGCGCCATGTGGACCAGCGCACTGTTTTTGACCGTAATTGTGATACTGGTGGCAGTAGCGCAAATCACCGTTGGCAGCCGCACCTCTGCAAAAATCACGAAATAACCCACTTAAATTAATTCAGGTAAAAATTATGTACAGTTTTAATTCGCTAGTCCGTTCAGCCTCGATTGCCTCAGCTATTGCTCTTTTAGCCCTTGCTGCCGGATGCTCGAAACCGGACGACAAGGCAAAACTAGGCGCTGTTCCTGCGGCGACGTCGGTTCAGACCTCTTCAACCAGCCAGGCCAAGCTGCCTTCCAAACTGGGCGATTTGTCAGCGTTTCGTAACATCGCCGCCGATGTGGCAGTTATTGTCGACAAGGGTGACCTACCCGCTGCTAAAACGCGCATTAAGGATTTGGAGCTCTCTTGGGACTCCGCCGAAGCAGGTTTGAAACCTCGCGCAGCAGATGATTGGCATCTTATTGATAAGGCTATCGATCGCTCCCTGGAAGCGCTGAGGGCCAATACCCCAAGTCAAACCGACTGCAAAGCAGCGATGACTGATTTGGTTAAGGTGTTTGATTCAGTTCAAGGTAAGTAGGCGCCGCAGCTAGTACTCGCTACTATCGAGTCTGTTGAAAAGACAGGGGCGTAGGTATGCGGGTACTGCTGGTTGAAGATGACGTGATGATCGGAGAAACCATTCAGGCGGCGCTAAAGGATTCGTCCTATGCGGCAGACTGGGTGAAAAATGGTCAGACAGCGCTTACGACACTTGCAAGCCAGCACTACGACTTGGTGCTACTGGACCTAGGGCTGCCTGGTAAGGATGGGTTGGAGGTATTGCGCAGCATCCGCGGCAGTAACAATCCAGTGCCGTTGCTAATTATCACTGCACGAGATGGCCTTGATGATCGGTTAAGTGGTTTGGACGGAGGCGCTGATGATTACGTGCTTAAGCCGTTCGAGATGGCCGAGTTACTTGCACGCATGCGTGCGGTGCTTCGGCGTAAAGGCGGCAGCGCGATTCCTATACTCAGCAACGGCACGCTGTCACTTGACCCGGCTACGCGCGAGTCTGTAGTGAGTAACGGTGCCCCGGTGCAACTTTCCAATCGTGAGTTCGCCCTGCTGCATGCGCTACTGGTGCGGCCGGGTGCGATTCTTTCTCGTAGCGATCTTGAGGACCGCATCTACGGTTGGGGGGAAGAAGTTGAAAGCAACGCGGTTGAATTTCTAATCCACGCCCTGCGTCGCAAACTTGGGAGCGAAGTGATCAAAAACGTCAGGGGGGTTGGATGGATGGTTTCAAAAAGCGCTTAAGTGACTCGGTTCAGCTCAGGCTGTCTTTTTCTTTGGCAGTGGCGATTCTAGTGGTGGCCTTTGCAGCTGGCGTTTTTTCATTTGTGTCCGCGTTTGACGAGGCCCACGAACTGCAAGATGACGTGTTACGTCAGGTGGCGTCGATCTATGACCGGCAGCATCTCCCCATAGCAGGTTTCAGTAAAGACAGCCAGGCCAAGGATGAAGTCGCTGAGTTTCGCGTTATCGTCCAATATCTCGCGGATGGCGACGCCAAGGTTCAGGGAAGTGATGCCTACGCGCCATTACCGTTGCCCACCACTTTGTCGGATGGTTTGCATACCTTAGATGTTGCGGGCGAACCTTTCCGAGTGCTGGTTAAAACCTTGGCCACTAAACAGCGAATTGCACTGGCGCAAGAAACAAGTGTTCGCGATGAAATAGCACGCGACAGCGCGTTGCGCTCTGTTATTCCACTTCTAATTTTGGTGCCGATCTTACTGCTGGTAGTCGCCGACCTTGTACGCAAGATTTTCCGCCCGATTGCGGTCTTGTCCCTTGAAATAGATCAGCGCGCCGAGCAAGAGTTACATCCGGTTAAAGAAAGCCACCTACCGCTAGAGATCCGCCCCTTTGTTATCGCAATCAACCGTTTGCTAAGCCGTGTCGCGCAATCAATGGATTCTCAGCGGCGCTTTGTCGCGGATGCAGCGCACGAACTTCGGTCGCCGTTGACAGCACTTTCGCTGCAGGCTGAACGCTTGGCTGAGGCTGAAATGTCTGCGGAGGCAAAAACGCGGTTGGTGCTGTTACGTCGAGGCATTGAGCGAAGCCGGAACCTTCTCGATCAGCTGCTAACCTTCGCTAAAGCTCAAGCAGCTCTAGACCTGCCAAAGTCTGCGGTCTCTGTTTTAAGCCTTTATCGGCACGTCTTGGAGGATCTGCTTCCTTTGGCCGAAGCCAAGCATATTGATATTGGGGTGGAGGGAGATCAGGACGTATGGGTGATGGTTCATGAATTGGATCTGGTCACTGTGATCAAAAATCTGGTTGATAACGCCATTCGTTACACGCCCGTTGATGGACGAGTCGACTTGTCAGTCTCTTTTGATGGTCATCGTGCGAGGTTGCAAATCAAGGATTCAGGCCCAGGGATTTCGGCTAAGGAAAGGCTTCGAGTATTCGACCCGTTTTACCGAACGCTCGGGAGCGATCAGGTGGGATCAGGTTTGGGCCTTTCCATAGTTAATGCAATCGCGCAGCGGATCGGTGCAGAAGTCCAACTGGAATTCTCTGATCAGAAATCGAAAACGGGATTATGTGTTTCGGTACTTCTGAACGAGGCTGGTCCCTTGCTTGCCTCGGAAATATCAGACTAATTTACTAATACTTTTAGAGAGTTAGGGTTTCAGCCAATAATTCAGCTATGAAAACATGCATCCTGCACGCAAGTTAGGGGTGGAACGTGCAAATTGCATGATTAAAGCCTTTGAATTATTACGTAACTGTATGTTTTTAAGATGCTTTTTTTATATTAAAAAATGGCACAGCGCTTGCGATACAACCTGTAACCCTGCTGTCAGCGAGACTGGCGCAGACTTTGAGAAAAACAGGAGTGACTCGTATGAATATGAATAAGTTCGCTATTGCTGCCGCTGCTGCCACAGCTATTACATTGTCTATGGCTAACTCGGCTTTCGCCCAAACCACAACAACTCAAGCTCCAATGGTTGTTGCTGGCGAAATGACCAAGGCAGGGGAAGCGACATCGGACACTTGGATCACCACCAAGGTTAAATCCGATTTGGTGACTGAGAAAGGCATTCCTGGTACCGACATTAAGGTAGAAACCAACAAAGGCGTGGTCTCCCTTTCATCAACTGTAGCCATCACCCAAACCCAGAAAGATATGGCTGTTGCGATCACTAAGAAAATCAAAGGTGTCAAAGCCGTGTCCGCCGCAGGCCTTAAAGCTGAGTGATGTCCAGCCGCTCGCAATGACTATTGATAGTACCAGCGGATAACGAAGGACGGTGTCCGGTGAGGTATCGAAATTAACGCGAGGCTATACGGGTGTGTTTATTACAGGTCTCGACGTAGTTGTCGGGGCCTGTTCTATTTTAAGTTCAGTCATTGAGCAGCGTCGGAAATCAGTTGCCGCGCTTACTGTTAATTCCTACCAGACGGCCCCCTTCGAATCGCAGGTACTGATACATACCGTTGCTAGGTCCGTATATCCACTCATCAATTTTGACTTCTTCTCGCCGGTTGGGGCTACGTAGATAACCAATTAGGTTACGCGCAGCAGGTTCGCCGCATTTTTGCTGTACCTCAAACTCGTGATCCCCACTATTTATCAGCTGACTCCCACAACGCAGGGAGTCGGCCTGCGCTTGTCCCATCACACCGGCCACTATCAGAAGCAAAACGTTGCTCGTTCGCATGGTTTAATCGCTGTCCAAATGTAATTGGCTGATTACTCGACCATCCGCTTCTGCTTGGCCCAAGCTGGCATCCACAAAGAAAATTCGCTCATCTGCCAGTTTCGCTTTATCAACGAGATAATCCTTGATGCTGCTGGCGCGTGCTTGCCCCAACTGGCGAAGTAGCACCGCGTTGGAACTCCAGGATTTGATCACTGCGGCACGCATTTTTGCCGTACGGTCTTCTTTGCCCTGATTGGTCCACTCAACTGGCGGCTGCTGTTTCAAGCGGTCGCGGTAGATTGCTTCCAGCATTGGCGGTTTTTCACTTTCCGGTACTTGCAGCAGTGATGCCTGTGCTGGAACCTTGTCGCCGCGTCGCTGAAGAATCTTGTAAAAGGTACTTTGGTATTCCCGCTGAAGACGTTGTTCAGCAATTAACGGACCGTCACTGCTTTCCGCGCTGGTGCCCTCTATCTCCAGGCGTAGCGTTGGGCGCTCTTTCAAGGCGGCTGAAAGCTTGTTGAGGGCTGACTGAGCATCTGGGCTCAGGTCTGTGGCGCCAGGCGCAAACGCTACCGTACCGAGGTCTTGAGAGTCGCCGCCACTGATGAGTCCGCCAATGAACTTAAAGGGCGCCTGAGCGGCACGTAATACCAAATTACGCAGTGTTTGCCAGACAATGGGCATCACGCTGAATTGCGGGCTGTTCAAGTCACCGGATATCGGCAGTTCAATGGAGATCTTGCCATCGGTATCCTTGAGCAGGGCGATGGCCAAACGAATGGGTAAATCGACTGCATTTGGGCTGTCGACTTTTTCGCCCAGTTGCAGTCCTTCGACTACCACTTTGTTTTCGGCCTTGAGCTGGCCTTTGGCGATCATGTAATGCAGGTCGAGATTAAGGCGGCCCTTACGGATGCGAAAGCCCGCAAATTTCCCTGAGTACGGTGTCAACGTGGTCAATTCCACGCGCTTGAAGCTGGTGGCAATGTCCAGGCTTGCCAAGGGGTCGAAGGGATTCAGGCTGCCCTTGATGGTGACTGGCGCGTAACGGTCAACCTTGCCGTTGATATCGACGGTCGCAGGCTTTGACTGACGATTATCGAGGGTGCCAATTTTGCCATTGAGCTGCTGAATCGCGGTGGCGAAGTTCGGCGTGAGGCTTAAATCGGCGAAGTTGGCCGAACCGTCTTTGATATTTACCTCGCCGATGCGGATACCCATTGGCTTGACACCTTTCTCTGCAGCGGTTGCCGCAGCATTAGCGACCGTTTTAGCGCTGTCTGCAGGTTGTTTAATCAGCAGGTCATCAATGTTAGTGGTGCGGTCGTCGTTGATCATGAATCGTGCATACGGTTGCAGCAGGTTGACTTTGGCAATCGTCAGGTGATCGCCGAGCTCGAAGTCCAGACCTTCAAGGGCCAGTTGCTGCCATTTTAAAAAGTCGCGCTGTTTGATCGTGTCGAGGGTGTGCAGTTGGTCTATTTGAGCCTTGCCGGTAATACCGAGGGCCAAAGGCTCGGTACTTTTCAGGTTGACCGCTAAATCACTACCGAGCATACCGCTGCGCAATTCAAGGCGGATAAGCGGAGTGATATAGGATTGCGCCAAACGCAGGTCGATGTCTTTGGTATTGACCTGTAGTTTGGCGCTGACCGGGCTCAGATTGACGTCGCCAGTTGCGGTAATGTGCCCTTGCTTACCAAGCCCTGTGTCGAGCTTAAGCGTAAAAGGTGATTTGTTTAGACTGTCGAAATTTTGTATGTCCACATTCAGTGGGCCTACATCTAACATTACCGGCTCTTTTGGGGTGCGGTCTGCCAGATGAATTTGGTAATTGCGTAATTGCGCATCACGTAACAGCACTTGCCAGGGTTTGCTCGGTGCTACAGGTTGTGCTGCGATTTCAGGTGCATTACCTGCCGCGGCGGCGGGTGCCTTTATAGCCGCAGGTGTTGGTTTTTTTGGCTGGCTGGCGAACAGCTTCTGCCAATCGAGTTGGCCGTCGGCTTCGCGAGCGGCCCAGGTTTCGAGTTTATTACTGCGAATATTGCCAATCTTGACGAGCTGCTTAGCCAGATCAATGGACGTGTCGCTTATATCGAGCCGTTCAAGGCGCACCAACGGCCTGCCATCAGGAGTATCTATCGCCAGAGGGGCAATGCTCAGCGCGGTATTGCTTAATAGAAGTTCGGTTTCCTTTGCCAGACTCAGCGTGTAATCGGTGCTGAAATTGAGAACGCCATCCTTTAGCGCCAGCGGCAAGGCGTCGCGTACATACGGCCACCAGACTTTCATTCTGCCGTCAGTGACTTTGAGTTTGCCTTGCGAGGTAATCGGAACCAGGCTGATGTGTCCAACCCAATCAATCTGACCGCCTTCAGGGCCTGCTGCGACCAAGGTCATGTCGGCGTTGTCTTCGGGCAGAGTGCTGAGATTCTTCAATTCGAAGTTGAGCGCGTTATACAAAAATTCGATCGGTTTGCTGGGCCGCAGATCTTGGAAATGAACATAGCCATCGGCAAGTTTGATTTGATCGATGCGGATCGGGAACGGTTTGCTGGGCGTTTTATCCTTGGCAGGTTCACTTGGCGGAAGTTTGAACAGCTGCTCCACGTTCAGCGATCCGTCCTTGGCGAACAGCAACTGGGTCTTGGGTTTATCCAGTTCAATGTCGGACAAGTGCAGGGCGCCGGTCCAGATGCTGTCGATTTGCAGGTTGATGTACAGGCGCTCAAAGCCAATCTGTTCCTGACCCGGCGTACCGATGTTCAGGCCCCACAGGTTCACTTCCAGGCTGAAGGGGTTGAGTTCCAACCGATCCAGCTTTGCTGGAACCGTAGAGTAGTTGGCCAGTTGTTGGTTGACGATACGCAGTGCGATGCCGGGCAAAATCAAAAAGCCCAATACGCTGTAAAGTGCGATGACGGTCAGCAAGGCGCCAATGGCGCGTATCAATCCTTTGGACATGTGAGGCGTCGTCTCTCTATCGGAGGTGTTTGGAGTATGGCACGCGAAACTGGTTCAGAAGAAATAGCCTCGTCTGCTGTAGGAATCGTCCTGGGTTGTGCTTGGTTAAAACTGCAAAATCAACGTTTTGAGTGGCGGTTGCTGGTCCATAGACGGAAAGTCGCTGCCCGGTGTCAGTACTTGCCATTCGCGTACCGGGCGCCCGGCTTTAGTCGCGCAGCGTAGAACCTGTTCGCGCCAATCCTCCATGCTGACTTTCGCCAGGTTATTGCAGCAAATCAGCACCCCATTAGCGGCAGTGGTGAGTACGGCAGGTTTGAGCAAGCTTTGGTAATCACGAAGCAAATCCACGGTGCCGAACGCACTTTTTGCCCACGCAGGCGGATCGAGAAAGACGAAGTCGTATTGTCGCTGTGTTAAACGCGGGTAGTCTGGCAGTTTGTTTGCACGACGGGGCGCGATGGGCAGCCCTGCCAGTTGACGGATGGCAGGAAAATAGTCGGATTGCACGAACTTCATCGGTTTTAGTGCGGGGTTCAACAACCCATTTTCGCGGCCGACGGCGAGATTGCCTTCTGCAAAATCTAGGTTGCACACCTCTCGCGCACCACCGGCAGCCGCACTCAGGCCAACACCGCAGGTGTAGGAAAACAGGTTGAGTACGGTTTTTCCGGCGCTATGGTGTTTGATCCAGCCCCGGGTGTTGCGCAAATCGAGAAACAACAGCGGATCTTGTCCTGGATGGCGCCCGCGTACGCGATAGTTTAATCCCCACTCATGGCCAATCAATTCACCTAGCGCCGCATCTTCTGCTGTAAAGACAGCGTCGTTGCGGTCGATGCGTGAATTGCCGTGTGAGCGGTCGTTGTAGACCAATAGCGTATCGAGCCTCAGACGGGTATTAACGGCGGCATGCAACGCTAGCAGTTCGTCGCGTTCGAGCGTGTGGTGAAAGCTCTGCACCAGTAATTGCGGGCCATAACGGTCGATAGTCAGGCCGCTGGCGCCTTCTTGGCTGCCGTGAAACAAGCGATAGCAATCCGTGCCCTGTTCATGCAGCTCGGCGAGCAATGACTGACGGTTATCGAGGGCGACGCTCAGCGCCTGGTTCAGGGAGGACATACACCGCGCCTTGGATTGGAAATGGGCGCGGCAGTTTAGCAGTTAAGCGACAGATCGCCCCGATGCATCCTGTGGTAGCGATTTCATTTGTGAATGAATTCACTCCCACAGGGGATCAGGATTTGCCTGATCTGAACTCCACAAGTTGGCTCTTTCAGTTGATTTTATTAGCGGGACAATGCCAATGCCACGCCCTGACCACCGCCGATGCACAGGGTTGCCAAGCCTTTTTTGGCATCGCGCTTGATCATCTCGTGCAGCAAGGTCACCAGTACGCGGCAGCCTGACGCGCCAATCGGGTGGCCCAATGCAATGGCGCCGCCGTTAACGTTGACTTTGTTCATGTCCCAGCCCAACTCTTTGGCCACCGACAACGATTGAGCGGCGAAGGCTTCGTTGGCTTCGATGAGGTCCAGTTGGTCAATCGACCAGCCGGCCTTTTCGAGGCAGCGGCGGGTGGCGCTGACTGGGCCAATGCCCATGATTGCCGGGTCGACGCCTGCGTTGGCGTATGCCGCGATGCGTGCAAGCACCGGCAGCCCGAGTTTCTCGGCCTTAGCTGCGCTCATCAAAATGACCGCAGCAGCGCCGTCATTCAGCGACGAAGCATTGCCCGCCGTCACGGTGCCGTCTTTTTTAAACGCAGGCTTGAGTTTGCCCAGCGATTCGGCAGTGGTGCCCGCGCGTGGTTGCTCGTCAGTAGCGAACGATACAGGGTCGCCTTTGCGCTGCGGAATTAGAATCGGGGTGATTTCATCAACGAAACGCCCGGTTTCGATGGCCGCTACGGCTTTCTGCTGCGACGCGGCAGCGAACGCGTCCTGTGCTTCACGGGAGATGCTGTATTTGTCGGCTAGATTTTCGGCGGTAATGCCCATGTGGTAATCATTGAATGCATCCCACAAACCGTCGCTGATCATGGTGTCGATCAAGGTGCTGTGGCCCATTCGCAGACCGGTTCGTGCGCCAGGTATTACGTAGTTGGCCAAGCTCATATTTTCCTGGCCGCCAGCGATTATTACGTCGGCATCGCCACAACGAATGGCCTGGGTTGCTAAATGCAACGCTTTCAATCCCGAGCCGCAGACCTTGTTCAGTGTCATGGCTGGAACGGCGAAGGGAAGCCCTGCCTTGATTGCGGATTGACGGGCAGGATTCTGTCCTGCGCCAGCTGTCAATACGTGCCCCATGATCACCTCGTCGACTTGCGCCGGATCGAGGCCGGTTTGTGCCAGCAGTTGGCGAATGACGGCAGCGCCTAGATCGACTGCGGAAATATTTGCCAAAGCCCCCTGAAATGCACCGACTGCGGTACGGGTAGCGGCAACAATTACGACGTCTTGCATGGCAGGTCCTCACAGTTGATAAATGTGCGTCAGCCCAGGTCTGTTCGGCCCGATTCGCTGCGGTAGCGGCGATGACAACGGTGGCATATGGTGTCACACATCCGCGGGTGGGTTCCAACGATGGCTTAAGTTCGCCTATTTGTAAGCCAGGCCCATTCGCCGATGGGCGCGGTGGACCGAGCTGTCACGCATTGCCCAGCGCAATATCGGCGAACTACGGTTAATGCTTGCGCGGATAAACGAGCGCTGCAATGGATGTTGGCTCAGACCAAGCAGACTGCAGGCCCAGAGCGGCAATAACTCGATACCAGCTTGCATCATCAACACGCCAAATGGCTTGGCCAAGCGGCTTGGTGCGGGCGCGGCCCTTAGTAGCCTTAGCACTTCAAGGCTGCGTTCATCGCATACGAGCTGGGGGCGCATTCGTTCAAGGTAATCGGCAACCGCTTGACGTGAGCGGGGTATGTCACGTGCACCAAGCCGTTCGGCGATGGAGGCGACTTCTGCGTAATACCGATCCTGATCGGCTATGGACAGATCGGGGTTGCGGTAGCGCAAATGGGCACCTAAAAAGCTGCTGACCTCAGCGACATGCACCCATGTCAGCAGGTCAGGGTCACTGGCCGCATACGGCCGTCCGTCGAGCGCGGTTCCGGTCACTTGCAGGTGAATGGTGCGGACCTTCTCAATCAGCCAGTTAGCGTCTTGAGTCGAGCCGAACGTGGTACCGGCGATAAATTGTCCCGTGCGGCGCAAGCGCCCCATCATGTCCTGGCGAAACGTCGAGTGGTCCCAGACCCCGGCCAAGGCTAGCGGGTGCAAAGCTTGCAGTAATAAAGCGCTAATGCCTCCGATCAACATGCTGCTGAAGTCGGCATGTACTTGCCAGCAAATAGCTTGAGGTCCGAACAGACCTGGATCGCCCTTTGGGTTCTCTAGGTCCAATTGGCCAAGAGACAATCCGGTCAGGCTCATGACTTGGGTTTCGATGCGGCTACGAATGAATTCCATGGGTTCTCGTCAAGTCAGCGGTTCAGACGTTTATTAATCAGGTCTTCGACCACGCTCGGCTCGGCTAACGTCGAAGTATCACCCAAGCTGTCGAGTTCATTGCTGGCGATCTTGCGCAGGATGCGACGCATGATTTTGCCCGAGCGAGTTTTCGGCAATGCTGAGACCCACTGAATAAAATCGGGCTTGGCAAAATTGCCAATCTCCTTAGTGACGTGCGCCAGCAATTGTTTCTTCAGTGCATCGTCTGCCTCAACTCCCTTTACGGGCGTGACGAACGCGTAAATGCCTATTCCCTTAATATCGTGGGGATACCCGACCACCGCAGCTTCGGCAATGGTGTCATGCAGCAGCAGAGCGCTTTCAACTTCCGCCGTGCCGATGCGGTGTCCCGACACATTAATGACATCGTCCACACGACCGGTGATCCAGTAATCGCCGTCGTCATCGCGGCGTGCGCCGTCGCCAGTGAAATAGTAACCGGGATAGGGCTTGAAGTAGGTTTCAACCAGGCGCTGTCGGTCACCATAAATACTACGGATCTGCCCCGGCCAACTGGCTTTGATAGCTAAAAGACCGTTGCCAGCGCCACTGATTTCCTTACCTTGCTCATCCAGTAGCACCGGTTGTACGCCAAACATCGGGCGCGTAGCGCAGCCGGGTTTGAGGTATTGAGCGCTGATCAGTGGGCTGAGCATGATGCCGCCGGTTTCGGTCTGCCACCAAGTATCGATGATGGGGCAGCGTTCTTTGCCGACTTTATGGAAATACCATTCCCATGCTTGCGGGTTGATGGGTTCTCCGACGCTACCCAACAGGCGCAGGCTGTCACGGGAAGTGCTTTGCAATGCTGCCGGGCCCTCACGCATTAGTGCGCGCAACGCAGTAGGTGCAGTGTAGAAAATATTGACCTGATGCTTGTCGATGACTTGCCAGAATCGCGAGGCGTCGGGAAAGTTGGGAGTGCCTTCGAAAATCAGCGTGGTCGCGCCGTTGGCCAGTGGGCCGTAAACGAGGTAACTATGGCCGGTGACCCAGCCTACGTCGGCGGTGCACCAGAAGACTTCACCGTCACGGTAGTCGAACACGTATTGAAACGTCATCGCCGCCTGGAGCAGGTAGCCGCCAGTGGTATGCAAGACGCCTTTGGGTTTGCCGGTGCTGCCCGACGTGTAGAGAATAAACAGCGGGTCTTCGGCGTCCATCGGTTCGGGCGGGCAATGGCTACTGATGCCACTAACGGCTTCGTGGTACCAGATATCGCGACCGGTCACCCAGCCGATTTCACCTTGAGTGCGTTCCACCACCAAAACGGTATGAACGTCCGGACAACCCAGCAGCGCAGTGTCGACGTTTTCTTTAAGTCCACTATATTTACCGCCGCGCACGCCTTCATCCGCGGTGATCACCATACGGCAGTCAGCATCTAGTATTCGATCACGCAGGGCATCCGGTGAAAATCCACCAAACACCACTGAGTGCACTGCCCCGATACGCGCGCAGGCCAGCATCGCATAGGCGGCCTCGGGGATCATAGGCATGTAAATACACACCCGATCACCCTTTTGTACACCACGGCCTTTGAGTACGTTAGCCAAGCGCCCAACGTTGTGGTGCAGTTTTTTGTAGGTGATTTCAGCGGACTCGGATGGGTTATCGCCTTCCCAAATGAGCGCTATCTGCTCGGCTCGGTCTTTTAAATGGCGGTCGATGCAGTTATAGCTGACGTTCAGCTCACCGCCCTTGAACCAGATGGCGTCTCCGGTTTTGAAGTCCGCCTGCTGCACCTGTTGCCAGGGTTTTGACCAGTATAGAAAGCGCTTGGCCTGCTCGGCCCAGAATGTATTCGGGCTATCAATCGATTGTTGATACAGCGTCTGATAGTCGTCTTCGCTGAGCTGCGCGGCAATACGCACGGCATTGGCGATAGGGAATTGGCTGATATCGAACATGGGCACATCCTAATTCTTATTGGCCTTACATTTCATCAGGGTGCGCTTTGGTGGGAATGGGTTCAAGGGGCATGGCGCCGCCGTTACGATGCGTCAGACAGCAAAAAACCCGCCGCTTTATCCAGGGGCGGGTTTTTCATTATCGGAGAAAGATCAGCCGCGATGACGACCACGGAAGTAATTGATCAAGCCTTGGGTCGACGCATCGTCGGCGGGCTCTTCGATGGAACCGGTTAAGCGGTTGAAGACGCCTTTACCCAATTCCTTACCCAGTTCAACGCCCCATTGGTCAAATGCGTTGATCCCCCAAATGACGCTCTGTACGAACACCTTATGTTCATACATCGCCACCAAGGCGCCTAAACGACGAGGGCTGATGCGCTCAACGACCAATGTGTTGCTTGGGCGGTTACCCGGGATCACTTTGTGCGGAGCAAGTTTCTGCACGTCCGCCTCGGCCATGCCTTTGTCGCGTAGCTCAGCCTCAGCTTCGGCGTGGGTTTTGCCCATCATCAGTGCCTGGCTTTGTGACAAGCAGTTGGCGTACAGCCACTGATGGTGATCGGCAACCGGGTTGAAGCTGACAATCGGCACGATGAAGTCGGCCGGAATCATTTGGGTGCCTTGGTGCAGCAACTGGTGGTAAGCATGCTGGCCGTTGCAGCCGACGCCGCCCCAGATAACCGGGCCCGTGTCGGTTGATACCGGCGTGCCGTCCTGGCGCACGCTTTTACCGTTGGATTCCATGTCCAACTGTTGCAAATGCTTGGTGATGTTGCGCAGGTAGTGGTCATACGGCAGGATCGCGTGGCTTTTTGCACCCCAGAAGTTCCCGTACCAAACACCAAGCAGCCCCAACAGCACCGGCATGTTTTGTTCAAACGGCGCGCTTTGGAAATGTTGGTCCATGGATGAAGCGCCGGACAGCAATTCTTTGAAGTTGGACATGCCGATGGCCAACGCGATCGGCAAGCCGATGGCTGACCATAGCGAGTAGCGACCGCCAACCCAATCCCACATCGGGAAGATATTTTCTTCGCGGATACCGAAGGCGACGGCTGCGGCGTTGTTGCTGGAAACCGCGATGAAGTGCCGATAAAGCTCTGCCTCTGAGCCACCTTGGGCCAAGTACCAAGCACGAGCAGCTTGTGCGTTCTTCAGGGTTTCCAGGGTGTTGAATGACTTGGAGGACACGATGAAAAGTGTGGTCTCGGCGCGAAGCTTCATCGTCAGTTCATGAAACTCACTGCCGTCGATGTTGGCTAAATAATGGCAGCGCACGCCTTTTTGCGCGTAGGACAACAGCGCTTCGGACACCAACTCAGGGCCGAGGAACGATCCACCGATACCGATGTTTACCACGTCGGTAATCGGTTTTTCGGTATACCCGCGCCATAAACCATCGTGGATACGGCCCACCAGGTCGGTGATTTGATTAAGCACTTTGTGTACTTCGGGCATCACGTTGACGCCGTTCACCGACAGCTTGTCGCCTACTGGTCGGCGCAGCGCGGTGTGCAAGGCTGGACGACCTTCGGATGCGTTAACGATTTGGCCGTCAAACAGCGCTTTGATTGCGCCCTTGAGGTCGACTTCGTTGGCCAGATTTACCAGTAAATTGCGGGTTTCAGGAGTGATCAGGTTTTTAGAGTAATCGAGGAACAGCCCACAGCTACTAAGGGTGAACTCATTAAAACGCTGCGGGTCTGCACTGAACGCTTCACGCATGCTGAAATTCTGCATGGTTTTACGGTGTTCGGTCAGCGCGTGCCAAGCGGGTAGGGTGGTCACGTCGAGAGGAGTGCGGTAGTACGCCATCGCTGCGGATTTCCTTGTACTTAAACTGCCTTTTGGGCACTAAAAAAGCCCGGACGGGATTAATAATCGAAGCACGATTGCTAAGCGCATCCAGGTAGCCGAACACTAACCCCAGTCTGCTCGACTGTCTGCGCTTTGCCTGACCGTTACTCGGTACTATTTCGTACCTCTGTCGCCGGGTTTTCCAGTGGGTTGTGGTCTGTGATTGTTTTTAAACTATCAGGCTACCTGTACCGGTATGGCATTGCTCGTGTGGCTTAGTTCATTGCCGGGCGCCATGTACAGCATGCGCGGCTTGAAAGTGATCAATTCGACTTCACTGTAATGAGCATAAGCGGCGATGATGACACGATCACCTACTTTCGCTTTATGCGCTGCGGCGCCGTTGACTGAAATCATTCGCGAGCCCTCTTCACCTCGAATGGCATAGGTGGTGAAACGTTCGCCGTTGTCGATGTTGTAAATCTGGATTTGTTCGTACTCACGAATTCCCGCAAGGTCGAGCCATTCGCCGTCGATGGCGCAAGAGCCTTCGTAGTCGAGTACCGCGTGCGTAACCTCGGCTCGGTGCAACTTGGCCTTGAGCATGATTGCGTGCATGTTTATTCCTTGGTCAGGTGCAAGTTGTCGATCAATCGGGTGGAGCCTTGGTACGCAGCGGCCATAATCACTAAATCCTGATCTTCGGCGCAGGCGTGGCGCAAGGTGGATGCTTCGCAAATTTCCATATAGTCAAGGCGAAAATGGGCCGCTTCAATGAGCGTCAGCCCTTCAGCACGCAAGCGGTTAAAGTCTTTTTCGCCATTTTGGATGCCGTCGGCGATTAGCTTGATGGCGCGGTACAGGGCTGGTGCCGCAGCGCGTTGGACCTCGCTAAGGTACATATTGCGCGACGATAGCGCTAGGCCATCGGTGGCGCGCACCGTTGGTTCGCCAATGATCTGTATAGGCATGTTTAGGTCGCGAACCAGTGCTTTGATGACCGCCAGTTGCTGAAAATCTTTTTGGCCAAACACTGCTAAATCAGGCTGCACCATGTTGAAGAGTTTGCTGACGACGGTGGCCACGCCGTCAAAATGACCGGGACGACTGCCGCCGCATAAGCCTTCAGATAGATGCGGGACGCTAACTCGGGTCTGGTTGTTCATGCCATGGGGGTACATTTCATCCACCGAGGGCGTGAACAGCAAATGGCAACCTGCTTGCAACAGGGTTTCCTGATCGGCAGGCAAGGTTCGCGGGTAAGTCGCAAGGTCCTCGTTAGGGCCAAATTGCAGTGGATTGACAAAAATGCTCGCCACCACGAAGTCAGCGCGTTGAGCGGCTTTGAGTACCAATGCGGCGTGACCGTTGTGCAGGTTGCCCATGGTTGGTACAAGCCCGACGCGTTTGCCTTCACTGCGCGCCCGAGCTATTGCAGCGCGTAGCTCGCGCACGGTTTTTACTGTGTTCATGCGGAAAATCCGTGTTCTGTTGCCGGGAAACTCACTTCTTTTACCGCAGTGACATAGGCCTGTAACGCCGACTGGATATCCGGCTGTCCAGTCATGAAGTTCCGGACGAACTTGGGCACTCTGCCGGTGATGGAAAGGCCGAGCATGTCGTGCAGGACCAGCACCTGGCCGTCGGTCGCGTTGCCTGCACCAATGCCGATCACCGGCACTTTGACCGCGTGGGTGATTTCCTGTGCCAATTCACTCGGCACGCACTCGAGCAAAATCATCGCCACACCTGCTTGCTCCAGGGCGATGGCATCAGCGCGCATTTGCCGAGCTTGGGCTTCCTGACGGCCCTGCACTTTATAACCACCCAAGATGTTCACCGATTGCGGGGTCAGGCCCATGTGTGCACACACAGGAATACCGCGCTCGGCCAACAACTTGATCGACTCGGCTAACCAGGCTGCGCCCTCGACTTTGATCATGTGCGCACCAGCTTGCATCAACTGCGCACTGTTGGTGAAGGTCTGCTCGAGCGTGGCATAGGCCATAAAGGGCAGGTCGGCGAGAATTAGCGCGCCTTGGTTACCGCGTTTAACGCAGGCAACGTGATAGGCCATTTCGGCATTGGTCACTGGCAGGGTGCTGTTGTGGCCTTGCAAAACCATGCCTAGCGAGTCGCCGACCAGCAATATTTCGACACCGGCCTGGCTGACAGCGTGAGCAAAGGTCGCGTCATAGCAGGTCAGCATGGTGATTTTTTCACCTTTCTGCTTGAGGCTTTGCAAGGTCGTCAGGGTTATGTCTGGCATGAAAAAAATCCTCGTTCAGGCGCTGTGAAACTACTGCGAGCAACGCATGAGATCATCTGGAAAAACAGGCACACCGTCGTATGCGGTGTTTTGCAAAGGCCTGATTCGCGCCCTTTTGCCATGTGATCGGCAGCGGGACGCCTATCTTCGTGATGAGGGGGCGTGAAGTCAATTACAGGTGTTACCGTTTGAGCAGGTGTTACCGCTTATGGATTTCGGGCGGTACCGTAGTTGTCCCTTAGCGCAGAAGTTTGTAGAACCGCTAAAGATGTTCCAGACCAACGAAAGGGCAGTCTGCCAGCAGTTGATCAAGGGAGCGGCCGTCGGCCAATTGCAGGTGGGGCGCGAGTTCAGACAAGGGATACAGGACGAAGGCGCGAGCATGCAGGTGGTAGTGAGGGACTTTGAGTCTAGGTTCGTCTATTAGCCGGTCACCGAAGACGATAATGTCCAGATCCAGCGTTCTTGGACCCCAGCGCTCATGCCGCTCGCGGCCCTGATTACACTCGATAGCCTGTAACGCATCAAGCAATGCCAGCGGCTCAAGCGCCGTATTCAGGGCGGCGATGGCATTGGTAAAGCGCGGCTGGCCGGGTAGTAGCGAGTCGCTGGCATAAAACGACGAAACGCCGACCCATTCGCAAGATGGCAACTGCTCCAGTGCTTTGAGGGCAAGGCGCAATTGGTCGGCCGGGTCAGACAAATTGCTGCCCAGACCAATATAGACGCGTTCCACGATCAGTCGCCTGAGGTAAGCGGCGCGTCGGAGGCATTGCGTTTACGCTTGCTGCCACTGCTGCGACGGCGTTTGCGCGGGGCTGCACCTGTTGCGTCGGGCTTGTTGCCCAGGTCGCGAATCATGTTGCGGCGCTCGCCTTCGTTGCTTTGCTGATAATCGGTCCACCAGTCGCCAAGGCCTTCGGTTTCCTCGCCTGCGAGTTCGCGCAATAGCAGGAAATCGTAGCCGGCACGGAACCTGGGGTTATCGAGCAACAAATCTGCGCGTTTGCCGGTACGCCTTGGCAGACGCTCCTGCATGTCCCAGATCTCACGGATCGGCATGGTAAAGCGTTTGGGAATGGCAATCCGTTGGCATTGCTCAACGATGAGCTCGTGCGCCGCTTCTTGCATGGCCGGAATCGGCGGCATACCGCGTTCCTGCAAGCGAAGGACTTTAGCTGGCAGCGCTGGCCAGAGCATGGCGGCAAACAGGAAGGCCGGGGTGACCGGCTTGTTTTGCGAGATACGTAGATCGGTGTTAGCCAGGGCTTCACTGATCAGCGTATGGGTGTAGGTCGGGTTCATTTCTAGTGAGTTGGCGCTGGCCGGGAATAGCGGCTCGAACAGCTCAAGATCAACCAGCATCTCAAACGTGGGTTCGGCATAACCGGACAAAAACAGCTTCAGCACTTCCTCAAATAGACGTGCAGAAGGAATATCGCGCAGCATTGGCGCTAACTGTTGAATCGGCGTGGCGCTGTGTTTTTCTATACCGAAATCCAGCTTCGCAGCGAAACGCACCGCACGCAGCATCCGCACCGGGTCTTCTTTGTAGCGCTGCTCGGGATCACCGATCAGGCGGATCAGACGATTGCGAATGTCGTGTACGCCGTTGGCATAATCGAGAACGCGTTCAGTGACGGGGTCGTAATACAACGCGTTGATGGTGAAGTCGCGACGTTGGGCGTCCTCTTCAAGGGTGCCGTAGACATTGTCACGCAGGATGCGTCCGCTTTCGTTGCGTGAGGACTGATTGCTGTCCTCTTCTTCATCATCTTGAGGATGATTGGCGCGGAACGTCGCGACCTCAATTATTTCTCGGCCGAAATGAACATGGACCAGTTTGAAGCGCCGACCGATTACTCGGGCATTACGGAACTCGGCACGTACTTGTTCCGGCGTGGCACTAGTGGCAACGTCGAAATCTTTTGGTGTGATATGCAGCATCAAGTCCCGCACGCAGCCGCCGACCAGATATGCCTGGTAACCGGCGGTCTGCAAACGCTCAACGATATTTACCGCGTAACGACTGAACTGGCCGCGCTGCAGCGAATGTTGGCTGCTAGTGAGCACTTCAGGCGTAGTACGTATGTGTTGCGTTTGTTGCGGCCGACGCAATGGGGAGCGGAATGACTGGAACAGCTTTTTCAGCATGGGATGCACTGTTTAAAGGAATATTCGGCCAAAAACGAGAATGACCGCATGATGGGCGGGGATTCTAGCATTTAGTCAGGGGATGGTGTAGGAAGCTGCACAAGCGGCTGGCGTAGTCGGCGCCAGGTGGTAGGGGGAATAGCAGAAGCTACTGGGGGAGCCGAAGCTCCCCCAAAGTTGTTTGCGCTTTTATTTTTATTATTCACTCGGGCTTTTTGTTTTTATTAAGTGCCCCGTTCTCGGGCTTTCGCCTGCGAACCTCCCAAATCGGGAGTCAAGAGCAAACGGATTGCTTTGGTCGCTGCGTTGCAATGATCATTCGATCCAACCAGTTCAGGCGCTACTTTGGGGTAGTTTTTATAATTCTCAGCCTGGTCATGGGGCAAGCCCCAAATACAACTCCTCTCCAAAAGAATCAGTTAGCTGCGCCTCCGCCGTCTTGTTTTTATTATGCGTGAGCCGATTCGTCTTATTTTTATTGTGTTGTTTACACTGCTTTTTATTGTTCTTGTACTAGAGACATAGCAGGAGCTGTGCCAACTTTTAAAAATCCTTTAAAACCGGGGCGTGGGGCGAAATCGAGAGTTTTAACGGGCGTTAAAAAACCGGACTTTCGTTACCTTAAGACCCGGCATTTGTTACGTGATTGATCGGGGTAACAGTTGTTTGGAGCATTCGAGCAGCACGGGCCAGAGCCTCGCGCGCTCGTACTACTCAGCTTTCACTGGCGACACTGGTTTTGCGCCGTGGAATACCTAAGCGCTGACGGCGTTCCCAGAGACATTTACGGCTGACGCCAAGCTTGCGGGCCAGTTCTGTTTCGGTCATATGGTCCTGATGCTCGAGCACGAAGTGCTGGAAGTAGTCTTCCAGCGACAAATCTTCAGTGGGCTCATGACTGGTGGCGCTGGTCGAATTCTGCTGCGGACCCAAACCGACGAAATCCTCGTCATCCAAATCACTCAGCTCGATATCAATACCCAACAGTTCGGCGGAGATTTCCGGGCTCTCGCACAGGATCACGGAGCGTTCGACTGCGTTTTCCAGTTCTCGAACATTACCCGGCCACGTGTAGTGACGAATTGCCTGCTCGGCATCGGGCGCGAACTTCAGGTCCGTGCGGCCAACCTTGGCACTTTGTCGAGCCAAGAACGAATGAGCAATTTCCAGAACGTCGGCGCCACGTTCGCGCAGCGCAGGCAATTTCAGAGCAATTACGTGCAGGCGATAATACAAGTCTTCACGAAACTGGCCGACTTTGGCCAAACTCTTGAGGTCGCGGTGAGTTGCAGCGATTAGACGCACGTCGACTTTTTGCGATTGCACCGAACCGACACGGCGAATTTCACCTTCCTGAAGCACTCGTAGTAATCGCGCCTGGGCTTCGAGCGGGAGTTCACCGATCTCGTCAAGGAACAGCGTGCCACCGTCCGCGGCCTCAACCAAACCTGCGCGGCCAGCGCTGGCTCCGGTAAAAGCACCTTTCTCGTGTCCAAACAGTTCAGATTCTATGAGGGATTCCGGTATCGCGGCGCAGTTGACCGAGATCATCGGTGCCTTGGCCCGTTTGGACAGGTTGTGCAGCGCGCGTGCCACCAGCTCTTTGCCGGTGCCCGACTCGCCTTGGATCAGCACATTGGAATCGGTTGGCGCTACCTTACGGATCTTGACGTACAAATCCTGCATCGGGGGACATGAGCCGATAATACCGATTTCGCCGTTGCTGTTATCCACCACGCCTTTATCGGACACGCTAGCCGGCTTCGCGCCTGCGGCCGAAAGTTCGGCTTGCAGGCTTTGAATCGTTTGCCTGTCGCGCAAAATGCGCGCAACGGCCTGGAGCATTTCGTCGTGGTCAAAAGGTTTGGCGATGTAATCAACCGCGCCCATTTTCATTGAGTCTACGGCAGAGCGCAGGCTGGCATAGCTGGTCATGATCAGGACGGGTTTGCCCTGACCGAGCTTGATCAGTTCAGTGCCAGGCGCACCGGGCAGGCGTAGGTCGCTGACGATCAAGTCAAACGAGGAGATGCTGAAACGTTCCTGTGCTTCCTGCACTGAACCGGCTTCGCTGACCTGATACTGATTTCGTTCAAGGAGGCGTCGCAGGGCCGAGCGAATAATTGTTTCGTCTTCGACGATCAGAATGTGAGGCATGTGATTCGATACTCTCGACGGTCTCAGTTAGTAGCGGACGTCGCTTCGACATGACGCGGCAAAGTCACCCGGATACGGGTGCCGCGTTGATGCTCGGGGTCGGCCGGGCTGTCGATGGTGATTTGTCCATAATGCTCTTCAACGATGGAATAGACCAGTGCAAGGCCCAGTCCGGTACCTTCCCCCGGGTCTTTGGTCGTGAAAAACGGTTCGAATAATCGGTCCATGATTGATTTTGGAATCCCACTGCCTTCGTCTTCTACGATCAGATCGACCGTGTGTTCGGAAATTTCTGTTTTTACCCGCACGGCGCTGCCCGATGGTGAAGCGTCACGGGCGTTGGTAAGCAGGTTTATCAACACCTGCGCGAGTCTTTGTGGGTCTCCGTCCACCCAGTGTTCCGGGTTGCACAGATTGAAGAATTGCACCTCGTAATTGCGTCGATTCAGCGCCAGTAAACCGATAGCATCTTGGGCTACTTCAGCCAGGCATACCGCTTCGTCGGAATGTTGGTGACCGCCGGCATGAGCAAAGCTCATGAGTGACTGAACGATGCGTGAAACACGTTTGGTCTGTTCAAGAATCTGGCTACTGATTTCCGTCAGTTCGCTGTCGTCTTCGCGTTCTTCGCGCAGATTTTGCGCCAGGCATGCGATGCCGGTAATCGGATTACCAATCTCGTGGGCGACGCCCGCTGCAAGGCGACCGATGCTGGCCAAGCGCTCGGAATGCACTAGCTTATCTTCAAGCATCTGGGTATCGGTCAAGTCTTCAACAAGCAACACCAAACCGCTGTTACCCGGCGCGAGGGGTTCGTCGATGGCGGCTTTGTGCAGGTTTAACCAACGTGTCTGGCCATCCAGCCCGAGACGTTGTTTGTGCAAGTGTTCGTCAGGCAGGTCAATAAAGCCCTGCAGCAGTTCTTTCCACGGGTCGGCGATTGTTTCCAGTCGAGAGCCCACCACTCGCTGCGCCCCGATGCCGGTTAACTCTTCCATGGCTTTATTCCACATCAGGATTTCCTGATCCTTGGCCAGTGAGCACACGCCCATGGGCAATTCCTGCAATGTTTGGCGGTGGTAGCGGCGCAACGCATCCAGTTCGGCAGCCAGGCCTGTCAGCCGTGAGTGATAGTCCTCGAGACGACTTTCGATGAAGTGGATGTCTTCGGTGACATAGTTTTCACTGCCGGATTTGTATGGCAGGAAGGTTTCAACCATGTCCTGTGCGACGCTCGGTCCCATCAATCCCGAAAGGTTGGCTTCGATCCGATCACGCAGGCGGCGCAGTGCGTAAGGGCGGCGCTCATCAAACGGCAGGTAAAGGTCGCGCAGTGCTTGTTCGACTTCTTTTTGTGCGGCTTTTGCGCCCAGGGGTTTGGCCAATTGCGTGGCGAATTCCTGAGGGGACGCAGCGTGCAACTCTCGCCGTTGCGGACGTCGCACGTTATCCACAGCGCAGGCTTCCGCGGCGCTGGCTTCTTCCGGGCTGGCGTCACTGAACAACGAGATCAGGGTGAAAATCAAAACGTTGGCCGCCAGTGAGGCGATGGCTGCCATGTGCCAACTGGTGTCGTCAAGCACGTAGATCATGTTCAACATCGGGATATAAAAGCCGTGGAAGTTGCCAATCAAGGGCAACAGCATGCTCACCATCCAGACACCGATCCCCGCTATCAGCCCGGCAATGAAGCCGCGACGGTTAGCGGTGGGCCAGTACAGCACCGACAATACCCCAGGCAGAAACTGCAACGTGGCGACGAAGGCCACGATGCCTAAATTCGCTAAATCCTGCTGTTTACCGAGTAGTAAGTAGAACCCGTAACCCAGCATGATGATGGCGACAATCAAGCCGCGACGGGTCCATTTCAGCCAACGGTAAATATTGCCTTCGGCAGGCGGTTGATACAGCGGCAATACCAAGTGATTGAGTGCCATACCCGATAAGGCCAGCGTAGTGACGATGATCAGTCCGCTCGCCGCTGATAAACCGCCGACATACGCCAACAATGCCAATGCTTTGCTGTTGGCGGCGATACCGACGCCTAACGTGAAGTACTCCGGGCTGGTCTGAGCGCCCAGTTTAAGTCCGGCCCATAGAATCAGTGGCACTGCCAGACTCATCAGCAAAAGGAACAGTGGCAAACCCCAGCTGGCGCTGACCAGCGAGCGCGGATTGAGGTTTTCGGTGAAGGTCATATGGTACATATGCGGCATGACGATGGCTGAGGCGAAAAACACCAACAGCAGCGTGCGCCATGGGCCTTCTTGCAGTGGGGTGTGAAGCGCGGCGAGGGCGGCCTGGTTTTGCAGTAACCACTGCTCTAACTGCGTCGGGCCGTCGAACACCCCATATAGGGCGTACAAACCTACGCCGCCCATGGCCACAAGCTTGATGACTGATTCGAAAGCGATGGCGAATACCAGACCCTCGTGTTTCTCCCGAGTCGCAATATGTCGTGAGCCGAAGAAAATTGTGAACAGCGTGATCAAGGCGCAGAAAGCCAGCGCAACACGGTTCTGCACGGGTTCGTGGGTCAGGATACCGATAGAGTCTGCGACTGACTGAATCTGCAAGGCGAGTAACGGCAACACGCCGATCAGCATGAAAATGGTGGTCAGTGCGCCGGCCCATGTGCTGCGGAAACGAAAGGCAAACAAATCCGCCAACGAAGACAGTTGGTAAGTACGGGTAATCTTGAGAATCGGATAGAGCAGTACCGGTGCCAGCAGAAACGCCCCGGATACGCCCAGGTAGCTGGATAAAAAACCGTAGCCGTATTGATAGGCCAACCCCACAGTGCCGTAAAACGCCCAGGCGCTGGCGTATACGCCAAGCGATAGGGTGTAGGTCAGCGGGTGGCGAATGATCCAGCGTGGGACTAGGCCACGCTCACTGACCCAGGCGACGCCGAACAGCACCAGCAAATAGGCGGCGCTGATCAGTATCATCTGGGTCAGGCTAAAGCTCATCGGCATCTCGTTGACTCTGCAGGATAAAGGTCACGACGATCAGAATCAGCCAGAGCAAATAGGGGCGATACCACGCGCCTGTTGGTTCAATCCACCAGTCCATAATGGCTGGGGAAAACAGGTATATCCCTACCACCAGGAGCAGGACCAATCGATAGATGTACATGCTGGCCTCACTAAAAAGGTCGGGCGATGGTACTGGATGGCGGCGAAGCTGCAAGCGGCGTTTTACGGGCTGCCATCGCGGCACTGCGCCGAAGGCTCTAACTCAGCTTAATTTAGCTTCTTCAAGGCTCTGGATTCTTGGGATCAAGGTTGCATCC
This sequence comes from Pseudomonas sp. 10S5, assembly GCF_035019745.1. Lineage (NCBI taxonomy): Bacteria > Pseudomonadati > Pseudomonadota > Gammaproteobacteria > Pseudomonadales > Pseudomonadaceae > Pseudomonas > Pseudomonas sp. 10S5. The sequence goes on from NZ_JASJVL010000013.1 coordinate 141,348, forward strand.
CACTGCTCGATTCCCCACTTCAATACCTCGCGAGGGCTTGCGTAGTTAAGCCCATCGTCCGTTGGTTGGCCCAAGGCCCGTAAAGCACGAAGCAACAACAAGGTCGCTTGATCGTTTTGCAGCGGCGCAGATCGATACGATTTGCCTAGCTTGTTGCCGTCTGGTTGGGTGATCAGAGGCACGTGCAAATAGCGAGGTTGTGGCAGGCCGAGCAGCTCCTGAAGATAGAGCTGGCGGGGGGTAGAATCGAGCAAGTCCGCGCCACGAACAATATCGGTAATACCTTGCCAGGCATCGTCAATGATTACCGCCAGCTGATACGCATACAGACCGTCGCGACGACGGATAACGAAATCGCCGACATCGCGTCCCAAGTGTTGGGCAAAGAGGCCTTGTACCCGATCCTCAAAACGATAGTCCAGTTCGGGTACGCGTATGCGTATTGCGGCGTTTTCAGTAGTGTGTCCGAGGTTGCGGCACCTGCCGGGATACACCCCATTTGAGCCTTCCAATTGTTTGCGCGAACAGGTGCAGGCATAAGCCAGGCCGTGACTCAACCAGCGACGGATGACCTGCTCGTAGTCTTCGTGCCTTTGGCTTTGGCTGATCAGTTCGCCGTCCCACTCGAATCCGTAGCTTTCCAGCGTTCGCAAAATAGCTGTTTGCGCGCCAGCGACCTCGCGCGGGGGGTCAAGGTCTTCCATGCGCATCAGCCATTTTCCGCCCACCGAGCGGGCGTCGAGATACGACGCCAGTGCCGCAACCAATGATCCGAAGTGCAGATAACCGCTGGGAGTTGGCGCAAAGCGCCCGATATATGAGGGGGAATTCATGGTGCGATGGTAATGGAACAGTCAGCAATGATATACGGGATATTTGCGCTCCAGAACTGTAGGAGGGGCCGCTGGCATTGACGCTTTCGTCGGCAACCAACTCTCACAGAGACTTTGGCAGACACGAAAGGGAAGGCACTGAAAAATCTTTATCGCACGCTCCGACAGTAAGGTTCAATGCTGCTACGCCGCGCGTTAGAAACAACAAGGGGCGCCGAGGCGCCCCTTGTTGAAGATCATTTACCGACCTGTTTTTCTTTAATTTCGGCCAACGTTTTGCAGTCGATGCAAAGGTCAGCGGTAGGGCGGGCTTCAAGCCGGCGAATGCCGATCTCTACGCCACAGGACTCGCACCAGCCATATTCTTCTGCTTCTATCAATTGCAACGTCTTGTCTATCTTCTTGATCAGCTTTCGCTCGCGATCGCGGGCGCGCAGTTCCAGGTTGAATTCTTCTTCCTGGCTTGCACGATCTGCGGGATCGGGAAAGTTGGCTGCTTCGTCCTTCATGTGATCCATGGTCCGATCGACCTCTTGCATCAACTGCAGCTTCCACTTGTTGAGGATGCCGATGAAGTGGAAACGCATAGGCTCGCTCATGTATTCCTCACCCTTACTGATTACGTAAGGTTCGAAGTCACGAACGGGCTGGCTGCTTTGCTGCTTTTCTTGGGTGGGCATGAATGGACCGCCTCTCGCTTTTCTCTATCCATTGCGCAGGATTTTTTCTTCACCGACACCTGCCGGCCCTGCGGCTGCAAGCGGGCGAACTTACCAGATCAAATCGGAGCGCGCTACTCCCGGTTGTCGAGCCTGTTAGCACCTTTTTATCTTTGTAGGCTGTGATACTTGAGCAGGGTATGAAAAATCGTTCGCAAAAGTTGATTTTAGTCTTGGCGAAAGTACCCGTTCGATTTTTTTTGCGCAGGGGGTTGTTGGCAAGCGTAAGCGTCATAAACCGGACTGTAAGACCGCAGGTTGGGTAGAATCAGGCGATTGATACTCCGACTCTCCTTTAAGGAAGGCTCATGGCTCACCCCTACAGTGCGCGTAGTCGCGCTATCGAACCCTTTCATGTCATGGCCTTGTTGGCGCGGGCAAACGAGTTGCAGGCGGCAGGCCATGATGTCATCCACCTTGAAATCGGCGAGCCAGATTTCACGACCGCTGAGCCCATCATCGCCGCAGGTCAGGCCGCGTTGGCGGCAGGTAAAACTCGATACACCGCTGCTCGGGGATTGCCTGAACTGCGTGAAGCTATTGCCGGATTTTACGCTCAGCGTTACCGGGTGACCGTGGATCCAGATCGGATTCTGATTACGCCCGGTGGCTCTGGCGCTTTGCTGCTCGCCACCAGCTTGTTGGTAGACCCTGGTAAACATTGGTTATTGGCCGATCCGGGTTACCCCTGCAATCGCCATTTTTTACGACTGATAGAAGGCTCCGCGCAATTAGTGCCGGCTGGACCGGACGTACGCTATCAGTTGACGCCGGACCTTGTGGCCCGGCATTGGGATAAAGACAGCGTCGGCGCATTGGTTGCTTCACCTGCCAATCCTACCGGCACGATGTTGAGCCGTGATGAGTTGGCGGCGTTGTCTGCGGCATTGAAAATCCGCCATGGACATTTGGTGGTGGATGAGATTTATCACGGACTAACCTATGGCTGTGATGCGGCAAGCGTGCTCGAAGTTGATGACGATGCCTTCGTGCTGAACAGTTTTTCCAAATACTTTGGCATGACCGGCTGGCGGTTGGGCTGGATAGTCGCGCCGCAAGATGCGGTAGCAGACCTGGAGAAGCTTGCGCAGAATCTCTATATCAGTGCCCCGAGCATGGCTCAACACGCTGCGCTCGCGTGTTTTGAACCGCAGACCCTGGAGATTCTCGAAGAACGGCGCGCAGAATTTGGGCGACGACGCGACTTTTTGTTACCCGCGCTGCGCGAATTGGGTTTCGGCATTGCAGTCGAGCCGCAAGGTGCGTTCTACCTCTACGCAGACATCACCGCGTTTGGCGGCGACGCATTTGCTTTCTGTCGGCATTTTCTTGAAGTCGAACACGTCGCAATCACCCCTGGACTAGACTTTGGCCGCTTCCAGGCCGGTCATCATGTTCGGTTTGCTTACACTCAAAGTCTGCCGCGGTTGCAGGAAGCGATTGAGCGAATTGCCAAGGGTTTGCGGAGTTGGCAAGGCTGATGCGCTTCTCTCCTGAGCTTGAAAATGGTCGTCTGCTGGTCCGCTACAAACGCTTTCTTGCCGACATTGAAACCCCAGGCGGTGAAAAGCTGACTATTCATTGCCCTAATACCGGGTCGATGTTTAATTGCATGGCGCCAGGCGGGCGCGTTTGGTTCAGTCGTTCCAGCGATCCAAAGCGCAAGCTTCCTGGAACTTGGGAAATTGCCGAAACTCCACAGGGGCGTTTGGCCTGCGTCAATACCGGTCGGGCGAATAATTTAGTAGAAGAAGCCCTGCGCGCGGGTGTGATTACTGAATTAAGTGGTTTCACGGCGCTCAAGCGCGAAGTGCCCTATGGGCAAGAAAACAGTCGTGTGGATTTTCGCTTGGACTATCCGAGCGGGCCAGCATTCGTGGAGGTCAAAAGTGTCACTCTGGGATTTGACGAGTCCACGATCGCTGCTTTTCCGGACTCAGTGACACAACGGGGTGCGCGACATCTTCGCGAGTTGGCCAGCCTTGCGCGCAATGGCGTGCGTGGGGTGTTGGTATATTGCGTCAACTTGACGGGTATCGACGCGGTACGCCCGGCCGAAGAAATAGACCCGGTTTATGCGGCGGCCCTGCGTGAAGCCGTGGCGGCCGGCGTAGAGGTTTTGGCTTACGGCGTGCAGCTGACTCCGGAAGAAATTCGCATTGATCGTCGGCTTGACGTGCATCTGGCGCCAGTCAAGCCTATTTGTCAGAAGGCGGGCTGATCCAGATTCCGCTTGAATCTTCGCGGCAAGGGATTGCACGCAGTGACTGACCGGCGCAAGGTCCAGCCACACACTCCCCGCTTTCAATAAGAAACAGTGCGCCGTGTGTGGCGCACTGGATAAGGCTTGCACTCGGATCGAGAAATTGATCTGCCTGCCATTCAAGCGGCACCCCACGATGCGGACAGCGGTTGTGGTACACAAATACCTGCCCCTCTCTGCGTATTGCCAGTAGCTCAAGCCCCTCGATTTCGAAACCCCGGCTTTGTGCTTCGGTCAGATACTCTGCGTTGCAGAGAAATTTCATGCTTGGCTCCATCGCCATTACGTGGCTAGTGAGTGTCGCAGATCCGGCAGCTGGACGCTGCCCATCGCGGAAATTGACGCCGTGTGTCACTTCGGCACTTAAATTCAAGAAGTTGCCGACCAAGGGCGCTGTGGTGGCAATCATCCCGCATGACGTGAGTCTTGCGGCACGTTAATGTGGCCGTGTGCTGCTACAGAACTATTCGCATGGGTTAGCACTGTTATGCGACGGAGTTGGCAGGCACTCGCTGAGGCAGATCCATTGATTCGTTTGCAGTTGATAGCACTGCGGGTGGGGTGGGGGGCGTCGGGCACTTGCAGTGCGGCCTCTCGGTCAAAAAATATACCGGCTTGGCAAAGTCCTCTTGGGCATGAGCGTGTGGATGTAGGCATGATCCGTGATTTAAACAGTGGGCAAAAACTGACGGCGCAGCAACTGGGTGACCGTCTCGCGCAGGCCCCCCGGGTGTTGGTCGGCGAGCAACATGACAACCCAGACCATCACGCGTTGGAGTTATGGGTTTTACAGGTACTGGCTGATCGACGCTCCCAGGGAAGCCTGCTCTTGGAAATGCTTGATCCGAATCAACAATCCAGGGTCGATGAGGTCAAAGCGGCGTTCAAATCTGTTGCGCCGGCTGATCTTCCTGCTCAATTGGCCTGGCGGGATGGTTGGGACTGGGCGTTATACGGCCCCATCGTTCGTTATGCATTGGGACAGTCATATCCCTTATTGGCTGCAAATTTGGCCCCTGAAGAAGTCGCTACAATTTATAAGCAACAGCCCCCGCTCACGGGAACCCATTCTACGTGTCTGGCTGTACGTGAGCAGTTATTGGCGCACATTCGCGATTCTCATTGTGGACAGCTCCCAGAAGAGCACATACCCGCGATGCTGGCGGTCCAGCAACAGCGTGATCGACGTATGGCTCATCAGCTACTCGCCGCTCCGGTTCCGGCGCTGTTGTTTGCCGGGGCGTACCGCGTGCGTAAGGACATCGGCGTGCCAACACACCTTCGCGATCTGGGCACGGGAGACGGTACCGTTGTTCTGCTCCTTGCAGAAGTAGGTGTCCATGTAACCTCTGCTTTTGCCGATTACGTTTGGTACACCGGCGCAATGTCCAGAAAGAACTGACGCACTCAGTGGCTTAATAACGCCTTGTAGACTCGCGTCCCCCTTAGGACACTTCCTGCAAATGCGTAGTCCCTTTCTCTGTTCTACGGCCGGAAACATTTGTTGCTTCGGTCTCGTTTACTGTCTGTCCTGTTACTGAGCGGTCGAACGGGATGAGAGACATGAATTCGCAAGAGGAGCAGTTAGCGCTTCAAATGATAGGGTTACTGGATTTAACCTCGCTTAATACAGATGATAACGAAGCGCGCGTCATTACCCTTTGCCGACGAGCCATCACGCCCGTTGGCGAAGTCGCCGCAGTGTGTGTTTTTCCACATTTTGTTAAATTGGCGCGCCGCACGCTGGACGATTTGCGTGCCGATGCTGTACGCGTCTCTAGTGTCGCCAATTACCCCTATGGTGGGTCTAATCTTTTGTCGGCTGTGTCTGAAACTCGCGCCGCTTTGGCATCGGGCGCTGATGAAATCAGTCTGGTGTATCCCTATCGCTTGCACCTCACTGGCAACAAGCAGGGGACGAAGGATCTGGTGGCGGCCTGCAAAGAAACATGTGGAGATCGGGCTGTACTCAAAGTTATTTTGGAAACCGGCGAGTTGAGAGACCCGCAGATCATCCGTAATGTGTGCATGGACATGTTTGCGGCGGGTGCAGACTTTGTCGAAACCAGCACGGGCAAGGTCATCGTCAACGCCACGCCGCAAGCCGCGCGGATAATTCTGGAAGTGATCGCAGAAGCAGGTGGACAGGGGGGATTCAAAGCCGCTGGTGGTATTCGAACGTTCGATGAGGCGAGGGTCTATCTTGACTTGGCGAAGGCCCGTTTTGGCCCGCATTGGGTTAGTGTCAATAGCGTAAGGTTGGGCGCAGGAAGCTTGCTTGACGATCTGCTCACTCACTTGGGTGTATTAGCGCCGGGTCGTTGACCGTTGCCCGGGGAGCGCAGGTCGCACAAAGGTCGCGTATCGTCACGGAGTTAACTGTTCGATGCTTGTATTCCTGCACCCATTTCCCGGCTTGGTACAGGCATAACTCGCTTGTGGCGCATGAATTTTTCGAAGCAGTCGGGCCAAGCGCTCAGCTGAAGATGAGGTTGCTAAAATCCAGCGAAACCAGCAACGGGTCAGAAATCTTCTGCCCGGCCTCGTCGTAGGCAAAGATACGACGTTGAGTCGGCATCATCAGGCCCTGCACCTCGCGGTAATCACTAACGTAATTGGCACCTGTCGCACCGCCAAGAATGTCTACGGTGTAATCATGGCGGCGCATGAGGCCGTCTGGGCCGAAGTGCGTGATCTGCTTGCGAGTGTGGCTCTCGATATAGTCAGGAAAGATGACTTCCAAACGGCGCCACTGCTCGCCGTTTTCCTGCCATGGTTCAATTTCTCTGCACTGGAAACCCCGGTAGGTGTAGAGGAAAGGCGAGGTCAGGTATGTCCACAACGCTTCGCTGGCAAAGTAAGCCACATGTACTAAGTCCCAAGGGCTTTCCCGTGTATGAGAAGCGAAGGAGTCGGCTGGGTGGTCGCGTTGCTCGGTAACTATTGCGTCCACAGGCAACTCCCCAAGGAGCAGTGATATCGCCGTAACTGGCAATATCTACCTTCTCCACGGTTTTGGATCTGTGGGCAAGGCAGTGGCTTTAACGCCACTCCGGTGGCGATGTGATTGTTTAACTTCCCGGGTTTCACACGCTGTTGTAGTTCCAACAGTAACCTTGGCTTCAAATACTGCGTCTGTTTAGCGGATTTCGTTTAACGGTGTGCCTTCTCTGGCGGCAAGTACTCGAGCGACGCAGTCTGCGAAATAGACTTCAATGGTCCCTTAGACCTATCAGGAGAAATCTAAGATTGCGAAATCATGGTCCTTCAAATCTCAGACCAGTCTGGCCAATCGTAGAGTTTCTCCCGTTTGCATATCGGCGCCATCATTCACGTTTTTACTGGGCTGACCTAGCGTCTATATCCAACGCCTTTGGTCGCAGCGAAAGAGCATCCAGTTCCTCATTCAACGCTTCTTTACGTTCGGCAGATATGTCGCTCCAGTGGATGTCCAAAAGTGCCCCCTCAATGGCATAAAGCAAAACTTTTGATGCGCGGAATCCTCGCCTCCGCACCGCCCGGTAAGCACCCACTGCGCCCAGCCGACGTAAGTCGGAAACGCTATGAATACCCACTGCGTGTAACCACTGCGAAGACGTTTTGCCGAGATTTTTCAAATGTTGCAGTTCATCGTTCATCCTGCCTCCTTGCTATGGCTGAGCACTGCACTGCGCTTGCTGTGTTGGCAAACATTAAAGAAGTGTAGCGGGGAGTGAAAAAAGCGCTCAAAGCGCTAATGAACTGACACTGCTAATGCGGGAATGTTGCTAAAGCGAGTTCAACCTCGCTGGAGTTTTCGGTCGACGCGCTGCGACCTGCCCCGCGCGTCAGAACGGGCGGGGCAAACTGTGACTTGGACAGAGGCGTCGTCTATTTTGTTCGGTAGCGTAGGCGCGTACCGAAATTCACCGACATTAGAATTTCGTCCGCCGAAAGTTCTACCGGGAAAAAGGCCCCAGAGATTTGTGCATGGCCAAGGCTTGCACCCTCCATAGCGGTATGCCGCAAATCTAGTCCCCGCAAATCGGCTGCACGAAAATACGCGTCGGTGAAGTCAATGCCAACGGCATCCAGCTTTCTCAGGTCTAGTCCGCGGAAATCACCGCCGGTCAAATCGATGGTGCCCGTTCTGGGTTTTTGAAGATTGAAGTCTTCAACTTTTTCGTGATGCAACAATACATAAAGGTGGGAGTCGAGCTGCTTGGGGTGGCTCATGAGGCTTCTCCAGTTATATTTATGACGCCATTATAGTGCCACTATTTTTGAGCCGTGAAGCGTTAAGTGCGACACAGCTCAAAAAGAGTCTTAAAGACCCGGCAAGCGTTGGCGGAGATGGGCAACTAGACCATCTATATCGCTGCTGTTGTTAGTTTCGACACGTTTGCTGCGCAGGATTTCATCGGCACCCAACGGTTCGCGATTGGCTTGTTGAGCTTCAATCACTTTCAAGGTGGCATCGGACGGATCATTATTCTGCGCTTGACGGAGTGCAAGCCAACCTTCGATCACGGCCTGCGGCGCATTGCAGTCGAGGATCAAGAATGGCGCGCCAGAAGCTTCGGCAACTTTGGCAGCGGCGTCACGTTGCTCGCGCTTCAGGTAAGTGGCATCGATGACCACCGGGAAACCGGCGCGCAGTATGCCATCCGCCAGTTGATTCAATCGTGTGTAGGTGGCGGTGCTGGCATCAGCGCCATATAGATCTCCGCTCTCGCTGCTATTGGCGAAAAGGCGCTTGCGTTCAACGTCAGAGCGCAAACGAATCGCCCCCAGTGCTTCCACTAAACGCATTGCTACGCGGCTTTTGCCTACTGCGGACACCCCGTGGGTGATCACAAGAAAGCGTGACGGAATTGCGCTATAGCTTTCTGCCAAATTGGCGTAGTTGCGATATTGACGCAGCGTAGTCGCTCGCTGGACGGGATCAGCGTCTGTAGGCAGGCTAAACAGCGCGATTTTTGCGCGAACGAGCGCACGGTACGCTTTATAGAAGTTAAGCAGTTCAAGGCCCTGATAGTCGCCAGTCAGTTCGAGATATTGGCTGATCAGACGTCGAGATAAGGACTTCAGGCCCCGGTCTTCAAGGTCCATCGCTAGGAAGCCGATGTCTGCATAGACGTCCGTAAATCGGAAAGGCTCGTTAAATTCGATACAGTCGAAAATAACGACATTGCCGTCGATCAGCGTGATGTTACCTAAATGGATGTCGCCGTGACATTCGCGAATGAATCCATCGGTTTTGCGCAGGGACAGCAGGCCTTTGAGTCGTTCGAAACTACACTGCGCCCAGGCTTCCAATGCATCCAGCTGTTGTAAGTCGGCTGTGTCGTTGATCAGGGCGCGAATTTGCTCGAAATTTTGCAAGACCGGCGCCATTACGGACTCAGGTGTGCCTTGCGCATGCTCCAGAGGCACATGAGGGGCGACGAGGTGGAATTCAGCAATCTGTTTGGCCATTTCGTCGATGTGCGATGTGGTCAGTTCGCCGTTCGCCTGTAAGGTGCTGAGCAGTTGGCTTTGTGGGAACTGACGCATTTTCAAGGCATATTCGATCACTTCGCCGTCACCGCCTATCTTCGGTGCGTCGATCGTGCCCGTAATGGGCAAAACTTCCAGATAAAGATTATTTGTCAGGCGCTGATTCAAGCGCAATTCTTCGCCGCAAAAGTGCTCGCGGGCTGAAAGCGTGGTGAAATCCAGAAAGCCGAAATTCACCGACTTCTTGAACTTATAAGCATAAGGACCGGTTAGCAGCACCCAGGAAATATGCGTCTCAATGACCTGAAAACTGTCGACCGGGTGTGGAAATAAAGCCGGGTTTTGCATCGCGGTTATCAGGGATTGGCTCACAGGCGATCCTTCAAGGGGTTAAAAAATCAGGTCGCTATTATGGCGATTGATCGCAGTACTGCAAACCGCTAGAAGCGTGTCTTTCGATCATTGATAAAGTGCGTATAATCCGCCGCCATGACTCGTACCCGCACTTCTCGTAGCCCAAAAAAACGCGCCTCTGGCGGTCTTCGTCCCTGGTTAGGCTGGGCGCTGAAGCTCGGTCTGGTCGGCTTGGTCGTGCTCGCTGGCTTCGCGGTTTATCTCGATGCCGTTGTTCAGGAGAAGTTTTCTGGCAAGCGTTGGACCATCCCGGCAAAGGTTTACGCACGTCCGCTGGAGCTGTTCGTCGGGCAAAAGTTATCTGAGGTTGACTTTCTGACTGAACTCGATGCGTTGGGCTATCGCCGTGAAGCAGTGGCGAACGGTCCCGGCGCGGCGGCGGTCAGCGGCACAACTGTTGATCTCAATACCCGGGGTTTCCAATTTTACGAGGGCACGGAGCCGGCTCAGCAGATTCGTGTGCGGTTTGCGGGTAACTCGGTCGCTGCTTTATCTGCGATCAACGGTTCGAAGTTGTCGGTGGCTCGGCTTGAGCCGCTAATGATCGGCGGCCTTTACCCGAAGAACCTCGAAGATCGCATCCTGATAAAGCTTGATCAGGCGCCGCCTTATCTGCTCGACACATTGGTGACGGTTGAGGACCGGGATTATTACCACCACTTTGGTGTGTCACCCAAGTCAATCGCGCGAGCTTTCTGGGTCAATGCGTCTTCCGGTCAAATGCGTCAGGGTGGGAGTACGCTTACGCAACAGTTGGTCAAAAACTTTTACCTCACTAACGAACGCAGCCTCAGCCGTAAGCTGACTGAAGCAATGATGTCGGTGCTGCTGGAGATTCATTACAGTAAGAAGGAAATTTTGGAGGCTTACCTCAATGAGGTTTTCCTCGGTCAGGATGGTCAAAGGGCCGTCCATGGTTTCGGGCTCGCTAGCCAGTATTTTTTCAGTCAGCCGCTGTCTGAACTTAAATTGCATCAAGTTGCGCTGTTGGTAGGGATGGTCAAGGGGCCTTCCTATTACAACCCGCGCCGTTATCCAGAAAGGGCAATGGAGCGCCGCAATTTGGTCCTTGATCTGTTAGAGCAGCAAGGCGTAGCGACGGCGGACGTGGTTGCCGCTGCAAAGAAAATGCCATTGGGCGTGAGCAAGGTAGGCAGCCTGGCAGATAGCTCTTTCCCGGACTTCCTCGATCTGGTCAAGCGACAGTTACGAGAAGACTATCGCAACGAAGATTTGACTGAAGAAGGTTTGCGTATCTTTACCAGTTTCGATCCCATCCTGCAGATGAAGTCAGAAGCCGCAGTGAGCGAAGCGTTCAAGAAGTTGGACGGGCGCAAGGGAGGGGAGGATGTGGAAACTGCCATGGTCGTGACCAATCCGGAAACCGGCGAAGTCCAAGCCTTGGTCGGCAGTCGCCAGGCCGGATATGCCGGGTTCAACCGGGCGCTGGATGCCGTGCGCCCGATCGGATCACTGGTTAAGCCTGCGATATATCTGACGGCACTCGAACAGCCAAGTAAGTACACCTTGACCAGTTGGATCGCCGATGAACAGTTTTCTGTTAAAGGCGCTGACGGTCAAGTCTGGAAGCCACAGAACTTCGATCATAAATCCCACGGCAATATATTTCTGTATCAAGGATTGGCGCACTCCTACAATTTGTCCTCGGCGAAGTTGGGTCTCGAACTGGGTGTGCCCAACGTACTAAAAACGTTGGCAAAGTTGGGCATCTCCCGAGAATGGCCAGCCTACCCATCGATGCTATTGGGTGCAGGTAGTCTGACTCCGATTGAGGTGGCGACCATGTATCAGACCATCGCCAACGGCGGTTTTAATACACCCATGCGAGGCATCCGCAGCGTGTTGACCGCTGAAGGTGAGCCGCTTAAACGTTATCCATTCCAGATTCAGCAGCGCTTCGATCCGGGCTCCATTTATCTGCTACAAAATGCCATGCAGCGCGTCATGCGTGAAGGTACGGGCAAGTCGGCTTATAACCAATTGCCTGGTACGCTGAATCTTGCAGGGAAAAGCGGTACTACCAATGATTCGCGTGACAGCTGGTTTGCCGGTTTTAGCCAAGATTTGTTGGCGGTAGTCTGGATAGGCCGTGACGATAACGGCCAAACACCGTTTACTGGCGCGACCGGTGCGTTGCAAATATGGACCAGCTTCATGCGCCGGGCCGAGCCTCTTTCGCTAGAAACCGCGAAGCCCGATAACGTGGTCCAAGCGTGGATCAACGCTAGCACCGGCCAAGGCTCCGATTCGACCTGCCCGAACGCGGTGCAGATGCCGTATATTCGTGGCAGTGAGCCAGCGCCCGGCACTGCTTGCGGGGGTGTCCCCGCCGCAGCCGATTCCGTAATGGATTGGGTCAAGGGCTGGTTGAAATAAGCAAAGAGGATGTGACGTGAATAAGTGGTTGATTCCTGCTTTAACAGCGGTGGCTTTGCTTAATGGCTGCGCGAGTGTGCAGCGCGGTTCCATTCCGGTCGAAGATTCCGGTAGCAAAGTCTCCAACAGCGAGCGCGTTCAGGGTAATCGGGCAGGCGGCTATCGTCAGACCGCGCCTCAGCAGCAAGGCGTGCCACAAAATTCGGGTGTCACAGTGATGATCCCGAGTGGCAGTGGCTCGACGCCGATCCAGAGTTACCCTGCATCAACGGGTGCTCCTCAGTTCAATACCAATCCGATCGATACCACACCTATTGACACGGCACCCATCAATTCAGCCCCAATGAATACGGCGCCGATCAGCAACAGCTATAACTCCACAGCTCCGACTGGGATTCCCAGCAGTAACAACAGCGGCGGCGGCTTATCTGCGGATGAACAGCTTGATGGCGCAGTGCTTTCGTTGCTCACCACCGCACAGCAACAGCAATCCAGTGGCGATCTCAATGGTGCGTCGTCGAGTCTGGAGCGTGCCCAGCGTGTAGCACCACGCGAACCGCAAGTACTTTTCCGTCTGGCACAAGTGCGATTGGCTCAAGGTGACGCCCCTCAGGCTGAGCAACTCGCTCGTCGCGGTTTGACCTATTCCAATGGCCGCCCGGACTTGCAGGCCAGTCTGTGGGGATTGATTGCTCAATCTCGCGCAAAGCAGGGTGATGCGGCGGGTGCTGCGTTGGCACGGCAAAAAGCAGGAACTGGTTCCTGATGGATAAACGCTTCCCTCAAGTGGCTGAGCAGTTGCTGCTGATTGAGCGCGAGTTGCGCGTACTGGGATGGTGGCGCGAGTCGCCGCCCAGTATGGAGGCCTTGTCCAGTCGTGAACCGTTTTGTGTTGATCTGCTGGCATTTGATCAGTGGTTGCAGTGGATTTTTCTGCCGAGAATGAAAGACATCCTTGAGCAAAATCTGCCACTGCCCAACGCGTCTGGCATTGTGGAAATGGCCGAGATGGTTTACTCAGGTTGTCCGCAGGAGACTCATACACTTCAGCAATTGCTGGCGAAATTTGACCGGTTAATTACTGAAACTCACTAACAATAACGCCGGTCGGGCGCCGGTGTGATTTTATTGGCAATTGTCCGCTATCGCTTTTTCAGTTTCGGCGATTCGGGTTTGACGTTCCTCCTCAGTCAAGCGCCTCATCACGCCACTGACCTCCAGGCGTACCCGCGGGTTGTTTCGAAACTGAGCAAGATTGGTCCTCACGTCCTCGCAATAGGCCGCACGTTTAGCCTCTTGTACGGCTACCTGCTTTTTGACCTTGGCGTCTATTGCATCCTGATTGCCATGGCCACTGTCAGGCAAAGGCGCCTGCGGCACCGCTCGGGCTGGCATTGGCGGCGATTGCTTAATGTCTATCTGCTGTGCCGCCTGGTTAGGCGGCGGCTGAGCATCAAAATGAGTTTGGCCTTGAGCATCGACCCACTTGTAGATCTGGCCTGCCTGGCATACGGCATTCAGCGAGCACAACAGGGCCGCCGCTAAAATCATGCAACGCATAGTGCTTCCTTCGATGTTTGTGCACGCGGCAAAACTACCATAAGTGCGGGGTTAGAGCCGTTATTCAGTGACTTTCCATGCTCTTAATCGCAAGAAAACGCACGGATGACTTGACTTGAGCAGGTGTAATCACAACAATCCAAAGTTCGCTGAAGACGTACTGCCAGAAGCAGGCCGTCTCGGTAGATCATGAGGTGCACATCCGCGCCGACCTGTAACACCCGCAACGCGTTACCTCGCGCTGGGTGGGAAAGCCCCGCAAAACTTGGGGAGCTCCCAATACTTGCTCAGTCAGTGCTGACGTAGTCGGCGACCACCGTCGCTCATGCTCTGCTAGCAGTAAACCTAATTAAGATCCGTCCCGCGTGTGGGCGGAATTCTGGCGTTTAGAGGTGAACAACGTGGAGCTTTTATCTGGCGCTGAAATGGTCGTCCGCTTTTTGCGCGACGAAGGCGTTAAGCATATTTATGGGTACCCCGGCGGTGCCCTCCTGCATATCTATGACGCCCTGTTCAAAGAACCAGCAGTAACGCACATCCTGGTTAGGCATGAACAAGCCGCAACGCACATGGCTGATGGCTATGCTCGGGCAACTGGCAAGGCTGGAGTTGTGCTTGTGACGTCCGGTCCGGGCGCAACCAACGCCATTACCGGCATCGCGACCGCTTATATGGACTCGATCCCGATGGTAATTCTGTCGGGTCAGGTCCCGAGTAATATGGTCGGCACCGATGCTTTTCAGGAAACCGACATGATCGGTATTTCCAGGCCCATTGTGAAGCATAGCTTCATGATCAAAAATGCCGCGGAAATTCCAGAAGTGCTAAAAAAAGCCTTCTACCTCGCGCAATCCGGTCGGCCAGGTCCGGTTGTGGTCGATATCCCGAAAGATATGACCAACCCGGCCGAAAAGTTCGAATATATCTTTCCGAAAAAAGCCAAGCTTCGTTCTTATAGCCCAGCTGTTCGTGGTCATTCGGGTCAGATTCGCAAGGCTGTGGAAATGTTGTTGGCCGCTAAGCGCCCCATCATTTATGCCGGCGGTGGTGTGATTCTGGGTAACGGCTCAGCACCGTTAACCGAGTTGGCGCATTTGCTCAACGTGCCGGTGACCAATACCTTGATGGGCCTTGGTGCTTATCCTGGCAACGATCGCCAGTTCCTGGGCATGTTGGGCATGCACGGTAGCTACACCGCTAACTTGGCGATGCACCACGCCGATGTGATTTTGGCCGTCGGGGCGCGGTTCGATGATCGGGTAATCAATGGTCCGGCCAAGTTCTGTCCGAGCGCCAAGATTATCCATATCGATATCGATCCGGCTTCGATCTCCAAGACCATCAAGGCTGACGTACCCATTGTCGGCCCGGTTGAAAGCGTGTTGACCGAAATGGTTGCTACCCTGAAGGAAATCGGCGAAACACCGAACAAGGAAATCGTCGCCAGTTGGTGGAAGCAGGTTGAAGAATGGCGCGGAGACCGTGCCATGTTCCCGTACAACCGGGGCGACGGTAGCATCATCAAACCGCAAACTGTTATTGAGACGCTCAGTGAAGTCACTCGTGGCGACGCGTATGTGACGTCCGACGTAGGCCAGCATCAAATGTTTGCCGCGCAATATTATAGATTCAATAAGCCCAATCGCTGGATCAACTCCGGCGGTCTGGGCACGATGGGCTTCGGTTTCCCGGCAGCGATGGGCGTCAAGCTCAGCTTCCCGGAATCAGACGTTGCCTGCGTGACCGGCGAAGGCAGTATCCAGATGAACATCCAGGAGCTGTCGACCTGCTTGCAGTACGACTTGCCGGTGAAGATCATCAACCTGAACAACGGTGCGCTGGGTATGGTGCGTCAGTGGCAGGACATGAACTACGGCGCTCGTCACTCGCATTCCTATATGGAGTCGTTGCCGAACTTCGTCAAATTGGCTGAAGCCTACGGTCACGTGGGTATGCGCATCACTGAGCTGAAAGATTTGAAGCCGATGATGGAAGAAGCGTTTGCCATGAAGGATCGTCTGGTATTCCTGGATATCAAGGTCGATACCAGCGAGCACGTCTATCCAATGCAGATCAAAGACGGCTCCATGCGCGATATGTGGCTGAGCAAGACGGAGCGGACTTAATCATGCGGCACATCATTTCCTTATTGCTGGAAAATGAACCCGGCGCCTTGTCGCGGGTGGTTGGTCTGTTTTCTCAGCGCAACTACAACATCGAAAGCCTGACCGTAGCGCCAACCGAGGACCCGACGTTGTCGCGTCTGACGCTGACTACGGTTGGACACGATGAAGTCATCGAGCAGATCACCAAAAACCTCAACAAATTGATTGAGGTAGTCAAGCTGGTAGATCTATCCGAGAGCGCCCATATCGAGCGCGAGCTGATGCTGGTCAAGGTTAAGGCGACGGGTGCTCAGCGGGCTGAGATCAAGCGCACGACGGATATCTTCCGTGGGCAAATCGTTGACGTATCCAGTAGCGTTTACACTGTGCAACTGGCAGGGACAAGCGACAAACTGGATAGCTTCATCCAGGCCATAGGCACTTCAGCCATCCTGGAAACAGTACGCAGTGGCGTAACGGGCATTGCCCGTGGCGACAAAGTACTGAGCATCTAACTCAATTTTGATAATGGCCCGAGAGGCCAGGATAACAGGGGAACTTCATGAAAGTTTATTACGACAAAGACTGCGACCTTTCGATCATCCAGGGCAAAAAAGTGGCCATCATCGGTTACGGTTCCCAGGGCCACGCTCAAGCGTGCAACCTGAAAGACTCCGGCGTAGATGTCACTGTTGGCTTGCGTAAAGGTTCGTCTACTGTCGCCAAGGCTGAAGCTCATGGCTTGAAAGTGACTGACGTTGCTTCTGCCGTGGCCGCTGCTGACTTAGTCATGATTCTGACTCCAGACGAATTCCAGTCCCAACTGTACCGGGATGAAATCGAGCCTAACCTGAAGAACGGCGCGACTCTGGCCTTTTCCCACGGTTTCGCCATCCATTACAATCAGGTTGTTCCTCGTGCCGACCTCGACGTGATCATGATCGCGCCGAAAGCACCGGGCCACACCGTTCGCTCCGAGTTCGTTAAAGGCGCAGGTATTCCTGACCTGATCGCGATCTACCAGGATGCTTCCGGCAACGCTAAAAACGTCGCACTGTCCTATGCTTCGGGCGTTGGTGGCGGTCGTACTGGTATCATCGAAACCACTTTCAAAGACGAAACCGAAACCGATCTGTTCGGCGAGCAAGCCGTACTCTGCGGCGGTACCGTTGAGCTGGTTAAAGCGGGCTTCGAAACCTTGGTTGAAGCCGGTTATGCGCCGGAAATGGCCTACTTCGAGTGCCTGCACGAGTTGAAGCTGATCGTCGACCTCATGTACGAAGGCGGCATCGCCAACATGAACTACTCGATCTCTAACAACGCTGAGTACGGCGAATACGTGACCGGTCCTGAGGTCATCAACGCTGAGTCGCGTCAAGCTATGCGCAATGCCCTGAAGCGTATTCAGGACGGTGAGTACGCCAAAATGTTCATCAGCGAAGGCGCTACTGGCTACCCTTCGATGACTGCTAAGCGTCGTAACAATGCCAACCACGGCATCGAAATCATTGGCGAGAAGCTGCGTTCGATGATGCCATGGATCGGGGCTAACAAAATCGTCGACAGAACCAAGAACTGATTTCAGCTCTTACGGTTTTCGTTTTAGGAAAACGCGGCCTCGGCCGCGTTTTTTCGTTTTGGCGGCACGCTTCTGGTATAAAGCTGCATCGTTTGATAACGAACCCTCGTTACAAACCTCTATTGAAACTTTCCACACCGTTGCAAGGTATTGTCCATGAGCGAACGTCCCGAAGAGCCAGCCCAGGCCTCTGACGCCGAAAGCCTGTTACCCATTGATGAGCATGTTGAAGAAGGCCATGACGCCGAAGGGCATAAAGTCCGTCACCGCGGGATCTATCTGCTGCCTAATTTGTTCACAACGGCGAATTTGTTTGCCGGGTTTTATTCCATTATTAGCTCAATGAGCGCGCAAAGCGCGCTGAGTGCCGGAGATCCGGCTGAAGCGAGCAAGTATTTTGGTTTCTCTGCCATCGCAATTTTTATAGCGATGGTGCTCGACGGCCTTGATGGTCGAGTAGCACGTATGACTAACACGCAAAGCGCTTTTGGCGCTGAGTACGATTCCCTGGCTGACATGGTTGCGTTTGGCGTTGCTCCGGCTTTGCTGGCCTTTGGTTGGGCGCTGGGCGATATGGGCAAAGTCGGCTGGATGGTTGCATTTATCTATGTCGCTGGCGCTGCATTGCGACTTGCTCGCTTTAACACTCAAGTTGGTAAAGCGGATAAGCGCTATTTCATCGGCCTGGCCAGCCCTGCTGCTGCGGGCGTTGTCGCGGGTCTCGTCTGGGCGTTCAGCGATTACGGGATCCAAGGATCGAAGATGTCGTTTCTAGTTGCGTTGCTGGTTGCCGCGGCCGGCATGCTGATGGTGAGCAATATCAAATACAACAGCTTCAAAGAACTGGACCTCAAAGGGCGCGTCCCGTTTGTAGCCATTCTTGCCGTAGTGCTGGTGTTTGCGGTGGTGTTCAGTGATCCGCCACGTATCTTATTGCTGATATTCCTCGCTTACGCAGCGTCCGGTCCGTTTCAAAATTTATTGAAGCTGCGTCGTCATAAATCCCCTGAGTGATTTGTAATTTCCGCCATACTCCACGGTCTATTGGTGCACTCGTCCCCAATGCTGTGGAGCCATCATGCTAATCAAGCTGCCTTCGGTATCTGACTGCAATGAGTCGGGTGTCACGCCTGAATCTGTTTACTTCTCTCGTCGCACGCTGTTGGGTGGCTCTGTCGCCGCCCTTGCGGCCAGCGCATTGCCGCGTTGGGCCGATGCTGCTGACCCTACTCCTTATGCGGATGTCGAGCCGGGTGCCGCGCCTAATTGGTTCAAGGCGAAGCTGCCGGATACGAAATGGCAGGCTGTCACCGTTAAAGGTGAGGCGATCACGCCGTTCAAAGATGCGACCCACTACAATAATTTTTATGAGTTCGGCTCTGATAAAGGTGACCCTGCGCAAAATGCGGGGTCTCTGAAAACCGAGCCTTGGACGGTGGTCATTGACGGTGAGGTGGGAAAGCCGGGTCGTTATGCGCTTGAAGACTTCATGAAACCGTATCAATTGGAGGAGCGGATCTATCGATTGCGCTGTGTCGAGGCGTGGTCGATGGTTATTCCCTGGGTGGGCTTTCCTCTGTCTGCGCTACTTAATCGCGTAGAACCTAATGCCAGCGCTAAGTACATCCGCTTCGAAACGCTTCAGGATCCTAAATCGATGCCAGGTCAGCGCTCCAACTTTGCATTGATCGATTGGCCTTACGCTGAAGGTCTGCGTCTGGATGAAGCGATGAACCCTTTGACGATTCTCGCGGTGGGGATGTATGGCCGCGAGCTGCCCAATCAGAACGGAGCGCCGTTGCGTCTGATAGTGCCATGGAAGTATGGTTTCAAGAGCGCGAAGTCTATCGTGCGAATCAGTCTGGTCAGCGAGCAGCCTAAAACTACTTGGCAAAGCATAGCCGCGCGTGAGTATGGTTTTTACGCCAACGTGAATCCGACCGTCGACCACCCGCGCTGGACGCAAGCACATGAGCGTCGTTTACCCAGTGGGTTGTTCAGTCCCAACATTCGGCAGACGGAGATGTTCAACGGGTATGGGGAGCAGGTTGCCTCTTTGTATACCGGTATGGATCTGCGGAAGAACTATTGATGCGCTATCCATTTTGGCGAATTGGTGTTTTTGCCGCAGCCTGCATCGCACCTGTACTTTGGCTATACCAAGCCTGGATTCTTGCTTTAGGGCCTGATCCCGGCAAGGTTATGGTGGACCGCCTTGGTTTGGGTACTTTGATCTTGTTGTTGATTACCTTGGCGATGACTCCTTTGCAGCGTTGGAGCGGATGGCCAGGCTGGATTGCAGTGCGCAGGCAGCTAGGGCTGTGGTGCTTTGCTTATGTCGTTTTGCACATGAGCGCTTACGCCGTCTTTATTCTGGGATTGGATTGGTCCCAATTGAGCGTCGAGTTGGTCAAGCGGCCCTACATTATCGTGGGTAGTTTGGCGTTCCTGTGTTTGCTCTCGCTGGCGATAACGTCCAATCGCTATAGTCAGCGTCGGTTGGGTGGGCGTTGGAAGAAGCTTCATCGCCTTATTTACGTGATTCTCGGGCTTGGACTGCTTCATATGTTCTGGATCGTCCGGGCTGATCTGAAGGAGTGGGCGCTGTATGCCGGGATCGGTGCATTGTTGTTATTACTGCGGGTTCCAGTGATTGCTAGGCGAATCCCCCGGTTGGTCGGTCCAAAAGCGATTCATGTTACGAAATCATGAATTAGACCTTGACGTAACTTTCTCTGAGCCTATAATTCGCACCTCTTCCGGAGCAGATGAAACGAAAACTCCTTGTTAATCAATGAGTTAACCAGTTTTGTTAG
>NZ_JASJVL010000014.1:0-145647 GCF_035019745.1 Pseudomonas sp. 10S5
AGCCCCACCCGCCCGGTGAATAAATATGCAGTCTATGCGCCTGACGCCTCGCATCAGTAAAGCAGAAGCGGTTCTGATCCTGATCACGGTGATCTGGGGCGGAACCTTTCTATGGGTACAACATGCCCTGAGTTCCAGCGGGCCATTGTTCTTTGTAGGTTTACGGTTTGCCGCCGCGGCATCCATCGTCGCGTTGTTTTCGCTGCGCATCTTACGCGACCTGACGCGTCTGGAATTCAAGGCCGGCGTCTTGATTGGTGTAGCAATAATGCTGGGCTATGGACTGCAAACGATCGGTTTGCAAACCATCCCCAGCAGTCAGTCAGCATTTATTACTGCGTTATATGTACCTTTTGTGCCGTTGCTGCAATGGCTGGTGCTCGGGCGGCGCCCAGGACTGATGCCCAGCCTTGGCATCGGTTTGGCGTTCGCCGGTTTAGTCCTATTGTCCGGTCCCAATGGCGCCTCACTTAATCTCAGCCCCGGCGAGATAGCCACCGTGGTCTGCGCCATCGCTATCGCCGCAGAAATCATCCTGATCAGCGCCTACGCCGACAAAGTCGATGTGCGTCGGGTGACTGTAGTCCAGTTGGCCACCGCATCTTTATTGTCGTTTTTGATGGTAGTTCCAACGGCAGAATCCTTGCCAAAATTTTCATGGCTGTTGGTTATCAGCGCGATGGGGCTTGGTGCTGCCAGCGCTGCCATTCAGGTGGCCATGAACTGGGCGCAAAAAACCGTCTCACCAACTCGCGCAACGGTTATCTACGCAGGCGAACCTGTCTGGGCGGGAGTCGCCGGCCGCCTGGCGGGCGAACGTTTGCCTGCCATTGCATTAGTTGGCGCAGCATTGATCGTGGCGGGCGTGATCGTCAGTGAAATAAAAGGACGAACAAAGGCGAAGGTCCGAAATGAACAGGATGAAATTAATTGGGTAGGCAAGGAGGATTGAGAACGGACCGATACCCTGCCCACGTTAAAAATTCATATCCTATTGAATTTAAAATCGTTTTTATCTTTACGGGATAGCTTCTACAAAAACCCTGTGTTTACTGCGCGACAACAAATGTGGGGGGCCAATTACAGGCTAGCCTAGTAACGCGTATCTGTAGGATCTCGCCATAGTTGTCGGTTGGTGCCCAGCAACCGGACCCGTATCATCCTCGCCATTCCCTTGCAGAGTAGAAGCCTATGTCCCTGATAGTTCTGCTGCTATTGCCCTTTATCGGCAGCTGTCTGGCGGCATTGTTACCGCATAACGCGCGTAACGCCGAATCGATTCTGGCAGGCGTGCTTAGCTTGGCCGGGGCGATCCAAGTTGCGTTGTGGTATCCGCAAATTGCTCACGGCGGCGTGATCCACCAAGAGTTCTTTTGGCTGCCCAGTCTGGGCCTGAACTTCTCGTTGCGAATGGACGGCTTGGCCTGGCTGTTTTCGATGCTGGTGCTAGGTATCGGCGCGCTGGTATCGCTTTACGCCCGGTATTACATGTCCCCCGACGACCCTGTGCCGCGCTTTTTCGCGTTTTTTCTCGCATTTATGGGGGCGATGCTGGGTCTGGTCATTTCCGGCAACCTGATCCAGATCGTATTTTTCTGGGAGCTGACCAGCCTGTTTTCTTTCCTGTTGATTGGCTATTGGCACCACCGTGCCGATGCGCGACGGGGAGCCTATATGGCATTGGTGGTGACCGGTGCCGGCGGATTGGCATTGTTGGTCGGCGTCATGCTTCTGGGTCATGTGGTCGGCAGTTACGACCTGGATAAAGTGCTCGCAGCGGGTGACCAGATCCGAGCCCACGCGTTGTACCCCATACTCCTGCCGTTGATTTTGATCGGCGCCCTAAGCAAAAGCGCGCAATTTCCGTTTCACTTCTGGCTGCCCCACGCCATGGCTGCGCCGACGCCGGTATCGGCTTATTTGCATTCGGCGACGATGGTCAAAGCCGGGGTATTTTTGCTGGCGAGGTTCTGGCCAGCGCTATCGGGCAGCGAACAATGGTTCTGGATCGTTAGTGGCGCGGGCGCCTGCACGCTGCTGCTCGGCGCGTATTCGGCGATTTTCCAGACAGACCTAAAAGGCTTGCTGGCATATTCAACCATCAGTCATCTGGGATTGATAACGCTCCTGCTTGGCCTGAACAGCCCGTTGGCGGCTGTTGCAGCCGTGTTCCACATCCTCAACCACGCCACGTTCAAAGCTTCGCTGTTCATGGCCGCAGGGATCATCGACCACGAAAGCGGCACCCGTGATATTCGACGGCTCAGTGGCTTGATCAAACTCATGCCCTATACCGCCACCTTGGCCATGGTTGCCAGCGCAGCCATGGCCGGCGTACCGCTGCTCAACGGTTTTTTGTCCAAGGAAATGTTCTTCGCCGAGACCGTGTTCATCTCTTCCACCGCGTGGGTCGAGGTCGCTCTGCCCATAGTGGCAACCATTGCCGGGGCTCTCAGCGTTGCCTACTCGTTACGCTTTACGGTGGATGTGTTTTTCGGTCCAAAGGCTACCGACTTGCCCCATATCCCTCACGAACCGCCACGCTGGATGCGGGTCCCGGTGGAACTGCTGGTATTGACTTGCCTGATCGTCGGAATCTTTCCTGCGCAGTCCGTAGGTCCGTTGTTGGCTGCGGCCGCACAACCGGTGGTGGGGGGCACGCTGCCGGCGTACAGCCTGGCGATCTGGCACGGTTGGAACACGCCGATGATCATGAGCATGGTGGCCATGGGCGGCGGCATCGTGCTGTTTCTGCTGTTGCGTACCTCGTTCAAACAGCAGCGTTTTAACGGACCACCGCTGGTTTCTCGCTTGAATGGAAAACGCCTTTTCGAACGAGCCCTTGTGCTTAAAATGCGCTGGGCACGTCGTTTTGAGCGAATGGTCAGCACCCGCCGCTTACAGGCGCAGTTATTTTTGCTGGTGTTCGTGGCACTGATCGCCGGCTGGATTCCACTGTTTCATAGTGGTTTAAGTTGGGGGGATCGACCAAAAATACCCGGCTCCGGGGTGTTCGTAACCTTGTGGCTCATTGCAATCGCTTGTGCCATTGGCGCTGCATGGCAGGCTAAATATCACCGTCTTGCGGCACTGACCATGGTCAGCGTCTGCGGCTTGATGACCTGTATGACTTTCGTCTGGTTCTCTGCACCGGACCTGGCCTTGACCCAGCTGGTGGTGGAGGTCGTCACTACGGTACTGATTTTGCTCGGGCTGCGTTGGCTGCCCAGGCGTAACGAGAATGTCGCGCCATCACCCGACAGTCTCAAGCGCGCACGCACGCGACGGCTACGAGATCTGGCACTGTCGGGACTCGTCGGTGGCGGCATGGCGTTAATCTCTTTCGCCATGCTGACTCGGCCAACACCCAATACGATTTCGTCTTTTTATCTCAGTCGCGCGTTACCCCAAGGCGGCGGCAGCAACGTAGTAAACGTCATGCTGGTGGACTTTCGTGGCTTCGACACGCTAGGTGAAATCACCGTATTGGCCGCCGTGGCGCTTACCATATTCGCTTTGCTCAGACGTTTCCGCCCGCCCAAGGAAAGCATTCCACTGCCCGCGCAACAACGCCTGTTGGCCCGCGACGTGGTGACCGATCTGGTCAACCCGCGCAGCGCCAGCGACACAGCGTTGGGTTTCATGATGGTGCCTGCCGTCTTGGTGCGTTTGCTCCTGCCCATCGCGTCTGTGGCGTCGATGTACTTATTCATGCGCGGGCACAATCAGCCCGGTGGTGGTTTCGTTGCCGGATTGGTGATGTCGGTGGCGTTCATTTTGCAGTACATGGTCGCGGGCACGCAGTGGGTCGAAGCGCAAATGAGCCTGCGACCCTTGCGCTGGATGGGCACTGGCCTTTTCTGCGCGACCCTGACAGGGCTGGGTGCCATGACCTTGGGTTATCCCTTCCTCACGACCCATACCGCGCATCTAAATCTGCCCTTACTGGGTGACCTGCATATCGCCAGCGCGCTGTTTTTCGACATCGGCGTATACGCCGTGGTGGTGGGTTCGACCTTGCTGATTCTCACGGCGTTGGCCCACCAATCGGTGCGTAGCCATCGTCCGACCTCACTGCCCAAACCCATCGCCACGCAAGGAGCCGCCTGATGGAAGAAATCATCGCAATCGCCATCGGTGTACTCGCCGCCTCAGGCGTGTGGTTGATCCTGCGGCCACGAACATTCCAGGTGGTAATGGGATTGTGCTTGCTGTCATATGGGGTCAATTTGTTTATGTTCAGCATGGGCAGCCTGTTCATCGGCAAGGAGCCGATCATCAAAGACGGTGTGCCCCATGACTTGCTCAATTACACCGACCCATTGCCGCAAGCACTGGTCCTGACGGCGATCGTCATTAGCTTCGCCATGACGGCCCTGTTTCTGGTGTTGCTGCTGGCATCGCGGGGCCTGACCGGCACCGACCATGTCGATGGTCGGGAGCCGAAGTAATGACCGGACTGAATCCTACGACGTTAATGAGTCAGTTGATCGTCGCGCCAATTCTGCTACCACTGCTCACCGCTGCCCTGATGTTGCTGCTCAGTGAAAAGCGGCGGCCCCTAAAAGCCAAAATCAACCTGATGTCCACGCTCATCGGACTGAGCATATCGATCTGTTTGTTGGCGTGGGTCCAGCAGGATGGCACCACGGGCTCCATCGGTGTCTACCTGCCTGGCAATTGGGAGGCACCGTTCGGCATTGTTTTGGTGGTGGACCATCTTTCTGCGCTGATGCTGGTGTTGACCGGAATCATTGGCGTCTGCGCCCTTCTTTTTGCACTGGCACGCTGGGACCGGGCAGGTGCCAGTTTTCATGCGTTGTTTCAGATCCAACTGATGGGCGTTTACGGGGCCTTTTTAACGGCCGATTTGTTCAATCTGTTCGTGTTCTTCGAGGTGCTGCTGGCGGCATCATACGGACTAATGCTGCATGGCTCCGGGCGCGCCAGAGTTTCGGCGGGCTTGCATTACATCACCATCAATCTGGTGGCTTCATCGCTATTCTTGATTGGTGCGGCAATGATCTATGGCGTTACCGGCACCTTGAACATGGCCGATCTGGCGATGAAAATCCCGTTAACCCCCGAGGCTGATCGAGGTTTGCTACACGCGGGCGCGGCCATTCTCGCCACTGCTTTCCTGACCAAAGCTGGGATGTGGCCATTAAATTTCTGGTTGGTACCAGCTTACTCGGCCGCCAGCGCGCCGGTGGCGGCAATGTTCGCGATCATGACCAAAGTCGGCGTTTACACGGTGTTGCGGCTCTGGACGTTGTTGTTTTCGGGGCAGGCAGGAACATCTGCGTTCTTTGGGGGAAATTGGCTGATCTATGGCGGCATGGCGACGATAGCGACCTCAGCGATAGCCATTCTTGCAGCGCAACGTCTTGAGCGAATGGCCAGCCTGAGCATTCTGGCGTCAGCCGGCATCTTGTTGTCTGCTATCGGTTTTGCGCAACCAAGTTTGACCTCTGGCGCGTTGTTTTATCTGGTCAGCTCGACCCTGACTCTGAGCGCTCTGTTTCTGCTGGCCGAACTGATTGAACGGTCGCGTTCGGCAAACGAAATACCGTTAGAGGAGGATGCCGACCAGTTGCCCAGAACCGTGGAGTCGCTACATCCGCCCCGGGGCACCAACCTTGATGATGAGCAGAAAGCGATGGTCGGGCAGGTTATACCCATGTCCAGGGCCTTCCTCGGTCTGAGTTTCATCGCGTGCGCCTTGTTGATCATCGGCATGCCGCCACTGTCCGGATTTATCGGCAAACTGACGCTACTCAGTGCATTGCTTAATCCCTTAGGCCTGAATGTGGCCAAGGACGAAGCGATTTCCGGCGCCAGTTGGGCATTAATCGGACTGTTGATTTTTTCCGGCCTCACCTCGCTGGTGGCTTTTTCCAGAGTCGGCATTCAGCGCTTCTGGACGCCTGCGGACCGGCCCGCCCCCCTGCTGCGCCGCTACGAATGCCTGCCCATCCTGATTTTGCTGGGGCTATGCATTGCCCTGACGTTCAAAGCCGAACCCTTGCTGCGCTACACACAGGACACAGCTGCGGCGTTGCATGATCCACAGCAATATGTGTTGTCGGTGATGGCCGCGCGGCCCCTTCCCGGCCCGACGGCTGCCGAGGAGATACAACCATGAAGCGCTTCTTTCCTGCCCCATGGCTTTCATTGGCACTCTTGATCCTGTGGCTCCTACTGAACCTGTCACTTAGCCTAGGCAACGTACTGCTTGGCGCGCTGCTCGGGCTTGTTGCACCGGTGCTAACCGCGCCGCTGCGCCCGCTGCCGGTTCACATCGGCAAACCAAAGACAATATTGAAATTGTTCCTGCAGGTGGGCTGCGATGTTATTACCTCTAACCTGGCAGTGGGTTGGAGCGTGTGGAACGCCAAACGAATCCCGCCTCATCCAGCGTTCGTCAAAGTACCTTTGGACTTACGCGATGCCAATGGCTTGGCGGCGTTATCGATGATTTCCACGGTTGTGCCCGGTACCGTGTGGTCTGAACTGGCGCTAGACCGCAGCGTATTGTTGATGCATGTGTTTGATCTGAACGATGAAGCGCAATTCATTGAGCATTTCAAATACCGTTATGAGCGCCCGCTGATGGAAATATTCCAATGAGTGATCTGCTGTCCAACGCAATTCTGCTAACCCTGTGTATCTTCGCCTTGGCGATGCTGCTGACGTTGATTCGCTTGTTCATCGGCCCGTCCGCGCAGGACCGGGTTCTAGCACTGGATTATCTCTACGTGCTCGCCATGTTAATGATGCTGGTGCTGGGTATTCGCTACGCCAGCGACACCTATTTCGAGGCCGCGTTGCTTATCGCCTTATTTGGCTTCGTCGGTTCATTTGCGCTGGCAAAATTTCTGTTGCGTGGGGAGGTGATCGAGTGAACTCGCTCAGCGTTTTGCCGTTCTGGGTCGAAGTCGTTACTGCGCTATTGCTGCTATCCAGCAGCCTGTTCGCCTTGACCGGGGCCTTGGGTCTGCTGCGAATGCAGGATTTCTTTCAACGCATGCACCCGCCAGCGCTGGCATCGACGCTCGGTGCGTGGCTGGTCGCGCTGGCTTCGATCATTTATTTCTCAACCCTGAAATCCGGGCCGGTGCTGCACGCTTGGCTAATCCCGATACTGTTGGCGATCACCGCCCCGGTCACTACTCTACTGTTAGCGCGTACCGGGCTTTTTCGCAAACGCATAGCCGGCGATGACGTGCCATCAGAAATCAGCGGCGAACGTGATGCCAGTGGCCGATAAGTTAATTATTCACTGGCCTTGAAGGTCAGTTCACCTTTACGCCACTTGGCGGCTTTGCCGGTCACCGCTTTCAATGTCTTGCTCAAAGTCCCTTGCAACTGCTCATGGGCAGCGAACACCGTGACAACGGTCTGACCTTCCTTGAACACAATACCGTGACCGTCAGCGGTATCGACATAGGCATATTCGCCAAGACCGTAGACCGTCAACTT
Source organism: Pseudomonas sp. 10S5 (assembly GCF_035019745.1). Classification (NCBI taxonomy): domain Bacteria; kingdom Pseudomonadati; phylum Pseudomonadota; class Gammaproteobacteria; order Pseudomonadales; family Pseudomonadaceae; genus Pseudomonas; species Pseudomonas sp. 10S5. Next base: position 7,483 of record NZ_JASJVL010000014.1, read on the forward strand.
GATATCGCGAAATTTCAATTCAAACTTTCCACCTTCACGGCTGGGCAAAACCGCAGCGCGAAAATGATCCCCTACTTTGAGTTCGAGTCGAGGTTTATCGTCCACCACCAGCGCGGTTTCAGTGTCGATTTCTGCAATGTAAATGCCTTCGGCATTTTGCTCGGTGACATAAACGAAACGGGATTGAAACTGCTTGACCAGCTTGGCGCGCAGATCGCCAAGTACGAACAGTGCGTGCATGTCCAGATTACTGACTGCCAATGAAAAATCCTCAAACTTGAAAATGAGTGTGCCCACAGGTGCCGGGCGCCACAGAAAACGGGTCTTGGCCCACAAGGCTAGGAGCCTAGCAATATCGCTCTAACCTTGCAGAACGTTACCCCCCAGTGCCGGGGAATATCGAATGGTAAATCCGAGGGGAGACAGAAACGCAATTCTACCGGCTAGCGGCGCATTACGGATATATACCTTTCGTCCGCTACTAAGCAATAGACCGATTACCCGCCCGCCGCAAGCACGCCGGTGTCAAATAATGCCCGATCTTGCGGGCTGTCATTCGTCACCGTTAGTGCTAAACCACGCCTGAGTGCGCCAACAACTGCCATACTCGCGTACACCAAGACTACTGGCGACGCACAAGCACGCCATAGAGTAGCAACTCGTCATCATGGGAAGGTAATAGTGACTGAATTTGATATCGGCGAATTCTTCATCTGGGGTGAATCCAGAGAACTCGAAGGTGAGTACCAGGCTGTCATTGTAATGCGGGCCAAGGAAGGTAAGAACGCTATCAGCTACCACCAAGTCGAAAAAGATCGATGGTTCAAAACCGCTGACGTCGCGGCGGCGGCGGCTAAGGAATCGGCCAAGGCCTTAAAAGTGGCTGTAGACGCTGGTGCATTAAGCGCTTAGTCCACCCTTGTCCAGATTTTTTTCTTCGAAGTTTTCCGCCGAACTCTTTCCAAGCCAAAGCCTCAGATCTTTGCAAGGTTAAGGTACATGGCCTTGCGCATTGAACGGTTTACTTGTCCGCCACGGAGATGATATGGACCTTACTACACCGACCTTACAGACGTTATTCGAACAACTGGGCCTTGATTCCGATCAGGCCAGTATTGATGCGTTTGTCGACAGCCATGGCCCATTGCCGGAAGGCGTCAAACTGATCGACGCCGACTTCTGGACACTGCAACAGGCGAAATTTCTTAAAGAGCAACTGCACATAGACGCCGATTGGGCGCCTGTAGTGGATGAACTCAATGTGCTACTGCACGAAGCCAACTAGACAGTCAGCAACTGCTTCGTTCAGGCGGTTATCAACAATTGCGCGGCCCAGGCTGACCGACATTCTTCGGCATCATTTCGGCTGGCAAACGCAGTGCCGCGGCGCTCACCGTTGAGCAAGACGACCCAGCATATCTGCTGGCCCAAGGCGCGAATCGAGGGTGGAACTCCACTTCCTATCATGACGGCGACATCAAGTTTGCCTTGCATGAGCGTACTCCCGAGAACTTCATTAGCGAGGTAACGATAACGCCACTTTAGGGATTACACGCCTGGGGAAAAAGCTATGCCCCGCATAGCTTCGGTACATCACAGCTAATAACCCCCAATATCAATGGCGAACGTTATTGTGAATGGCCCTGTCGCCCGATGTTTGGATGGCAAACCCTTCCTCCAGACTCTGGGGCATGAACAAAAATCGAGTTGTTTGGGCCAGCTCCGCTGCCGACCAACGCACTCCAATGTGCAGATCGGTGGATGAAACGTCGGCGCAACAAACGCTGCTCTCCTTCATCCAGCAAGTAGGGGCCACCTTTGGCGTAAGCAATCAGCTTTTGCGCGATGACCTGTAATTCCGGAACCAGGCTAAGCGCCGGACTGTCCGGCACCGGTTCCAGGGGAACTCCCTCGGCGGTGGCTAACTCATGCATCACACGCAGATAAACCCGGGAAAGATGACCGTAGATCCGGCGATTCATGCTAACTGCCGCCACAACCGCTTTGACCCCGACCCTCTCGCTACCCGCATTGGGGATACGCTCATCAATTTCGATAGATAGCGAAGCCTCTGTATCTTGCGGATCTAACCATTCCCTTGCATCTATCTTCTGAAGGTCAGCTTGGCTTTCCCGCCAGGCAACCGTTTCATTAAAAGCGGTATCGAGACTAACGACGCTGCGACGAGGACGGGTGAGCAGCACCTTTTCGCGAACATTCAGATGGTAGCCACCGCCAATGTCAGAGTGAGCCCCCGGCAATACAATCTCCTTGGGCCAACCTGGCGTTACGCTGTTCAAAGCAAAATTACGCCGTTGCTCATCTCCAGCAACCAAATGAAACACCTGTTGAGCACTGCCTGGAGGCAGGTAGAGGTTGACCTGACGATTGAAAGCGTCCCTGACATTGCCAAAGTCCGAAAGACTACCGATCGCCGCCACAGTGTCGAACAAACCTATTACCTTCAAGCGGACGCTGCCCTTACACCACGCGAAGTCAGGCCCCCAGGGAATGCTTTGCAGCTTGAGCAAAGGGCCAAGTGCGCCTTTGTCCTGTCTTAATACTTCATTAGCGAAATGGCGAGCAGAGGCAGCGCCACGGCTAAATCCAAATAGGTCAATTTCCAACCCCTCCACTGTGCAACAGTGATTATTGGCTTCAAAGGTCTCCAGTACTGTACGGAGCATTTTCACCCCCTCTGCGACCTTGGCCAGTACACCCGTGGTGCCGCGCCCTAAGACTTGGCCAGCCCAAACAGAGTCGTGCTTACCAGCAGTAGTGCCTGCGCCACTGATATAAATCGGCGCACACACGCTTAACCCTTGTGGCGTCTCTTGCGCAGTGGGCCGCAAAACATAAAGTTCATAGAGCCGGGCAATGTTTGTGACGTCGTTAGCATAACTGCTGGTTAAATTCGCATGACGCCCCGCGCAAGCGCCAGTATGAGCGTTGTTGTTCATCGCCGCTTGGGCACGGCAATCGGCCGCGATTTGAGAGTTGATTCGGTTATTGCCTGTTCCATCGAAGAACATGCCGATGCGCACCGTCACACCACGCGTTTGAACTTGAGGGCGAGGGCCGCGCGCTTCACAGAATGTTTTAAATATAGAAACCATAATGCTCAATGCCTTTGGAATGCAGCTGAAAGTCAGACTGCTTAAATCAAAAAATACCGTTGATTTAAACCAGCTTGCTCAGCGACGAACCAACGTCAAGGTCATCACGACATTCCAGAACAGTCCCACAAACGTTAACGACTTTAGAGAGGTACTTAACTTAAACGTCCTGCAAAATAGCCAAATAAAAATAAAACTAAACTTTCAAAGGAAATAGATATCCTCAGAGTCGATGATTATCCGAAGTTAAACTTCAGACGATCCCCACAAGTAGATAGCGGAAATCGTTGATTTGCGAAGGCACTTCTTAGCCACGCCTGGAGGGTGGCACGCCTTCGGGTTTATAACCCAGACGCAGTCCACCCCAATGACGACCTTGAACCATGATGGGTACTGAAAGATCGTGCATCAGCTCACCAGTGTCGCGGGTGTAAGTCTGCAACAGCACAGGCTGCTGATGACTGCCGCAGCGAATGCCAGTACGGTCATCGAACTTGCGTTTTGTACGATTCTGCAAGGTGTCTAATTGGGTATCGCCGGTCAGCGGCTGACTGAACGCGGTATTGTGTGTCGGCACGTAACCTTGAGGTGTGCATGCAATGGCAAACACTAAGCCCTCATGGCGCGGCAACAACGACTCCTGAATCAAAGGCAGCACCTGGTCGGTATATCGATCGAAACGCGTTTGAAATTTGGGGGGAGCAGTTTTCGGTATCAGTTGGTAACTGCGGTCGAACAAGTCCTCAAGGCTGACACGACGTTGCTCAATATCCGTTTCAAATTGAGCCGATATTTGACGCGCCCCTTCAAGAGCCAGATCGTAAACACGCTGGTGGTAATCATCCAAGCCAACCTGTGCCAACCGCTCGCTGATGGTTTCCGCTTGGCCCTCCATCTGCACCGCCGCTTTTGCCAGTTGTTGTGTTTGCTCATCGCTGATGGCTAAATCGCCGCGCATTTGCTCAACGGCGGTAAACAGGCTGCTCAATTGTTGTTGATTAGTTTGCGCGCCTGCAGCGATTTCGCTGACTTGCGTTTCAACTCCAGCGGCTAACCGGGCAATATTCTCCAAATGTTGACCGGTTCGTTCTACTTGTTCGACCCCCGTGTCCAGGTCGCTGGATAATTGCCGAATCTGTTCGACTACTTGCCCAGTACGCTGCTGGATATCGGCCACCATTTGCCCGACTTCCTCGGTGGCGCTGGCCGTGCGCCCTGCCAGACCCCGGACTTCATCGGCAACCACGGCAAAACCACGCCCGTGCTCACCCGCGCGAGCAGCTTCAATGGCGGCGTTGAGCGCTAACAAATTGGTCTGGCTGGCAATGGACTGGATAACCAAGGTGACACGCTGAATGTCCGAGCTGCGCTGGTTAAGGGCTTCGATCAGCTCGCGACTGCTGACGGCGCGCTTGCTCAACTGGTGCATCCGTGTAATGGACTCGGCGAGTACGCTGCGCCCGGCATCGCTGCTGACACGGGCTTCGCTGGCGGCGCTGAGTGCCTGTTGACTCAACTGAGAAGTTGCTTGCTCGGTGGCAATCATCACATCAGCGCTGCTGACAATTTGCTCGGCCGCGTCGAGCTGCGACTGGACCTTGCTTGCCAACTGGCCTACGGAAAATGCCACGCTGGCGGCGGACAGTGCGTTGTGGCTGGTGGCGTACGACAGATCGCGGGTCAATTGCTCCAGACCGTCGCCGCCGCTCAGCGTGACGACCGCAACCGAGGGCGCGGCAAACAGGCGAGGCAGCCAGATAACCACCATCATTAACGGTAGGCTGACGTAGACCGAAACGCTGAGAAAGGCCATTGCCGTCAGCAACAGGCACAGCAAAATGCTTTGCATCAAAGGGGTCAGCCAGCGGGCGCTGCTGAGGGAAGGTTGCGCTTTCGTGGCCAATGCGTTGGAGGCCTGGGCCTTCGACGACAGCGTTCCCGTGAGAGGTCCAACTCCAGCCATGTTTGTCACCCATCTACATTTTTGGTTGTTATGCCTGCATTAAACGCCAGACATTGGCCATTAGCTATGGGTCGTTAGTTGTAAGGTGCGGTAAGTGCATAAAGCACGTTAGCGTTCTGCGCAGGGGTTAAACAAGATCGGGTAAATACGGAGGCACTGAGTACCCCCGTAGAGCAACACGTGGCGGGATCAGGCCTGACGCTGATGCTTTTCGATTTGCTCGTGACGCTCTTGAGCTTCGATGCAGTACTTGGTGGTCGGGCTGATCAGCAGACGTTTAAGGCCAATGGCCTCGCCGCTGTCGTCGCACCAGCCAAAGCTGTCATCGGAAATGCGAGCAAGCGCCATTTCCAGTTGTGGAAGCATGCGCTGATCACGGTCAATTATGTTGACCAGCCAGTGACGCTCCTCTTCAACCGAAGCCGCATCGGCAGGGTCAGCGGGCGTGTCCAAGCTTTCAATCGCGATACGGCTTTGATCGATACGCTCATGGATCTCGACTTTCATGGCTTGCAGCAGCTCAACGAAGAAGGCGTGCTGCTCTGCATTCATGTAGTCATCGGCCGGCATCGCCAGCAACTTGTCCTTTGTCATTGATTTCTCTATAAAAAATACGTGCATTAGGGCGAATTAGGGAGCGACTCAGCGTTGCCGAAAAAGCGCCACAGTCTCTAAGCGCCACCTGGCACTCAATTTATGAGGGGCGGCAGTCTAAGGCCGGGCTGTGGACACAGCAACATAATTGAAGCAGTTTCGCGCAACAAGTCACTTAAGGCCGTCACGCAGGGGCTTGAAAGACCACTGGTCGGACGGGCGCGAGCGTCTGACCCATAAAACCTGGCCTCAGTTCCAATTTGAAGGGAGAAGACAAGACACAGGGACCAGAACTGGTCCCCCGAAGAGCGCTCAGCGATCAACGTTTGATTTTACGCTTGTTGCGGTATTGGTCGATCACCACAGCCACGACAATGATCAGGCCCTTAATGATGTCCTGAATATAGGCATCGACCCCAACGAACGTGAATCCGCTGGCCATGACACCCAGTATCAACGCACCGATGACGGTACCGGTGATTCGCCCCACACCGCCTGCCAGACTAGTACCGCCGATCACCGCGGCAGCAATTGCATCCAATTCGTAGGAAACGCCCATGCCAGCCTGTCCGGTGGCTGCCCGCGCCGATGCCACGACCCCCGCCAACCCCGCCAGCAAACCGGCGATGCTATAAACAATAATCAGGTGCCGCTTTACGTTGATTCCAGACGTGCGCGCAGCCTGCATGTTGCCGCCGATGGCGTAAGTGTATTTCCCGTATTTGGTGTAACGCAGAGCAATGTGAAACACCAACGCCGTTGCCAGGAAGATAATCACCGGCATTGCGCCCTGACCAATAGCAGTGTAGGAGTCGTTCAACATGCTCACCGGCTGCCCTGAAGTATAGAAACGCGCCATGCCGCGGGCTGAGACCATCATGCCCAAAGTTGCAATGAAGGGCGGGATGCCGGTGATCGCAATGATGCTGCCGTTGATTGCCCCCGCCACCAGTCCAACCGCCAACCCCACCGCCACTGGAATCCATACCGGAAGGTCGGTCAGTGACGGAAACACTGCACGGGTGTAGTCGGAGCTTTGCGCCAAGCTGGCAGCAATCATTGCCGACAGCGCCAGTACCGAACCGGAGGACAGATCGATACCCGTGGTGATAATCACTTGGGTCACGCCGATGGCGAGCAGACCAATGATAGAAACTTGCAGGATCATCAATACCAGACGTTGCGAATTAAACAGAAAACTCTGATCACGGACGATCCAGCCAAACACTTCAAATACCAACCCGATACCGATTAATACCAAAAATATGCTCAGTTCAGTTGGCAGACGCCGTTTCGACCTGGCTGGCACAGCGGCAGGTTTGTTTCCTAAAATTGCGTTCATAGCGGTTGTTCCTCTTCTGCTGCGTCGGCCCGCTAGTGAATCGAATTGCCAGAAGCCAGGTGCATCACCCGCTCTTGGGTCGCTTCACCACGGTCGAGCATGCCCATCATCTCGCCCTCATGCATCACCATGACCCGGTCGCTCATGCCCAGAACCTCAGGTAATTCTGACGAGATCATGATCACCGCCATACCTTCGCTGGCCAGATAAGAAATCAGCCGATAGATCTCGACCTTGGCGCCGACGTCAATGCCTCGGGTGGGTTCGTCGAGAATCAAAATTCTTGGATTGGTCATTAACCAGCGGGCGAGCAACGCCTTTTGTTGGTTACCGCCGGACAGGTTGTCGATGCACTGCTCTAGCGACGGGGTTTTCACCCGAAGCTTTTGGCACATGTCCTCGCACAAGGCACGCAAGGCCTTCTGTCGAATAAAACCACCTGCTGCGTAGTGCGGGATAATTGCCATTTCCATATTTTCCAACACCGACAGACATGGAAATAGCCCGCTGAGCTTGCGATCTTCGGTCAGCAGCGCAAAGCCTTTCTTGATCGCCAGGTTCGGATCAGTGATACGGACACTCACGCCATCGAGTTGGATGTTGCCGCCGTCACAGGGCGTAATTCCAAAAATAGTTTCGGCGATGTTGGTGCGCCCTGACCCCATTAACCCCGCAATACCGAGGATCTCCCCCGCGTGCAGATCGAAAGAAACCCCCTCAAATACTCCGTTCAGACGTAGATCACGGACTGAGAGCAATAAATCACCCTTAGGTTTTTCACGCTCAGGAAACAGCTGGCTCAGCTCGCGGCCGACCATCATCGACACGAGGCTATCACCGTCCATGCTGTCGGCCCGTTGCAGGCCGATATAAGTGCCATCGCGAAATACCGCCACTTCATCGGCAATGCTGAACACTTCATTCATTTTATGGGTGATGTAAATGATGCCTTTGCCCTGCGCCTTGAGGTCGGCAATGATCGAGAACAGGTGGGCAACTTCTTTTTCAGTAATGGCAGACGTCGGCTCATCCATGATCAGAATGTCCGAGTCATACGAAACTGCCTTGGCAATTTCCACCATCTGTCGCTCGGCAATGGTCAGAGTGCCTACCAAGTCTTGCGGCGCCAGATTAATGCGCAATCGCTCTAGCAATGTCGCTGTGCAACGAAACATTTCTTTATGATCGACCATGTGCAAGCCATTGAGCTGCTCACGCCCGATCCAGATATTTTCGGCGATGCTCATGTGGGGCATCAGATTGAGTTCCTGATGGATCATCGCAATTCCGGCTTGCAGCGCCGCCAACGGCGACTCGAAGCTGATGGGCTTGCCGCGCAAGCGCAGCTCACCTTCATCAGGTTGGTAGATACCGGCAATGATTTTCATCAAAGTGGACTTGCCAGCACCGTTCTCGCCCATCAGGGCCAGTACCGAGCCGGGACGCACACGAAGTTGCACGTTAGACAGAGCCACCACACCAGGAAAGCCTTTGCTGACGTTGATAATTTCCAGCAGATATGGGCTGTCGATCGCGGCCGCACCAGCCAACAGATCGGTTGGAGCACTACGTGAAGTCGTACCAGAAGTGAACATGTGACAATTCCTCTCGCGACGTTCTTGTTCTAGAAAGAGGGGTCAGTTATTTGAACGAAGCAACATTTTCTGGCGTGATCAGGCGATAAGGCACCCAGACCGACTGCTCAACCGGCTCCTTCTTGGCCATTTTTACCGCCGCGTCGATAGCGCCATCTGCCTGGCCTTTGGCGTCCTGGAATACCGACACCGCGATGTCGCCCTTGGTTACCGCATTCAGACCATCAGGAGTACCGTCGACACCGGCTATCAAGACGCTACCCTTGGCAATGCCAGCCTGCTTCAACGCCATGGACGCCCCGATGGCCATTTCGTCGTTATTAGCTACCACAGCATCGAACTTCTTGCCTTGGGTGATCCAGTCGTTGGTCAAGTCCATGCCCTTTTGCCGCAACCAAGTCCCGCTCTGTTCCTGATCGATTTTGATACCGGGGTACTTGGCCAGGATTTCTTTGACACCTTTGGTACGGTTCTGGGTGGAATTGTTGGCCAAATCCCCCAGCAGAATCACGATGCTGCCCTTGCCGCCCATCTTGTCAGCGAGGTACTGCATTTGCAGCTTGCCGGCCTCTTCATCGTTGGAGGCGACAGTAATCACGCCTTTAGGCAGGTTGAGATCATCAGGACGGCGGTTGACGTATACCAACGGGATACCCGCAGCGACGGCCGCCTGGGTGATTTTGGCGGTAGCAGCGGTGTCGACCGGGTTGACGATCAGGGCATCTACCTTCTGATTGATCAGGTTCTGCACTTGGGTCAACTGTTGGACCACATCGCTTCTACCGTCGACAAATTGCAGCGAAACGCCGCCGGGTACGGTCTTGGCTTTGGCGGTCATGTCTTCACGCAGGTAGGTCAACCAGGTGTCATCGAACTGCGACATGCTCACGCCGATTTTCATATCGGCCAAGGCTACGCCGCTGGCGAACATGAGTGTCAGGGCAAGTGAAGTGAAACGGATAGGGGTATTCATGATCGGTCTGTCTCCACGTTTTTGTAGTTGTATGGATAACTAGGAACGACTTTATTGGAAAATAATTTCTATATCAACTAGTTTTAGAATTTATTTCTATTTTCATTTTTATCACCCTGCTCGCTTATGCCCAAAATTTGTAAGCGCTACGCAAGGTTGCGATTGACGAAGAATCACACCTTCGAAAACTCCTGCAAAAAGCGATTTCTACAGCTCAACCACCGTGCCCGACTGCGCACTCAAGCGTGCCGCATCCAACACCACTGAGCACGCTACCGCATCACGCGGGTCCACCGGATTTTTGCCTTTACCTGCAACAGCTTCCTGCAACTGCCGATAAAACTCGTTCCAGCAGCCGCGTTCGGAAGGAATACGTTCGCGCTGCTGGCCTTGCTCGAACCAACCCCAGCGTCGATGTTCTTCAGCGCCCCAGTTATCACCTTCGCTTTTCGGTGACCGCCCGGCTAACAACGACGCTTCCTGCCCGTCCAACCCTTCCACACTGTAGCAACCCGCTGAGCCGCTGACCCTGAAGCGCGGCCCCGGACAGTTCTGCAAGCAACTGCCCCACAGGTGCGTAACCACACCGCTTGCGTGAGTCAGCGACACAAAAAAGCCGTGATCGAGTTCGTTGTCTGCCGACGCAAAATCCAGTTCGGCGTACACCCGTGACACAGAACCGAACAACAACAGGGCCTGATCCACCAGGTGACTGCCTAGATCGCGAAGCATTCCGCCACCGCTGGCCTTGCCCACTGATTTAGGTGAATAGCGCTCCACCCTGGATTCAAAACGCATGATGTCACCGAGCACGCCGTTGTCGATCAGCTTGCGTAGGGTCAGGAAATCCGAATCCCAGCGACGGTTTTGATAAACGCTTAGCATCACACCGCGTCGCTCAGCGGCCTCAACCAATTCCCGGGCCTGGGCAGCGTCGTTGGCGAACGGTTTATCGCTGACCACTGCCACGCCCAGCTCGATAGCTTCAAGGATCAGTGCCCGACGGGAGGCCAGCGGCGTGGAAATCACCACCGCATCGATGCCGTTGGCCACCAGCGCCGCCAGCGTGTCGAACGCCAAGACGTCAGGATTGTCCTGCGCCAGCTCCAAGCGCCGTTCGGGGGAACGAGTGACAACGCCGATAAAACGGGCACCCGGCATGCTGGCAATCAGCGGCGCATGAAAATATCGCCCGCCCTTGCCATATCCCACTAATCCAATGCGCATTGAAATGTCCTCTGATTCGAATGGGGTGGTGTGGCCTTCGCAGGTCCGTGTTGTCCACACACTGTCAGGCATAAAACGCCGGCCGGGCCGGCAAGCTCACCGGAACAATCGCCCCACTTTTTTGTGCTTCGATACAGGCATCGGCAGTAACTGCAGCAGCGTATCCATCCCACGCGGACGGGCCGCCGACCTGGCCCGCGCGGACGCTGTCAACAAACGCTTGCAGCTCAACGTCATAAGCCGCAATGAAGCGATCTTTCCAGTCCATCAGAATGGCATTGGACACTTTGGCGCCGCTGCGCAGTTGGACTTGTGAAGGCTCCGGCAAGCGCGCAATGCCAGTCTCGCCGACGACTTCACACTGGATGTCATAACCGTACTGGCAGTTAACGAATACTTCGACGTCAATGCGCGTGCCTTTGGCGGTTTCCAGCAAGACAATCTGTGGGTCTTTGAGGTGCGCGAAGGCTTTGCCGGATTTGCGCGGGAACACTACTTGCACCGAGACATAATCATCGTCGAGCAACCACCGCAGCACGTCGATTTCATGGATCAGCGTGTCAGTGATTGCCATGTCAGTTTTGTAATTCTCGCCCACGGTGGGGTTGCGATGAGCACAGTGCAGCATCAGCGGCTCGCCGATCTGCCCGCTGTCGATCACGGTCTTCAGCGCGCGATAACCCTCGTCATACGGGCGCATGAAACCGACCTGGACCAAACGCTTGCCGTAGGCGATTTCGGCGTCAACGATTCGTCGGCAGCCGTCTGCTGTGACGGCCAACGGTTTCTCGCAGAACACGGGTTTACCGGCGGCAATGGCGGCCAGCACGAATTCTTCGTGGCTCGGGCCCCATGACGTCACCAGCACCGCTTCCACCTCTGGCGTGTTTATCAGCGTGTGGCCATCGGGGTAGACCTCAGCGGTCAGGTCTAGGTCGCGTGCTACTTTGGCGGCCTGGTCGAGATTGATGTCGGTCAGCGCCACAACCTGGCTGCCCAACAAGGTTTGGCTCAACCGTCGAATGTGATCCTGGCCAATTGCGCCGGTGCCAATCACGCCTAATTTCAATGTCATTTCACTGCTCCCAAAGTCGTTATCGTGGAGTGAGTCGTCAGTATTTGCGGGCTTTCGCCAGTTCCTGGCTGAGCGCTTTAAACACCTGAGCGGTAGCGCCCTTGGTCGACACTTCCGCCACGCCGACTCGCCACCACGACAGATATTTGTGGATCATGGTCTTGGGTAGAACCTTGATATCGATCAAGGTCGAGACCGTTTGCTTCTGTGCATCAATCAGTGCGGCTTCCAGCTCGAAGACGGTATTGACCTTGTAGGTCTTGCAACCGTAGGCCGCAGCGCTCATGGCAAAATCCACCGGAACAAAATCGCCGTCAAGCTTGCCGGTTTCCGGATTGCGAAAGCGAAACTCCGTGCCGAAGCTGTCCATCCCGTGTCCCATTTGCAGGTTGTTGATGCACCCGAAGGTCATGTTGTCGAAGAGGATCACGTTGACCTTGCAACGTTCCTGAATCGAGGTCGCCAGTTCTGAATGCAGCATCATGTAGGAGCCATCACCCACCAGCGCGTAAACCTCCCGCTGCGGCTCGGCGAGCTTAACCCCCAGCGCGGCATTGATCTCGTAACCCATGCAGGAATAACCGTACTCGACGTGGTAGCTGTGAACCCCGGTGCTACGCCAGGCGCGCTGTAAATCACCCGGCAAACTGCCGGCAGCAGCAACGATCACGGCGTCGCTGGGCAGCCGCTGATTGAGTAAACCCAATACGCGGCTTTGGGTCAGGCAGGAACCGGTGAGTTCGATGAATTCGCGCAGCACGGCCGGGTCAAGGTGGTCATTAATCTCCGGTATGAAATCGCGGCTTTGGTATTCAATTGCGTAAATACGGTCCACTTCGGCGTCAAATTGCGCCTTCGCCTGGCGTGGTTGATCGCCCCACGCCGAGCGATAACCGCTGTCGCTCAGCGCATCGGTCAACGCCAGCAACGCGTATTGGGCATCTGCCAACACCTGCACACCGTCCAACTTCTGCGCGTCGAAGGCGCTGACATTGAGGTTTAGGAACTGCACGTCGGGGTTTTGGAACAGCCATTTCGAGGCAGTAGTGAAGTCGCTATAGCGGGTGCCGACGCCGATGATCAAGTCCGCTTCTTTGGCCAGCATGTTGGCTGCCAGTGAGCCCGTTTCACCCAAACCACCCATATTCAAAGGATGAGCCGAAACAATCGCACTTTTACCCGCCTGGGTTTCGGCAAACGGTATATCAAAGCGCTCGGCAAATGCCTGCAATGCATCCGCTGCGCCGGAATACCGCACCCCACCGCCACACACTAACAACGGCTTGCGCTTGCCTTTGAGCAATGCCAAGGCATCGCCGAGCATGGCGTCGCTGGCGGGGCGTCGGTCAATGCGGTGTACGCGTTTTTGCAAGAAGCTATCGGGGTAATCGTAAGCTTGAGCTTGCACGTCTTGCGGCAAGGCCAAGGTCACAGCGCCGGTTTCGGCCGGGTCGGTGAGCACACGCATAGCATTAATAGCGGCGCTCATCAGCTGTTCTGGGCGATTAATACGGTCCCAGTATTTGCTGACGGCTTTGAATGCATCGTTGGTGCTGATACTCAAGTCGTGAAACTGCTCAATCTGTTGCAGCACTGGGTCCGGCTGTCGGCTGGCGTACACATCGCCGGGCAGCAGCAAGAGCGGAATTCGGTTGGCGGTGGCGGTGGCGGCAGCCGTGAGCATGTTCGCGGCACCCGGCCCGACCGAGGACGAACAGGCGTAGATCTTGCGCCGCAGGTGTTGTTTCGCAAACCCAATGGCGGCGTGGCACATGCCTTGTTCATTGCGGCCCTGATGAACGATTAATTGTCCGCTGTCTTGCTCCAGGGCCTGGCCGATACCCAACACATTGCCGTGGCCGAAAATCGTAAAAATACCGGCAATGAATTTGCTCTCAACCCCATCGACTTCCACGTACTGGTTATCAAGGAACCTCACCAGCGCCTGGGCCATGGTTAATTTTGTTGTTTTCATGTTTGATTCCCTTTGTTCCATGGGCGACTTTCGCCAGCCAGCCTGGTCCCACAGGAGTGCTCGACACTGACCGTTGTGGGTGCAGGCTTGCCTGCGAAAAGGCCTGCATATTCAACCCTGTAAATAGGCCATGCTCGCCGCGACCGCCTGCGTGATATCCACCAATTCGTGAACGCTGTCAGCAAAAGGTTCGAAGGACAGATGCCCCACGTAGCCATCGCGCAGCAATCGATCAATCTGCATCGAATTGCCGAGAATATCGCCCTCACCCACCAGCACCCGGTGCCCGTCGCGAAGCCCCGCCAGCGGTACATCACGGTCTTCGACACCGGAGATGTGTACCAACCCGGTAAGGTCAGCGAAGAACTCTTTTTCGTTCGCAAGATGGTGGTGAAAGGTGTCATGCACGACTCGAAACACATCCAGCCCACCGGTAGCGGTTATGGCATCCACGGCCTGACGTTTGAGACGCAGCGAGCATTGCGGAAAACCCAGCGGCTCGACGAAGCCGAAGATATCGTACTCGCGCAAAATAGGTGCTAGCTCACTTAATGCGGTCCTTAGTCCCAGCGTTCGCTCACCGGCAGTCCGTAAATCGGAGGGGCCGTTGAACGGGCACAAGACCAACGCTTCGGCGCCGCAGTCCCGTGCGAAGGTCGCCAACTTCAGCGCCTGCGTCCGACGCTCGTCGTTCCAGACATCAAACGGGTACAACGCATTGATCGACAACACCCGAATACCGTGGGTCTGGCACTGTTCGCGGATGCTATCGGGCGGGGTGCCGCCCTCGATTCCGATACCCTTAAGGTCGTTGCGAAGTTCAATCGCATCCGCTTTCAGCGTTACTGCCAGATCAATAAATTCCGACAGCGAAAGACGTGGCGCAACCATACGATTCAGAGCGAAACGCAGGGGATGGCTCATTATTTTTATTCTCCTAAACGAACGCGGACGACAGATTATTTAGCGGTGGGCATACCAAACTCCGGACCTTTGACGATGCTGTCTGGCCAGCGCTGCATTACGCTTTTGTAGCGGCTGTAGAAGCGGATGCCCTCTTCGCCATAGGCGTGGTGATCGCCGAATAGCGAACGCTTCCAACCGCCGAACGAATGCCAGGCCATAGGCACCGGAATCGGTACGTTGATCCCGACCATCCCGACCTTGATCGTGCGCGCGAACGCACGCGCAATACCGCCATCGCTGGTAAAACACGACACGCCATTACCGAACTCATGGGCGTTGATCAACGCCACAGCGCTGGCGAAATCCGGCACCCGAACAATGCCCAGCACCGGACCGAAAATTTCCTGCTTATAAATAGTCATTTCAGGGGTAACGTTATCGAACAGCGTAGCGCCAACAAAGAAGCCCTCTTCGGCACCCGGGACGCTGAAGTTGCGGCCGTCAACGATCAGTTCCGCGCCTTGCTCTACACCTTGATCGATGAAGCTCAAGACTTTGCTTTTATGCTCGCCAGTGACTAACGGACCCATGTCGATGTCGCGTTGCATGCCGTTGCCGACCTTGAGTTGGTCGATGCGCGGCAGCAGTTTTTCGATCAGTTGGTCGCCGACGTCACCAACCGCCACTGCGATGGAAATCGCCATGCAGCGCTCGCCGGCAGAGCCGTAAGCAGCACCGATCAAGGCATCGGCGGCCTGATCGAGGTCGGCGTCTGGCATGACGATCATATGATTTTTGGCCCCACCCAAGGCCTGTACACGTTTGCCCCGCGACGTACCCTGTTGGTAGATGTATTCGGCAATGGGTGTCGAACCGACAAACGAAATTGCTTCGATATCGGGGTGTTGCAGCAAGGCATCAACGGCCGCTTTGTCGCCCTGAACCACGTTGAATACACCGTCTGGCAAACCGGCTTCACTGAGCAGACGCGCCATAAACAGGCTGGCCGAAGGGTCGCGCTCGGAAGGCTTGAGAATAAAAGTGTTACCGGTGACCAAGGCCATGGGAATCATCCACAGCGGCACCATGACCGGGAAGTTGAACGGCGTGACCCCGGCGCAAACGCCCAGGGGTTGGCGCAGGTTCCAGTTGTCGATGCCGCCACCGATGTTATCGCTGTAATCGGTTTTCAACAGGCTCGGCGCACCACAGGCAAATTCGACGATTTCAATACCACGGGTGACCTCACCTTTGGCGTCGGAAAACACTTTGCCGTGTTCGCGGCTGATGATCGCTGCCAGCTCATCATGGTGTTGATCCAGCAGCTCTTTGAATTTGAACATCACGCGTGCGCGGCGTAGCGACGATTGATCAGCCCAAGCCGGAAACGCGGCCAACGCTGAAGCCACGGCCTCGTCCACGGTTTTCGCGCTGGCCAGCGCGACTTGCGCTTGCACCTTGCCGGTGGCCGGATTGAACACATTGCTGTAGCGCTCGCTGCCTTCGCGTTGAGCAGAGCCGGTAAGCACTTGGCCGTTGATGTAGTGACCAATAATCGGAGTGTTGCTCATGCCGCTGTTCCTTATCGAATAGGTTTAAAGATCCAATAACCAGCTGTGCTGGGGATCGTTGTGGAACTGCCAGGCGCGTTTTGGACCGGCCATCACGTTCAAATAATACGACTCGTAGCCATAGGGCACGCTGACCGGGTGATAACCCTTGGGCACCGTGACCAAGTCGTTGTTCTCCACTGCCATAGTTTGATCAATGCTGCGGTCGTCGGTGTACACCCGCTGAAACACATAGCCCTGCGGCGGGTTGACCTGATGGTAATAGGTTTCTTCAAGAAAGCTCTCGTGGGGCAGGTCATCCTGGTCATGCTTGTGGGGCGGGTAGCTGGACGAATGCCCGGAGGGCGTGCGCACTTCCACCACCAACAGCGAATGCGCAGGCTCTGTGTCGGGAAGAATGTCGCACACATAACGGGTATTAGCGGCTTTACCTCGGCTGCTACGTTTCATGCTTTCAGGGCGGATCAAGCGTGCCGGCAGTTGCTTGGCAACATCGCCGGCGGCGGAGCACACGGCAATTTGTACTGCGCTGAGTGCGATCACCTGAGCTTGACTGTAGGGCGGCAAGTACACGGCGAAGGGCGATTTGTCTTCGAACACCGAGTGCCGATCGCCAATGTTCTGCCACTTGAAAGCGGCCTGCCCCGGCGCCTCGCCGGTCACATCAACCCGGCCACTAAGCAATACCAGGCACAGTTCTTTCTCACCGGCACTGACCGGTAAACTCTCACCGACACTTAAACGATAAGCGGCGAAGCCGACGTACTCCAATGCACCGTCTGCCAGCGCAACGACGTTGCGGCCTTCAGCGTTACTTTTCACCAGCAGGTTCATGACCAAGCGCTCCTGTGTTGGGCATCGGCGAGCAAACTGCGCAGGGTCTCATAGCCTTTTTTGGCATAGGCATAACTGGGCGCGACCGCCGGGTCTTGCTCGGCTTCTACCACCAGCCAGCCGGTGTAGTGGGCGGCCAACAAGACGTCGAGCAAAGCAGCGAAATCAATGTCGCCATCGCCCGGCACGGTGAACGTACCGTTGATGATGCAGTCCGGAAAACTCCACAAATGGTTGCGCGCCAGTTGCACCACTGGCTTGCGTACGTCTTTGAAATGCACGTGGCAAATCCGGTCGATATGTTTTTTCAATACCTGCAGTGGCTCGCCGCCCCCCATGTAGCAATGGCCCGAATCGAACAGCAAGCCGACTTCGCTGCCGGTCAGGGCCATCAGCTTATCGATGTCCTGGGGCGATTCAACGTAAGCGCCCATGTGATGGTGATAGGCCAAACGTACGCCGCGGGATAAAGTGAAACGCGCCAACTGGGTTAGCTTGTCGGCGTACTCCTGCCACGCCCGATCACTGTAAAAACGTGGTCGCTCGACCAATGGAATGCGCTGCCCTTGAATTGAGTCAGCGACTTCGCCGTATACCAAAACCGTAGCGCCGTTTTCTGCAAGCAACTGCACATGCGAGGAAATGGCCTCGATTTCCTCAACCACCGAACGCCGCGCCAAACGACCGGAATACCAGCCAGAGACCAGCGCCAGTTCGTAGGGACGCAACACATCGCCGACGCCTTTGGCGTCTTTAGGGAACTTGCCGTTGAGCTCAAATCCTTCGTAGCCTATTTCCGCGCCTTCGCTCAAGGCAGTACTCAGCGGCGTTTCGCCACCGAGTGCAGGTAGATCGTCGTTGCTCCATGAAATCGGGTTAATGCCGATCCGGATCGCTGAATGGGTGTTCGAAGTGGGCATGGGTGCACCTGTATGTCGGTATCAACTAAACGCTGGTTTTGGCTGGATGAACGACTCAGCTCAGTCATCGCGACCGCATCAGGCTCTCGCCTCGCGCCAGGATTCGATCAAGAACGTGAACGTACGTTGCACGTGGCTTATCAGTGTCGCGTCATCGATTTCGTTCGCCATCCAGGCGCGGCTGGGCTCTTGGAAAATCGTCCGGCCAACGGCAAACCCCCGGCAACAGCGGCTACGGCTAGCTTGTTTAAATCCTTCGGCCAGCGCTTCAGCCGGCGCATTGAGGCCCAGCAACACAACGCCGCGGCAATACGGATCGCGCTCGCTGATCAACTCATCTAGCTGTTGCCACACTTGGGCGGTCTGTGACTCGATTTTCCACCAGTCCGGAAAAATTCCAAGGTTGTATAGGCGTTTCAACGCGCGATAGAGCACATCGGGATGGGTTGAGGGGTGATCCTTTGGCGGGATGACTTCCAGCAACAATTCATGACCGCTGGTTTGCGCAGCGCGGTACAAGCCCATGAGTTGGGCTTCTTGCTCCAAACGCAGCAACGGCTCATCGTCGGGATGAAATTGCACCAGGCATTTGATGATCTGTTCCTTAGGCCAGGCCAGCAAATTGCTGCCGATGGAACGGCCGTGTTCAAACGCCAGCGGTCGCGAGCCCTGCACTTCCACCGGACGAGCAATCCACCAGCCGCGCCCGGTGGCGCTGTTGAGTGAATCTTGACCGAAGCGCTGATCAGCCAGCAACCCAACGTCGGCGTCGATCCTCCGCTGGCGCAAATCCACTTCAACCCGCTCTACCGCCTGAATAAACAACTGCTTGAGCTGAGCAATGCTGTCCAGATCCCGTCCGGCTTTCTGCGCCAGTTCCACCAGTTGTCCTCGATGGTCGAAGGCGAAAATAAACAGTGGCTTCCATTGCTTGCGCGGCACGCTGACCTGATGCAGTCGTTGCAGCACGGCGTCTTGATCCGGGCGCGTGATTGGCTCCTTGCTGTTAAATAGGTAATCCAGTTCCGCCAGGGTCGGCATGGCCGGCGCACAAGCGTGGCGCGATACCACCAGCCCACCGCAGGCATTGGCTAATTGGCAGCAGCGTTGATCGCTAGCCTCGTCCAGCCAGCCCATGAGAAAACCCGACATGAACGCATCACCTGCGCCCAATACGTTCAAGACTTCGACCCGAACACCGGGGTAAATGTCGCCGTGCTCCAAACGATCAGGAATCGCCCCGTGAATCACGGTACAACCCTGCGGGCCCAGTTTCACCACCAAGGTTGCGGCGGTCAGGTCACGCACTTTGCGCAATGCGCTGAGCAGGTCTGTGCCACCGCCTGCGATCAGAAACTCTTCTTCAGTGCCGACGATCAGGTCGAAGCGCGGCAATATACGCTGCACGTGCTGGCTGACTTTTTGGTCGGCAACAAAGCGGGTCTCGCCATCAGACTTGCTCGCCAACCCCCACAACACCGGTCGGTAGTCGATATCGAGGATACGTCTGACGTTGTGTTTTTCCGCATAGTCCAGCGCCTGGCTGCTGGCCTTGAACACGGGCTCGGTCGAAAAATGTGTACCGGTAATCAGCAGGGCTTTGCTGGAGGCAATATAGGCTTCGCTAATGTCTTCACTACGCAGCGCCATGTCGGCGCAGTTTTCACGGTAGAACACTAACGGAAATGTTTCGCGGTCCTTGAGGCCCAGCAACACCATGGCAGTAAGTCGTTCCGGGTCGGTTTTTATGCCGCTGACGTCGCAGCCTTCACGCACCAATGACTCGATCAGAAAGCGTCCCATGTGGTCGTCGCCGACTCGGCTAATCATGGCTGATTTGAGACCCAGGCGGGCGGTGCCAAAGGCTATGTTTGCGGAAGAGCCGCCGAGGTATTTGGCGAAGCTGCTGACGTCTTCAAGTCGCGCACCGACCTGCTGCGCGTATAGATCAACGCCGAGACGTCCGAGGCAGATCAGATCCAATGGACGACCAGTGGAAAAACGTGTCTGAACCATGCTGGCTCCTATTATTTTTATCAGCCTGCGATTCACGCGAGGGCGCGCGCATCGCTTTGGGTAGATGCAGACTAGAACGTCTCGTGGCGTCAATCAATATTTATTCTATAAATTATTTATGTGGAATATTTTTTCCATTAATATGTAATGGAACAGCACATGGTCCTAAAGAGGCGAGGCTATAAATAGCCAGCCCTGTAAACTAAGCCGTCCATTGTCAGGGGCATGGGCGCCTCGCCTGTCCGGCCGCGCCTTATAAGAACAAGTCTGAGAAGGAACCACCGTATGTCCAGCATCGATCAGCAGACAGTAACCAGTGCCGATACGCCTTTGAATGCTGAAAGCCTGCTCAAGCTGATCACCACCGAATACGAGAGCTTGCCGCGTCAGCTCAAACGTATCGCGACCTATATGACTCAGCAAAGCGACCGGATCATGGTTGACCGGATCAGCGATATTGCCCGCGAATGCGAAGTTCATCCATCAGCGATCGTGCGGTTCTCCCAACGCTTTGGCTTCAGTGGCTTCAGCGAAATGCAAGCGTTGTTTCGTGAGGCCTACACCCACAAAACCACGCCTGCACAAAACTACCAACAGCGAATCCGCAACATGATCGCCAATAAGTCGCAAAAAGCCAGCGGTGGAGATCTTGCGCGCGAGTGCGTGAATGCGACGCTGTCCGGGTTGGAACGGTTGGGCGCCGAGTTGGACGACGTAGTGTTCGACACAGCGGTAGATTTAGTCGTTAACGCTGACAATATTTACGTGGTTGGGGTGCGCCGTTCTTTCGCGGTGGCCGACTACTTGGTGTACAACCTGCAACACACCAACAAACGCATCCATCTGATTTCCGGTTTAGGTGGCAGCTACCGCGAGCAGATGCGCAGCGTACGCGCCAACGATTTGGTAATCGCCATTAGCTTTACCCCATACGGCAAAGAAACACAGCATTGCTTGCGAATCGCTCAACACAATCAGGCCAAGACCTTGATCATTACAGACAGCAACCTTTCGCCGTTGGCCAAACGCGCCAACGCAGTATTACTGGTTAACGAAGGCAGTTCCTTTGCATTCCGCTCGCTCAGTGCAACGCTGTGCTTGTGTCAGGCATTATTCATAGCGGTCGCCTATCGACTGGAGTTGAAGGTTGATCAAATACACGAGCAGGTTGGGTTTGATGATTAATTACACCCGTACGCGGCACTCAACCTATTCCAAACATTAGAAAACTATTCAAACGCATATTCAGTTGTACAGAGTTGTTTTTTTGTACAACTAATCATGGCGATTTTTGTAGAACCGCACGTATGATAGCTTTCTTGCGACAGGCAACGCAGTAGGCCGCACTCCGCCCGGTTGACCATGTACCAGGAACTTGTTACCTCCCTACCGTTTTCCTGAGTCGAGTTCAGCATGCTATTCAACGCACATAAAAAAGTTATACAGGATCTGCAGCATGTCATTGCTCAACAGACGAGTTTGTTACAAGCCATCGATCGCTCTATGGCAAGTATTGAGTTCGACTTAAATGGCGTTGTCTTGAGCGCCAATGAAAACTTTTTAAACACCATGCGCTATCGTAAAGAGGATCTGATCGGTAAAGAACATCGGCATTTCTGCACACCTGAATATGTGCGTAGCAGTGATTATGCTCAACTGTGGGCGCGTTTAAGGGCCGGTGATTTCGTGACGTCGACCTTCCTTCGGGTTGCGGGTGACGGCGAGCCGGTCTGGCTTGAAGCGAGCTATAGTCCGGTTAAGGATGCATCTGGCAAAGTGGTTAAAATCGTCAAGTACGCCATGGATGTAACTGAGAAAATTCAAACCGAAAACGAAACAAAAAACAAACTTCAGGCTTTCGATCGCGCGATGGTTGAGATTGAGTTCGAGCCCAGTGGACAAATTTTGACCGCTAACGAAAACTTCCTGAAGCGGATGGGCTATAGCCTCAGCGAATTAAAAGGCAAACACCACCGGATGTTCTGCCCACCCGAGGTCATCAACTCAACCGACTACGAAGAATTCTGGCGCAGGCTGAACAAAGGTGAATTTTTCAGCGGACAGTTCAAGCGCATGGACAAACATGGTCAGACCGTTTGGCTGGAAGCTAGCTATAACCCGGTATATGACGCCCGCGGCAATCTGAACAAAGTGGTCAAGTTTGCATCTGACATCACCGACCGAGTTGTAAAACACGAGCAAGACGCCCGTAGCGCCGCTCAGGCTTATCACATCTCTATTGAAACTCAGAAGGTCGCGGAGGTAGGCACCCGAGTCATTCAACAAGCGGCGAGTGAAATGCGCCAAATATCGCTAAATATTGAAGACTCCTCTCGAATCGTTGCCCAACTGGGTGAGCGCTCGAATCAGATTACCGCCATCGTCAACACGATTCGCAGCATTGCAGACCAGACCAACTTGCTGGCCCTCAACGCCGCTATCGAAGCTGCGCGGGCCGGTGATCAAGGACGCGGGTTCGCGGTGGTCGCCGACGAAGTGCGCCAACTGGCAGCGCGTACCAGCCGCTCAACAGCGGAAATTTCGGAGATGATCCAAGTCATCTAGACCGAAACCCAGTTGGCCATTAGCAGCATGGACAATACGCGGTCGACTGCCAGCCGCGGTGTTGAACTGGCCGACCAGGCGGGATCGGTCATTGTGCAGATCAGCGCTGGCGCCAGCGAAGCTGTGGCGGCAGTGAAGATGTTTGCTCGCCAGGAAATGAGTTGAGATTGAGGGTGAACGTAACGGACAGGCTTAACTGTTCACAACGATTCTTCGCGATCATCCTGTCTGACTTGCGGTGCCGACTCAACCGCAGATCCTGCCACGCTTAACGGTTTGAGCCGCAAAGCGTGTGCGGGTAGCAAACCGGCGACGGCTGGAAAATGCCGCAGGAAGTGAAAGCACAGAAAAATCAACGGAGCACGCCACCACTCCCGGCGTCTGGCCTGCTGAAGCGTTACTTGCCGACATTGTGTCAACATCAATTCACGCAAGTGTTTGTGCAATTTCTGGTTAAGAGCCTGATCACGGATGAACAGGTTCGCTTCAAGGTTCAATGACAGGCTCAAAGGGTCAAGATTACTTGAGCCCACGGTGGACCACTCCTGATCAATCAACGCCACGTTACCGTGTAGCACCCGTTGCGTGAATTCGTGGAGGATCACGCCCTCACGCAGCAGGTAGGCATACAGCATGCGCGAGCACATCCGAACCAGGGGCAGGTCCGGTTGCCCCTGCAAGATCAGATTCACTTTGACCCCACGGCGCGCCGCGTTTCGCAGTTCTCGCAAAAATCGATAACTGGGAAAAAAACACGCATTGGCAATAGTGACCCGCTGGTTGGCATTTCGAATCGCCAGCATGTATTGCTCTTCAATGTCGGCGGTGTGCTCTGTATTGTCGCGAACGGCTAACAGCATCCGGGCACTGCCAGTCTGATGCTGAACGACGTGCAAGGGTCTCATTGCCCCACGCGTTGCGGACCTGACAAGGCTCAGGCTGGACTGATAGATGTCCGCAACCACGGGGCCGCGTACCAACAATGCGTAATCTTGCTTGGCTGTCGGACCAGTGTCGCTCATGTGATCAAGGCTATAGTTGGGGCTACCAATCAGGGCCAGTTCTGCATCGATTACCACAATTTTGCGATGCAAGCGGTAAAACAGCTGAGTCCGTTTACCCAGCATTTGCGAGCGCTGGCCGAACAACTCCACACGCACCCCGGCACGGAGAAGTTGTGCCAAAAACTCCGGATTCAAATCCGAGGTGCCGTAATCGTCCATCGTTAACACTACCCGTACACCGCGCAAAGCCGCCTCGATCAACGCCTGCTGTAATGCTTCTCCTACCCGGTCCTGAACGATGATGAACGTTTCTAGCAGTACCTCTTTTCGCGCGGCCCGAATGCAATCAACTACTTGGGCGAAAAAATCTTCGCCATTGATTAGCAACTGCGCTGAGTTACCGTCACGCCATTGATATTGGGCACAGGAGAGTTTCACAAACGCACCTCCACCGCCGATGGCGCGCGGCCAGAAAGATGGGACCAAGGCCGATGATCAGGGCCTTGGTTAAATAGGTCGTAGCATGGCGCAGAAATCCGATCCAGTCGCATCAGCACAGGCCAGCCCTGCCTGCGCAATAGGGTGAAACGACTAAAAATTAACGCCTCGCATATCACCTGGCGCCACTTCAAGCCCCTCTGCCAAGCCAAACCGTTCGAGCAGTTTACGAGCGTCATACGGCGCGCGGACCTTGATGTCGTTATCGAAATAGCAATAAACATCGCGAGCTTTTCGCTTGAGTGCGCTCTTGGTGCTGACCAAGTGTGCATCTTTGGGCTGCGTCCCCCGATGCCAAGCGTCGATACGATCGCCCCAACGCGTGATCGCAGCCGGCGTATAGCCGCTTTCATAAAGTGCCTTTTCGCCGTGCAACCGCAGGTAGACGAAATCGCTGGTGAGGTCTTCCAGGTAGGGCCATTTGCCCGCCGTATCCGCGACCACTAACGCCACATTGTATTTGCGTAACAGCGCGATAAATTCATCGGTGGCAAAACTCGCGTTTCGTATTTCCACGGCATGACGCACGGTCCCAGTACTGGGTATATCCAGATAATCAGGTTTTTTCATACGCTCATCACATTGTTTCGCGCAGGCCTTAGCTTGCATCGTGGTATGCGGCAGTAATGACAAAAAATGTTCGAATTTTTCTACATTGAATTTAAATGAAGGGGGAAATTGCCAAAGAATCGGGCCTAATTTCTGTTTGAGTTGAAAGATGCCAGAAGCGAAGAAATTAGCCACCGGTATTTCAACTTCGTCAAGGCGTCGAACGTGGGTGATAAATCGCGGACCTTTAATGCTGAATACAAAGTTGTCGGGGGCGTCGGCCCCCCAACGGGAGTAAAGGTCCGGCGACTGCAAGGAATAGAATGAACCGTTTATTTCAATACTGTTCACAGCGCGGGAAGCAAATTTGAGCTCATTTTTTTGAGTCAGTTTTTCGGGATAAAAATCACCCCGCCAAGGCACGTAACGCCACCCAGAAATACCGATGCGAATCTCGCTCATCTGTCCGATACTCAGTGTCCGATATCATCCCGTATGAAACCTGTAATCCGCGCGGGTTCAACGAATATCACTCGTTCCAGTAGTGAAATCGATTCAGCAAATTCGCCCTATACCGTCTATCGGCTGCCCGGCTAAATGTTTAAACCATTTTCGCTGAACGACTTCACACATTGACGAGGGCTAATCCTCGTTACCGACTCCACATTCGAGGTTGATTGATCATGCCAAACAGCAAAAAACCAGCTGGCGATAGCAAACAATCTGATACCAACAAAAAAGGCAGCGGCTCGGGTGGCAACTTTGCCAATGATCGTGAAAAGGCTTCCGAAGCCGGAAAAAAGGGCGGAAGTTCGAGCGGGCATAAATAAATAAGCGCTTGGAAGGGCTGTTTATTTATTTTTTATGTATAAAAAGGGCGGGATCATCCCCGTCCTTTTTTGAGACTGCGGTCCTTATTGGCTTGAGGTATGGAACTTATGAAACTACATGCTCACACCCTTGGCGCCACCGGCCTGGCCTTACTGCTAAGTTTAGCCACGGTTTCTGCTTATGCGGGGGCCCCCGAAACTTTCGTTGAAGAGGCTTCAGCCAAGGGCATGGCGGAAATCCAAACTAGCCAACTGGCCATGGATAAATCTAAATCAGCAGACGTTAAAAGTTTTGCACAGATGATGATCACCGATCATACCGACGCTAATCAAAAACTGGCCGCTATCGCCACCGGGCTTAACCTGAAAACAGCCAGCGATGCCGAGATGATGGACAAGGCCAAGAAGATGATTCTTAACTACCGTGACGGGTCTTTCGATAAGGCTTACACCACCAACCAGGTAAAGGCTCATCAAGCGACCATCAAGTTGTTCCAGGACGAAATCAAGACCTCGAAAACGCCAGAACTGACCGCTTTTGCTAAAGCAGCTTTACCAACGCTTCAGGATCACTTGAAGATGGCCAAGCAGTTACAGGCCAAGTACAACAAATAATCTCTGTTCGAGCGCGTCGCGCTGACGCCTTTCAACTGCGGACCGCGCGCTTGGCGTGGTTCGCAAAATCGCAGTATTTGCGGCCCAGCTCGTCTGACCATTGATGAACATCCTGCAACTTCATATGAGGCATAGAAAAGCCCAATAGCGTTTCCATAATCGACATGGGTTCACGCTCAAAATTGACACTAGCGTCGGCGTTTATTGAGTGAATCCCGTCCCGGGTCTGACATTTATTATTGATACTAATGGCGTCGTTGCGGGAAACGTCATGAGGCAGCGAAAGCAATACTTTGCCCATGCCGATCCGAACAGGATAGCTTCCTGGTAAGCCATTGGGACCAGGTGCGTGAGCTTCTACCTCGTCAAAGGAAACAATACTGTTAATCACCGTCAACGCCGAAGCCGCCGTAAGCGACTGGCCGGCTACCCCGCCGGTGTGACGAAAGTTCACGAAGGCGCACTGGAAAATCTCCGAATCTGAAAACCGCCCTGAGCATTCCATGCCGCCAATCCGGTAGGAGAGCTTACAAACGCTCGGCTTTTGCAGCATCGCCTGCGGTAGATAATGGCTGAAATAATGTTTACCGACGATTTTGACCTGAACCTGATCGACAGGGGTCGAGGCCATCGTCGCAATTGCCATGCGCACAGCCGGAACCATATTAGCTGCGGTTCCCACTCCTATCACCGGTGCCAAGCCGGCTTTATCCAATACCGCGTTAACGGCATCAGGAAACGCCGCATTGACGGTTATTGCCCGAGACCCTGACAACTTGACCGCTCGCATCAAGTCGTAAGCAGGAGCAAGGTGCATCGGTAACCAAGGCCCTGGTTGCGATAGCCCAAGCTCATACCCATAACACCTAGGTAGCTCGTCAATTGTCTGCCGTGAGTGCAATGAAGCGCAGTTAACAATGACATCGGGCCTGATCCGGGTAAGAACATCGGCTACCTTATAGATATCGTTAAGGTCCGCCTCAACAGCGGTAATCGAACTCATCACCTCAAGTTGCAAGGTCGTCAGCTGTACTAAATTGCAAAGCCGGGTGGTTTTTTCCAGATTACGACTGGCCACATATAGGTGAAAATTGTTGCGAAGCGCCAACATCTGAAGCAGTTGAAAGCATAGATTTCCAGCACCCACGATGAGAACTTTCTTTCTGTCCATGGTTTTTTTTCGCTCACGTTGCGGAAAGAAGTAAATTCCCGAAAATGTCTAATTGAATCAATCAAACAGCAACGATGGATCACTGCAATTTTCATCCATGGTGGTTATATACGACGCTTATAACCAAAAATGCTAGCTTGCTTCTATTAAGGCTATGCCGATTGTCCAATAAATTCGAGGAAACGTTAAAAGCTTGGATCCAATGGCTGTGAATGTCAAAGCAGACAAAATGATTTTTAAGTATTAATTGCTATAAAAAAACTTTAAATGATGTTGATTCGCATGCTGATAAAACTGTCGGGAATAAAATATAGAAATAGATTTGTGCTTAGAAATATCATCCAATTGAGCGGAGCTACGGGAGGTTCGTCATAAAAAAAACGCTAGAGGGCCGCTGCGCTTTTTGTTCGGACAGTTTTCCTGTCATGGTGGTCTTGACGTTAGTCGTCGCGATTTCGCGCATACACACGTTTTGCATAAATAATTGACCAAGGAATCTACTGTGAATCAACCTTTGCTTACCCCGCGCTACAGCGCCAAAGCCCGCTGGTTACACTGGGTGATGGCTGCGCTGATCGTTCTGGCATACATCCTGATCCTTAGTCGAAGTCAGTTCGCCAAAGGTTCTGACCCAAAAATGTTCGTGACCCAGACTCATTTCTGGGTCGGAATCTTGATTTTACTAATGGCTTTTTTCCGCGTCGCCGAGCGTCGCCGCAACGCCCCTCCTAAAATTACCCCACCGCTGCAAGGCACTCTTCAGATCATTGCGAATTTGTCGCATTACGCGCTGTATGCCTTTCTATTTGCTCAGCCGCTGTTAGGTTTGTTTAGCGTATGGCTGGGCGACGGCAGTGTGCCTATTCCGCTGACATCCCTGTCAATACCTTCGCCGTTCGCCCTATCGCAACCCACCGCCGACTCACTTGAGGAGTTGCATGTATTGCTCGGGACGATTTTTTATTACGTGATTGGCTTGCACATCATAGCGACACTCTGGCATCACTTTGTGCGGCGTGACGACACCGTGAAACGCATGGTTTAAGCGCATACAACCATTTTCATCCCGGGCGCAACCTGTTTAGACCCGATCAGCTTTTAACATTGGTACAGAAGCCAGCCCGCCCAATAAAGCAGCCCTGATCACCAATGCGATCAGGGCACTGCTAGCCCGATTCAGTATCACGCTCACCGCTCTACAGTCTCCACTGCCTATCGCCCCCATGCATTAGACCCCCAACCTTCCCTACAACGGCGAAATCACGCTGATATCAAAAAAAGCTGGCTCTAATCGATAATGAGTATCATTATGTTACTAATTGGCATGCGCGTTACCGGCGCTGCGCATTAAAGTCACCTTCCTGAATTACGTGGTGAAACATGCTTGTTCCTTTTCTGATTATGCTGCGCGAAGGCATTGAAGCCGCACTTATCGTTGGCATCATCGCCAGTTACGTAAAGCAAACCGGGCGTGGCGAGTGGATGCCGGGCGTCTGGATCGGAGTATTTCTCGCTCTGGCGCTGGCCCTGATGGTCGGGGGTGGTCTGGAAATAATGAGCGCGCAGTTTCCGCAGCGTCAGCAGGAAATGTTTGAAGGTATCGTCGGCATGATTGCGGTCGTGATCCTGAGCTCCATGGTCTTCTGGATGCGCAAAGTGGCGCGCTCAATCAAGCATGCCTTGCACGCGTCGCTTGACGCGGCACTCTCCAATTCGAAAAACCAAATCTATGCACTAATTGCCATGGTGTTTTTTGCCGTGGCACGTGAAGGGTTGGAAACCGTATTTTTTCTGATGGCGGTGTTCCAGCAGAGCGACAGCGCAGGAGCACCGATAGGCGCCCTTTTGGGAATGCTCCTTGCAATTGGAGCGGGTTTCGCCATCTACAGCGGCAGCATGCGTTTGAACCTGAGTCTGTTCTTCCGCTGGACCGGCCTGTTTATTCTGGTGGTCGCTGCCGGCATCCTGTCCACCTCCGTGAGAGCGATGCATGAAGCCGGGCTGTGGAATCACTTACAGACCGTGGTCTTCGATATTAGCGCTACGTTACCAATGGATGGGCCGCTGGGATCGGTGTTAGCCGGCATGTTTGGTTATCAGGACGCCCCAACGATCAGCACGCTCAGCGTTTATTGGATCTACCTGATCGCCGCCCTGGTGCTGTTTTTTCTGCCGCAACCACGGGCGGCTAGCCTGCCAACCAAGCCTGGACATCATCAACACCCCTCTTGTCTAACGAATAAATAAGGGCACCCATGTCGAATCTTCCCTCTGGGCTTCCTAAGAAAGCCAAGCCTGCCCACGTCTTGCGATTGGCGGTCGCTGGCTCTGTGGTCGTTATGATCGCGGCCGGCGGGCTGTTTTACTACGCGTCTCAGGCCGCGATGCACAAGCGTCAGGCCAGTAGCAGCGCTGAAGTAATAGTCACCATTCACCCTCATAACTGTGAGCCGAATGCGTTGAGCGTCCCGGCAGGACGAACTACGTTTCGTATCGTTAACCGTTCAGAACGTGCGGTTGAATGGGAAATCCTCGACGGCGTTATGGTCCTCGAAGAGCGCGAGAATATTGCGCCCGGTTTAAGTGCAGTGATCAACGCCAACCTCAAGCCTGGTGACTACACCATTACCTGCGGTTTGCTCAGTAATCCGCATGGCACCATGAAGGTAATTCCGACCGCCGCTTCCGACGCCTTCGCCAAGGCCAAGCCCACTCTGGTTGCGTTCCTCGGACCGCTGTCGGAATACCGGGTGTACCTGAGCCTGCAAAGCTCGGCGCTGCTCAAGGCGATTACTGCGTTGCAAGCCGCTGTCGATGCCGGCGATTTGAGCCAGGCGCAAGCAGCCTATCTGCCCGCCCGCGCTGCCTATCAGCACATTGCACCTGCAACCCAGCGGTTTTCCGAAGTCGATAACGCCGTCAATGCCCGAGCCTATTACTACGAGAAACGCGAGCAAGACCCCGATTTCGGTGGCTTCCACCGCATCGAGTACAGCCTGTTCGACCAACATACCGTTGAAGGGCTGAGCCCAGTGGTGCAGAAGCTACAAGCTGACGTCACCCGTCTCAAGCAACAAATGCTGGCGCAATCAATGCAGCCCGAGCAACTGGTCGGCGGCGTCATTCACACGCTGCGCAGCCTCGCAGACCTTCGCAGCAACGGTGAAGAAGAACGTTACAGCCACAGCGATCTGAATGGCTTTGCTGCCAACCTGGACGGCGCCCGAAAGGTGATCGAGCTGATGCGGCCGCTGTTGGTCATGTCTCACCTCGACCTTTTACAGCGCATCGACAGCGCCACCGCCGCACTGGATGAGCAACTCAAGGAGTTCAGCATTGACGGCGTTTTCCGCCCGTACGACCAAGTCTCGGCCGACCAGCGTCAGCAGGTATCAGCCAAGGCCCAGACGTTAGCCGATGCGCTCGCTGGAATTGATCCGGCACTAGGTCTATCGGATCTCTGAACACCGGCCTCTCGATTTTGAATTAAAGCGAAGACGTATCCCATGAAGGATTTAAAGAACACCGATGCTCCAGAGTCAGTTCAACGCCGCCGAGTGCTTATGGGTCTTGGCGCGGCAGGTGCTGCGTTGGCCGGTGGCAGCTTGAGCGGCAACGTTTTGGCAGCCACTCAGGCAAAAGTGACCGAAGCACCACTCAGCGAGCAGACCCATGATCACCACGACTTCTACGGGCGTCATCAAACCGGAATAGTTACCCCGCGCCCGGCTGCCGGCATGCTGGTGTCGTTCGACGTATTGGCCACTGATCGTGAAGACCTTGAGCGCCTGTTTCGTACGTTGAACGAACGCATCGCATTTCTGATGACCGGTGGCGCCGTGCCTCAGATCGACGCCAAGTTTCCACCCACAGATTCGGGCATCCTCGGCCCGGTGGTGACTCCAGACAACCTGACGGTCACAGTGTCCGTAGGCGCCTCTTTATTCGATGGGCGTTTCGGTCTTGCAGCAATCAAGCCCAGGCGCCTTATTGAAATGGTCGGCTTCCCCAACGACGCTCTGGAACCTGATTGCTGCCATGGTGACCTGAGTATTCAATTCTGCGCCAATACCCCGGACAGCAATATCCACGCCCTGCGCGACATTGTGAAGAACACGCCGGATTTACTGTCAGTGCGTTGGAAGCAGGAAGGTACCGTGCCAGCGCAACCGCCGCTCAAACCGGGCCAACCGGCCGAAAGCGCACGCAACTTTCTCGGTTTTCGCGATGGCTCGGCCAACCCTGATTCCAACGACCAAAAAGCCATGGACGTCCTGGTATGGGTGCAACCCGATTCCGATGAGCCTAGTTGGACCGAGAACGGCAGTTACCAAGCAGTTCGGATTATCCGCAACTTCGTTGAACGCTGGGACCGGACGCCGCTGCAGGAACAACAAACGATTTTTGGCCGGCACAAGGTCACCGGCGCCCCTCTGGATGGCAAGCGAGAGAGCGACGAACCTCAATATGCTGCCGACCCCGATGGCAAGGTGACCCCTATGGATTCTCACATCCGTTTGGCTAATCCGCGTACTGCCGCTACCGAACGCAATCGTATTCTGCGTCGCCCGTTTAACTATTCCAACGGCGTGCGCAAAAACGGCCAGCTCGACATGGGCCTGCTGTTCATCTGTTACCAGTCTGATCTGGAAAAAGGTTTCATCAGCGTGCAGACCCGCCTCAACGGCGAGCCGCTGGAGGAGTACCTCAAGCCTATTGGCGGCGGTTACTTCTTCACCCTGCCTGGTGTTGTCAGTACTCAGGACTACATAGGTCGTTCGCTGCTTGCCGCTTCCACATCGGCAAAAAGTGCATGACTCATAACAAACCTACCCGGAAATACCCCATGAAAAAATCGCCGTTCGTAATGATGTTTACCCTTGGCTTGCTCCAGACTCCATTCGTTTTCGCGGCAACGGCGCCGCTGGATTTGGTGGGGCCTGTTTCCGACTACAAAATCTACGTTATCGAACAGCTGGACATTCTGGCCGCTGATACCCAGAAGTTCACCGACGCCATCAAAAAAGGCGACCTGGCTACCGCCAGGAAGTTGTACCCGACAACCCGCGTTTCGTACGAATCCATAGAGCCTGTCGCCGAACTGTTTGACGACCTCGACAAGTCCATCGACTCTCGTGTCGATGACCACGCTGACAACGTAGATGCCCCCGACTTCACTGGCTTCCACCGCATCGAATATGCCCTGTTTGCCAAGAATACGACCGATGGCCTCAGCGACTTGGCTGAAAAACTGAATAACGACATAAAAGAACTGCAAACCCGCGCAGCCGATCTGACGTTCCAGCCTGAAAAAGTCGTTGGCGGTGCTGCTGCATTAATGGAAGAAGTTGCCAATACCAAGTTGTCTGGCGAAGAAGACCGGTACAGCCACACAGACCTTTATGACTTCGAAGGCAATGTCAACGGGGCGAAAAAAATCGTCGACCTGTTCCACGCGCAAATTGAACAGCAAGACAAGGCCTTCGCTGCCAAGGTCGATAAAAACTTCGCTTCGGTCAATAAAATCCTGGCCAAGTACAAAACAAAGGACGGCGGTTATGAGACGTATGACAAAGTGAGCGCCAAAGACCGTAGGGCAATGGTTGGTCCGGTTAACACCCTTGCAGAAGACCTGTCCACATTACGTGGCAAGTTGGGTCTGAACTAAGTTCCGACAGGCTGCATTCTGTTTTTGGATGCAGCCGATCCAGACTTCCGGTCTACCTTTCTGCAGTCAGACCCGAAGTAGATGCGGCAAGCTTAGTATCAACTCCCGCTAAACCAGTTATAACCCTGATCTTCCCAATACCCACCTTGGTACTCATTCGTCACAACCAGCTCGACGATATGTTTGGGATTTTTGAACCCTAGCTTAGTGGGTACCCGCACTCGCAACGGATAACCATAATCTGGAGGCAGTGCCACTTCACCAAAGTCCAGCGCCAGCAAAGTCTGCGGATGCAACGCGGTGGGCATGTCCAGGCTTGAGTAATACTTGTCTGCGCATTTGAATGCTACGAACTTGGCCGTGGTGTCTGCACCGATGTGCTCAAGAAAGGTCCGCAACGGCACCCCGCCCCACTGCCCGATCGCACTCCAGCCCTCGACACAAATCAGCCGCGTCACATCGGTGCGTTGCGGCAATTTGCGCAAACCGTCCAGAGACCAGGCTTGTTTATCCCGCACCAACCCGGACACCGCCAGGCTATAAGTCGACAGGTCTATTTCGGGGACGTTGTATTCGGCATAAAAAGCATTAAACGGAAACGGGTTGGTGACTTTCGACTTATCGTAAGTGGGCGCCAGGCGTTGCCCGCTGAACAGCCAGGCTTGAACACGGTCGTTCCAGCGCGACATGGCCCAGAGGGTTTTATCCACGGCGTCGTCGCCTTCAAAGTTGCAACCGGTAAGCATCGACACTGCGCCGAGGGTCAGGCCAGCACGCAGGAAAGAGCGACGTTGAATTTTGAATAATTGCGTCTGCTGCGCCGGCTCTAGAATGATGCGAGGGGGGCGTTGCTTAGGGTCAGTCATTGGAATTCTCCCGGGTACCGCCGGTAATCATCGGCATAAAGGTGCGCGGAACCAACAGCACCAGCACCAAATGAACGACGACAAACGCGCCGATCCCGGCCATGGCGCCAAAGTGTACGTAGCGAGCGAAGTCGTATCCGCCGAACAGGTTGGCCAGCACCTGAAGCTGTATCGGTTTCCAAATGGATAACCCAGACAAGACCACCAACACCCCCAGCGCCATCACGATCCAATAGGACAAGCGCTGCACTGCGTTATAACGCCCGTGTTGGTGCGCCAGACGAAAACGCAGAGCGTCGATGAAGTCGCGTTTTACCGCGCTGGGGGTGACGGGCAATAAATCGCTTTTGAAATGGCGGCTGAACACGCCATACAACATGTAGGCCAGACCGTTGATCACCAGTAGCCACATCACTGCTAAATGCCAGCCAATTGAGCCACCGAGCCAACCGCCCAAGGTGATGCTGCGGGGAAAGCTGAAGGGAAAAAGCGGCGATGCGTTATAGATCCCCCAGCCACTCATGAACATGCCAACCATGCCCATCGCGTTCAGCCAATGCGTGAGTCGCACTGGCCAGGGGTGGATACGTCGAGTGCTCATGACTGCCTCCGGGGGGGGGAACTTTGAAAATGGCTTCGCCAATAAGTTGGCTCCTACAGAATAGGCCTGTAGGAGCCATCGTGCTGGCTGAGCAGTCATTACATCGGTGGCGCGAAACCGTTTTTGCCAACTGCAACACCGCGTGCGGTTTTACCGTCTTCGCCCGGGAACACAACGATCTTGGCACCGGCAACCAGTTGGGCACGCTCACCTGGCTGAACATACGCGATAGGCACGTCATCCGGCACAACCAGTTGCTTCTCGCCGCCTTTGTACATAACGGTCATGGTACGGCCGTTGGTAGTGGACAGTTTACCCACGGTGCCATTGGTCATGGTGCCGGTGCTGCCATCAGCATTTTCCCAACCGTAGTGACCTTCGCCGCTGCCTTTCAGGCTGGGTTCGAAGACCGTTACTTCCAACGCTTTCAAGGTGCCGTCTGGCTGAGCGGTAGCCGCTGAGCCAACGAAACTCTCAGGTTTTATCGAATCCAGGCCAGTTTTTGAAATCACCCGAATCGCTGTTTTATCGGTTAGCGCGATGGACTCATGCTTGCCAGCCCGGTCGGTAAAATTCAAGGTATTGGCCTGCACGCTATCGATGGTACCGCGCATTGGTTTGACGACCGGCATGTCTGCTGCTTGAGCCATGACGGCCGCGCTAAGCAAAAGAAGGCCAAATGTAGTGGACAGTGCATTCTTCATGTCATTACCTGGTTGTGGTGAATTGGCAATCATCATCCCCCCCGAACCGGCTCTGTACCATGACTGGCAAATGACATTTTTGTCATTTGCCGCTGCCTGGAACCGGATGACAAAAATGTCACCAACGCCCGTCCGGCACTTGGTTAAACTCCGGAACCGCCGCGTGTTTGATATCCGCAAAACCCGTCGGTCATGCCCAACGCGCCTCGTTGGAAGGAGCCAAACGATGCACATTTTGCTGATTGAAGACGACACCAAAACCGGCGAGTACCTAAAGAAAGGCCTTGGCGAGTCCGGCTATAAAGTCGACTGGGCGCAACATGGCGCCGACGGCCTGCATATGGCCTTGGAACAGCGTTACGATTTGATTGTGCTTGACGTCATGCTGCCAGGCATTGATGGCTGGCAGATCATAGAAGTGCTGCGCGCTAAACAAGATGTGCCGGTATTGTTCCTGACTGCCCGAGATCAGTTGCAAGACCGTATTCGCGGGCTTGAACTGGGTGCAGACGATTACTTGATCAAGCCGTTCTCCTTCACCGAACTGCTGCTGCGCATTCGCACTGTGCTGCGCCGAGGCGTAGTCCGCGAGCCGGACCATTTTCATATCGCCGATCTTGAACTGGATCTCTTACGCCGTCGCATCACCCGTCAGCAACAGGTTATCGTGCTGACCAACAAAGAGTTTGCACTGCTGCATCTTCTATTGCGCCGCGAGGGCGAGGTATTGTCCCGGGCGCAAATAGCCTCAGAGGTCTGGGACATGAATTTTGACAGCGACACCAACGTGGTGGATGTAGCAATCAAACGACTGCGTAGCAAAATCGATTTGCCCTACCCGGTAAAACTCATTCATACCGTGCGTGGCATCGGTTACGTCTGCGAGGTACGACCGTGCGCGCCCGACGCCAGCCATCCCTGACTCTGCGCGCCTCGCTGGCGTTCGCGTTGGTGGCCATGCTCACCGTGGCAGGGGCCGGGCTGTACCTATATGAGTCAATGAAAGAAACCGTAATGCTGCGAAGTGACCACGCAGTGCTTGCGCGGCTCGATCACTTTCGAAAATTGTTGCGTTACGACCTGACGCTAGACAAGTTCAAGAGCAGCCCGCAACTGTTCGAGAACATGCTCGACAGCGAAGAAGACATTTTTATCATTGGCGAGCCGGGCAAACCGCCGGTGATATCAGTGAATCCGCTGCACGCCCCACTGCCGAATTTGC
The DNA here is from genome assembly GCF_035019745.1 of Pseudomonas sp. 10S5. Classification (NCBI taxonomy): domain Bacteria; kingdom Pseudomonadati; phylum Pseudomonadota; class Gammaproteobacteria; order Pseudomonadales; family Pseudomonadaceae; genus Pseudomonas; species Pseudomonas sp. 10S5. The sequence goes on from NZ_JASJVL010000014.1 coordinate 43,883, forward strand.
CCGTGGCAGGGCAAGACCGGGCCTTGAATGACGCCGACTTACGCAGCGGTATGAGCCAGGAAGGCGTACCGTTGCGTGCTGCATCGACCCAAGTACTCTCAGAAGGAACGCAAGTGCAGTTGGTGGCGGCCCACGTGATGGTTAAGGAAATGGCCATGCTTGCCAGCTTCCGCCAACGCATTTATGCCGCCGTGACCTTGGCTTTCGTCGTCACCGCCCTCCTCGGTTATCTGTTACTGCGCCGTGGGTTGCGGCCCTTGCGGCGAATGGCGGCCCATGCAGCCGATATCACTCCGGCCCGGCTCGACAGCCGTCTCGACGGGCGAGATACGTCTGTCGAATTACACCAGCTATCCGAAGCGTTCAACGCCATGCTCGATCGGTTGTCGGAAGGCTACCAGCGCTTGACGCAGTTCTCCGCTGATTTAGCCCATGAAATCCGCACCCCGGTGGGATCGTTGATGGGCCATTGCCAAGTGGCGCTAAGGCAAACCCGCAGCGTTGATGAATACCAGGCACTGCTGGCCTCGAATCTGGAGGAGCTAGAGCGTATCTCGCGGCTGGTCGAAAGCATCCTGTTCCTCGCCCGGGCGGATGAAGCCCAGGCCGTGCTTGAGCGGCAACCGTTGAATCTGGAAACCGAAATGCAGCGGGTGGCCGGGTATTTTGAGGGCTTGGCCGACGAGCGCCAACTGACGATCCATACCAGCGGTGGCGGCACGTTAAACGCTGATCCGAGTTTGCTGCGCCGGGCCTTGAGCAACCTGGTCGCCAACGCAATTCGCTATGCCGACGAGGGCAGCGAGGTAGTAGTACGGGTCGACCGGCGCGACCAGGAATGGCTGATTCAGGTTGAAAACCAAGGCCCGGTATTGGCCGCAGTGGCCCTGACCAAACTCTTCGACCGCTTCTACCGCGGCGACGCCTCCCGCCACCAAAGCTCCGACTCCAATGGCCTCGGCCTGGCCATTGTCGCGGCCATCATGCACCTGCATGGCGGAAGGGTTGAAGTGACCCAGCCGGCGAACGGGCGGATTCGGTTTGCCTTGGGGTTTCCGGCTTGAAACACCATTCCAATGTTTCAGGGGACTAAATTATAAGCCCATGTGATGAGAAACATTTCTAAAAATTGAAACCTCTATTCAGAACTCGCTTAAAGGACGTGACAGTCATAAGCACTTCGGCTACCCAACGATAGTAACCGCACTCAATTTCCGGGAACAAAATACTCTTTACCAATCCCACAATCCGGGCAAACCCAGTCATCAGGTAAGTCCTCGAAAGCAGTTCCTGGAGGAATTCTATGCTCGGGATCTCCAACCAATGGATCATATGTATACCAACATGGTCCGCATACATACCTAGTCGACTCAGAAAACATTAAAACCTCTATAAGCTTACTAAATGTCTGTTATCTCAAAGCATATAAAAACAAGAGACTATGTAGCCATCCTTGCTTATTGGATCTGCCCGAAGGGTCGAAGCTCCAATAACAAATACTCAACCATCACTTTTATTCTTTGAGCAACGTGCTTATTGGATTTGTATAGTATCCACGCCATCCCCCGGGATGGACCTATATACTCCCAAGCAGCCAATAGCTGTACAAGTTGATTTTGTTCAATCAAGTCTGACACCACAATTGTAGGTAAGCAGGAAATACCTAGCCCTGAGAGGGTTGCATTGAGAACTGCTTCTGGACTATCAGAAAAATATCTGCCTGAAACTTTCACATCGCAATTTTCTCCTTCTGTTGAAAACTCCCACTGTTCATTTTCAGCCGCTCCGGCAATAGGAATACAACTGTGGCTACTTAGCTCAGCGGGATGACACGGGACACCGCTCTGTTCTAAATATTTTTCCGACGCACAGAGAATGAATCCGACCTTAAACAACTTACGCGCTATTAATCCAAGTGGAGGCGAATTAGTAACTTTTATGCATATGTCTATGCTATCTGATATGAGATCCCAAGAGCTATCGCTGGAAATTAATTGCACACTCACTTCTGGATATCTACAGAGGAATTCGGGCATAAGTTGGTTGCAAAGTCCATATAAAATACTTGGAACCACAACACGAATAAGACCCTGAGGCTTTTCAAGAAATCCATCTTTCAATTTGAACACGTTCGCAGCAGAATCAATTAGATTTCTACAGTAAGGATAAATCTCTGCTCCCTCGGCGTTTACCTTAAGTTGTCGAGTACTCCGCTCAATTAACCGTAGCGACAATACACTTTCGAGCTTGGATATCTGCTTACTCACAGCAGAAGGCGTCAGACCCAGCCTTATGGATGCCTCTATAAAACTTCCAGTTTCAACAACCACCGCAAACGCTGCCATATAAGGCAACATTTCAACGTGACTTTTTTGTACGTATTCTCGATGTTCCGTCATATACGATCACCCATATTACTAAGCCAATTGGATAAACTGTAACTTTTGATGAGAACCTGCCATGTACTGCTTGAAAAACCATTGAGATATTTGATATAAATTATGAAATCAACTATACAAATGCAACATCACTGCTCCAATCAATACGAGTAAGACACCACTTACTTGAACGCAGGTCAGACGCTCTCGATAAAACACATACCCTAAAATCGCGGCGATACCTCCAGATAACGTACTGATAACAGTTACAACGGATAAAGACCCGCTAAGGACACCCCACGAAAAAGCTGAAAACGCACCCAAATTGAATAAACTTGCACCACATATAGTGCCAATCGTTTTTACCGGAGGAATGCTAATATCAGAAATTGATTTAATTACCATCGGAGCCAAACACACAACCCCTACCACGTAGCCCAGCCAGAGCATATTCATCGGACCAATCGTTGGAAGTGTATATTTACCCTGCAACCAAAAACTAGCACCGTAGAGCACAGCTGAACTTAATGCGTAACCAATAGCCAATTTGTTTTGAGTTTTAGTATCTGTTGTAGCTGCACCACCAGTTCGACTGGCTAAAATAACACCTACTATACAGATCAGGATCCCCGCGAACTGCGCCTGTGAAATGGAGTCACCACCGCACCATGCCAAGATAGTAGTGAACACTCCGTAGGTGGTTACCAGGGGAGCTACTACCGCCGTCTTCCCCACAGAAAAGGCCATGGACAGCGCCAATGCACCTATCACAGTAAACAGAGATGCAGCGATCCCTAACAACAACGTGCTCAAAGCGGCATGCAATAATTTTAACAGCTGACCATAAAATAAAATTAGGATGAGACTCATTATAATTAATCCAAGCAACTGCCCCAAGAAAACTGCTCGCCTAACACCGACCGCTCTAGCGTTTACTCCTACTAAAAAATCCGTTGCCCCCCAAAGCACGGCGGCCATTAGTCCCATGAAAACATCCAAAATCTCATCCCTTTATTATCGGCCATATCAAAAACAAGCTGTTGAATCTGATAAAAAATTAAAGATCTGTTTTCGAAGCAGAACTATAATTCTCCGATGCCTTCCCTTCTTTTTTATGTAACAAGCCAACTAACGGAACAGTCAATGCCGTCGAGATAAGGGCCAATAGAAGCAATACACTATATGCGCTACTGGAAAGAATACCCATTTCCAATCCAATGCCAAGCACAACCAGCTCAATCAACCCTTTAGTGTTCATAAGAACTCCTAGCTCAAGTGAAGAAGCTGCATCTAAGCCCATCAACCTTCCCCCGGCGTAAGATCCGGCAATCTTCCCAAACAGACCTCCAACTACGAATATTGCAAGCCACATCCATAGATTCAAGTCGCCAAACGCGCCCAATGACACCTGTATGCCTGAGTATGCAAAGAAAATCGGGCTGAGTATCAAATCCCCAAATCTCCCAATCCATTTTCTCCAAATTACTTGCATGCCTGAAGTGCTACTAAAAATATACGCCGCTAAAATAGCACCAATAACTTGATGGAAACCTAGTAGCGCGGTTATTTGAGCGGAAACAAGACAATAAACGAATGCGAAACTAACACGCGTACGCTCGCCAAAATTTAAATATGAAAATAATTTAGCTTTTATTAACGGCCTTATTATATATAGTGAAAAAACAACAAATAGAATAAACCCCATAAACCTAACAACACTATTAACCGAGCTCTCGACATCACTAAGCTGAATAGCGAACACAATCGCCAACCCCAAGCATGTAAATATCTCAGTATACAACGCCGAAGAAAGAGCCATTTGGCCCACATCCCCGCTGATATTATTATCCCGAACAATACGAACCAATACTGGTAACGCGGTAACCGACAATACAATCCCACAAAAAAGAACATATGGCCAAAAACTTTGTTCGGGGGCAATTTCTTCTTTTGAATAGGCACCGATCATACAACCAAGTCCAAATGAAGCCAATGCCCCCAACACAGACACAACCACCGGACCGAAACCCGAAATATTTGCGCGCTTAGACTCAGGCATATGCCAAGGTATTTCGAAAATCAGCAACAAAAGGCCCAACTCACTTAATGCCTTGAGGATATCAATAGACTGCGATGAAAATAACAGACCAGAAATATGTGGAAAAGCAGAACCTAATACAGTAGGCCCCAAAACTAACCCAGCGGCAATCTCGCCAACCACCCTACTTTGTCGTATTTTAACCGCAAGCTGACCGAACAAATTGGACATAAACAGTATCAGGCATATCTGTATTATCCAGCTGGACATTTTACCCCCCTTGGCCTACAAACTTTTCCATCCATTGAAAACACCGCTCGACTGCTTTGATAGCAAGGAACATATTAAAAATATAATAACTTCATTTTTTCATGGACAATATCCGAATGTAGCTTCAGAAGCTCAGGATTTTCATGAGCTAGATATACAAACCCCCAAGAAGATAAAAAATCTTCAGTGGGTTCGACGATATCGCCTTCGGTTACTAACAGATTCACCTGCTGGAAGGATTCTAATTCCGTTACAAACTCTAGACCATCGATTTTCTTGAGGTTACCGCCTTTGTAAGATATCAAGCAACATATGCAAAAATGCTTATGATATTCGGGGGCATGTACATATAAAGGGGGGACGCCTAAGAACAGATCAATATTCAGGTCGTAGAGGTTAATCCCTGTGCATAATTCGATTAGACTCGGGACGTTAGCGCCCGGCAGACGTCCATTTTGCTCAATAATAAATACTCCTTTCGAGTTAATTTTGAACTCAATGTCGTTAATACCTATATTAGCTTCAAGGGTATCATTCACTTGCTCTACATAAGAGAATGCGTTTAGTGCCATTTCACTCAGGGGCGAAACGGATCTAATATTTTTATAGACGCTAGGGTTATTTCCGACCCTGATTTTTTCATACTCAGCGAAACATAAAATCTGTCTAGATAGGTTTTTTCCCAAATTCGCAGTAGCAATGAAATACTCTTGACCATCAATATACTCCTCCATAAGAGCAAACTTTTCTTCTGCTATGTATGACTCGCCTGCTGATTCAATAGCGGCTAATGCCCGATAAACATCGCCTCTAGAGTTGCATATCTTAACGTTTTTACTACCAGTGCCTTGACATGGCTTAACGACCATCGGAAAAGGTATATCAAATTCAGCACCTTCAATCAATTCGTCCAGTGTGATTTTAAAAGATGGTGTTGCATTGATACCCTTTGAAATAAGGCGTTTCTTCATTTCCCATTTATTTACCCTCGACAGACACGTGGCTACAGGATTACCTACCACAAAAAAATGATCTGCCAATTTATCAGATATCTTCAATGCAGAGTCTGATCCAGGGATAATTGCACGCACGGCGACTCCTTGGAGTTTTGCTTGTGCGTCAGCTAAATCCGACACCCGGATTACTTCATCGAACCCATCAACGCAATGAAGGTTATGAAGTCGTCCGGGAAACCTTTCCCTCGTGACCAATGCTACCGCATAATACCCCTTACGCCGTATCTCCGGACCATACTGACGTGCGGAACTTACCGGATCAATAACTATGATCACATGCGCATGATACCTCATTAGATTCTCCGCATTACTTCATACATGTGCTTATAATAACGCAAAGCTACGTTATACCTAACTATTACGCCCAGGGACAATTCCCGTATCACGCTCTCGCCACAATTGGAGTAATGCTGTAAAACTGTTTTATACCAGGCGGCGCTGTGGCGGGTATCAATACTGATATGTGCTTTATGATACGCAATTACTTTATTTGGCAAATGTAAGCGTTCCATTGCTGCCGTAGTTGCTCCAAAACGCACCGGCGCGGAACCTTCAACGAGACCCATGGCGCCGATCAAACGAACATTATATTCACGCCTGACAGCCCACATTAACAAGATGTTCCCGTTCATCAGACACTCTATTGGTGGAGTTTCTAGGGCAACCTCAGTTTTTTCAAGCAGCCCTCTCATATAGAGAGATGAAGTTTTGAACATCGTAGTATGTACGAGCTCGAAATTTCCATTACCCATTTCATCCCAATAATTTTCGCCAGCAACCATTTTGCATCCAATAGGCATCCCAACCTGTGTCACCGCCATTAAGTCATCAAACGACCCATCAACCATTTCCTCCATACATATATAGTAAGCAACCTGCTCGGCAGTTGCGTCATGTCTCATAAAATCGACAAAAAACCTTATATCTTCATTTATTTTTTTTTCATACAATAGATACCATGATAGAAAATCTTCTTTATTTAATGGAAGGTTTTCAACATCTACCAATGACTCTTCCTGCTTATTCCAAGCATCCTCTATACATTCAACGGCTTCGCGATCTAATCGAATCGTCGCTTGTTTTTCTATCAGTCCTGCCGGATCGCCTAGAAAGCTCCGATAATAGTCTGCAATCTGCTGTTGTGCCTCTAGCGTAGTTTGATTCATTTTTTTCTGCCTTAATAAGCACTTATGGGGAAATCGCTATTTTTTAAATCAAACGCATTATATGATGGTCCAATTTCATATAACATTTTCATCCGCTCGTGCGCGTCCTGTAGACTTGGAATATGCCCTTCGGGTACCCACCACATAACCACTCGGGGCATGGATATTGGATTAAACCACTCACGCCCTCGCCTTATAAACTCGGAATGGGGTGAGTTGTACAAAAAACTTTTGAATGCACTTACGTCCTTCCATAATGAAAGCGTATATAGATATCCTTCCCCCCATAACTCATAAAGTAGTTGCAAATTCTCGTTCGTTTCTCGCCATATAAAACCTTGATGGCTTTCCGCTAATCCGTTCACATATTTGGATGATGAATAGAAAGCGTCCATCCTCGCGTCGTTTTTTGGAAATTTTGGACTAACTAAATCAAACTGTGCAAGCACATCGGTCATAGAAACTCCCAGCTCTGAATTTCAATAATATTTCTATCTGGATCCCGCACGTATATAAATGTGCAAATACCTACACCTTTCACCGGTTGACGCGACAGTTTTCCTAACATCCAGCCTCCTCCTCGTACTACCTTTGCGCACACTTCGCTCATATCGGAGACCTCAAAGGCTATATGAGTGTATCCTTTTGAGTTCGCAGATTTTTCAACATGGTCCTCAACGCTACCGTACTGAAATATTTCAAGTGTCGGTCCATCCGCCTCATACCCCGGTAATAGAAGGTGTACCCCTTCTATTACCGGCTCGCGGACATTGGTACCATCTTCGACATGCCTACCAGACAGGCTCCGCATCGGACCAGTTTGAACGCAGCCAAACACATCTGTATAAAACTTAGACAACCTTCTCCAATTTGTAGTTATTAGATTCGTGTGGCTATATTTAATATTGCTCATAAATTACTCGACGCCTTCAATCACGAAATACAAATGTTTCGTGCTCTACGTGGCGGTCTTTATCGCGGGCCCGTTCCCAAGTAGTATTTAGGATAATGCGCATTACATCTTGGGTAAGCGGCTTTACTCGATGCAAGGTAGTATCTGCCTTGAGAAGGTACACATCACCGGTAAGATGAAAATACGAATCAATTTTATTTTCTACTAATAGATCCTCAATTCGTGAGTTTTTCTTGTTCCAGTTGGTATGTGGTACACATTCGAGAAGACCGCCGGCCTCGATACTTGGAGCCTCGACAATCCAGATAATTGTGTATGGATAGTCGCCCCAATGCCACCCGTGAGTATCACCGGATTTATGCTGGCAGTTGATTATATAGTTATCCCATTTCCACGGAGTAGGGATCACGTCTTCTTTTACGATATTACCGATAAGACTCATGAGGTATTTTGAATTGTAGGCCAAGGGAATATATCTGCCATTCGCCTCAATATTTTCCTGCGTGACGTTGCTAAGGTTTCTAGGCGTATGCCCTGTCGACTCGATCAAAAAATCTCGTCGTTTTGAAAAATTCTCGAGAAGATATTTCACGTCGGCCCCTATTAGCTCACGGACGCTCGGATCTATTAAATGATTAATTTTCAGATATCCATCTCTTGCAAATCGATGCTGCTCCCAAAAAAAATCTCGCCCTTCAAAAGGATCGGAATTAAGCACGTCATCATGAATCTCAGTGGCTACGTTGCCTGACATATTTCACACTCACTAGTTGAGAAAATAAAGAAGGCTATCGCTTTAGCCATGATTAAATCTTAATGCTAATTTGATCCAGGATATACCACACCACACGACTTGCACTCGTTCCTAGACCGCAGTAATGTCCTGCATTTTAGGACACCCGCGCAAATACGATAATATGCATCATCGCCAAATGCGGCGTCATTGTTACTTCGTAAGAAACAACGCACTATTGCTTTCCACTCAAAACCTCAGGGGAAGATGGAAGTTTTATTCTATTGTTGCCTTGCGATGAGCAGCGTAACCATACGATTAAATAATCATCTACAGCTTTGAAAAATACTGCCCTGTGCGAAATCGCATAGCGCGCAACGCTAGGGGGTAAACAAAAATACGTCTTTTGGCCATATCTTACGCACCGGAAAGATATGCATCTCTTTGCATAGCAATAATGAGCCTAAAACATGGCCCAAGCTTTTTTCAGCAGTTCATAATCTGATTCGCGGCAGACAGCTATCTTCAGAGATCTCCCTGCCGTTAGAACTGGGCATATTTTCTGGGCATATTTTCTGGCTAATCGGAATGAAACGTATCCATTATCATCTCCTATGTATTTTTCAGTGGTGACCTATTGCACCACTGGCATCGTTTAGCGGCGAAGATCTGCGTTTTAGCCCCATCATAAAAAATTATGATTAGAAAATTACGACATAATAATCCATTAGGCCATCGGCTCTTACTTGACTATCAACTGCAATCAATTTACTTTGATGTTCCATTCAAATCAATCCCCGACAAATGCAGGGTATAAAACTTTTTCACATCTGCAGCTAAAAATGCTTCTAATTATTTCCACACACACTCTCCACAGAGGATGACCATTTACTGGCTTATGTAACAGTTGGTCTGGTAATCAATCACCATATTAGAGCGAATTAGTTTCAAGTTATTTCCAGCGACGTGCTAATTACGAAATTTCTATTCAACGGCCTTGCTCTGGCCATTGTCGCGGCAATCATGCATCTGCACGGCGGAAGGGTTGAAGTGACCCAGCCGGCAACCGGGCGGATTCGGTTTGCGCTGGGGTTTCCGGTTTGACAGAACTTTAGGCACACCGCGTGTGGCCCTTCGTCAACACGTTGGCTTGCCAACGAAAGCGTCCTTGCACGCAACCCAGGTTTCAGGTCGACATCAGCGGCACGATGACCGGCCTCTTCGCAGGCAAGCCTGCTCCCACAGTATTTACGGCTGCTTGCAATCGACGGTGTCAATTTATCGGTAAGCGGTGTAACTGACACGCCGCGCCTGGGCTCTCGCCAACAAGTTGGCTCTACACAGCCTGTACAGACCCTACCGCTGGTAACGCCGCACCACGCTGCTCACCCCCAAAATATGGCCTTTGATGGCGGCGCGTAATTCGTCTCCACTCAAACCCGGCTTAAGCGCATCGTGGGCTAGATCCAAGGCATACAGTTGAATCACATAGTGATGTGCACTGTCCCCCGGAGGCGGACAAGGGCCCATGTAATCGGTGGTGCCGCGAGTATTGATTCCCCCTACCCCCTCAAGCTTCGATTCGGCGCCGACCCCCTGCACAATCTGCTCAAGGCTGAACGGCAGGCCATAACGCAGCCAGTGATCAACGCCCAAGCCCTTCTGCCCATCGGGGTCATGCAACACCAACGCAAAACTTTGCGTGCCCTTGGGTGGATTGCTCCAGTACAGCGCCGGCGAAACGTTCTTGCCCCCGCAACCATTGGCACTGGCGGCGTTATCAGCGGAGAAAAACGCGTTGTCTTCTGCGTCGGGCATGCTGAGGGTGAAACGTGGTTGGGCGGCCTGCGCAGTGAATTGCAAACACAGCGCCATCGCACCGGCGGTTAACCAGGTTTGGGTAAGACGCTTTCGGAATGAACGACTCATGCGGGCCACCTGTCGATTGAAGGTATTCGGAACATCACGCACCGCGTTGCTGGATATTGGACTGTTGACCCCTGTGCAAATTCATCTCGTCAGTTCGCAAAAATGCCGGTTGACGTCACATCGACACTGTTACAAGCTATTAGTTAGCATCCTAATAATATCACCTTCACCTATTTAATCCGGCAGCGCCATGAAACTTGATTTACTGCAAATGAGCATCAGCCGGAGCATCGTCGCGGCCTCTCGCCATTGGCGCCGGATATGCCAGAACACGCTGGTCAATTACGGCATCTCCGAAGCCTGCGCGATGCCGTTGCTGATGATCTTGCGGCTAGGCGATGGCGTGCGCCAAGTGACTGTAGCCCAGGCTGCAGGACTTGAAAGCCCGTCCTTGGTACGTTTGCTCGATCAATTGTGTGCCGCTGATATTGTTCTGCGCACCGAAGACCCAACTGACCGCCGCGCCAAAACCTTGAGCCTGACCGACAGCGGACGAACGTTGGCCCTTTCCATCGAAGACGAACTCAAAAGCCTGCGCCGCAAGGTGCTGAAAAACGTTGAAATCGGCGATTTGGAAGCCACCCTGCGGGTGTTGCACGCATTCGAAGAAGCGGGTCATCAGGACGCGGAGTGTTTGCCGTGAAGGGCTTCTTTGCCAGCGTACCGCCGGCCCGCGACTGGTTCTTCGGCCTACGCACTTTCGCCGCGTCGATGGTAGCGTTGTACATCGCCTTAATTATGGAATTGCCTCGGCCATACTGGGCCATGGCCACGGTGTATATCGTATCCAGCCCGTTTGTTGGCCCTACCAGCTCCAAGGCGCTGTACCGAGCTATCGGCACCTTTGCGGGAGCGGCAGCGGCAGTACTTTTCGTACCGCTGTTTGTGCAGACCCCCATCCTGTTGGCGATTGTCATTGCCCTGTGGACCGGGACGCTGCTGTTCCTTTCGTTGCACTTGCGCACGGCAAATAGCTACGCCTTTATGCTCGCCGGTTATACCCTGCCGCTGATTGCGTTTCCGGTGGTCGACAACCCGATGGCAGTGTTCGATATCGCCGTGGCGCGCACCGAAGAAATTTTTCTCGGCATCGTCTGTGCCGCTGTAATTGGCGCCATGTTCTGGCCCCGACACTTGGCCCCAGTGGTCATGGACACCACCAACAAATGGTTCGCCGACGCCTCTGCTTACAGTGATAGCTTTTTAAGCCGTACCCAGCAGTCCGAGGCGATAGGCTCACTACGCGCAGCCATGGTGGGTAGCTTCAACTCCCTGGAGCTGATGATCGGCCAGTTGTCTCACGAAGGCGTTCGCGCACAAAACTTGCGCAACAGCAAAGAGTTGCGCGGTCGGATGATCCATTTGCTGCCCGTTATAGATGCGTTGGACGACGCGCTTTGGGCAGTAGAGCGGCGTACTCCTGAGCTGCTTGCACCCCTGCAATCGGCGCTTGAAGACGCTCGTGCCTGGTTGACAAATACCCATGAAAGCGCCTCTCCAGAGAGGTGGCAGGCGTTACGCGCCAAGCTCAAACAGTTGCAACCTAGCCCGGAACGACTCGACGATCGGAATCAATTGTTGTTATCCAACGCCTTGTACCGGCTGAACGAATGGGTGGATTTATGGCAAGACTGCCGCAGCCTGCAACATGCCCTGCGCACTGATGATCAATCGCCATGGCGTGCGGTATATCGACACTGGCGGCTGGGTCGACTGACGCCCTTTCTTGATCGTGGCCTGATGCTGTATTCGGTGCTTTCCGGGGTTGCGGCGATCATCGTCGCCTCGGTGCTATGGATTATATTGGGCTGGCCCGAAGGCGGCAGCGCGGTGATTCTTGCGGCCGTGGCCTGTAGTTTTTTCGCCGCCATGGATGACCCTGCACCGCAGATTTATCGCTTCTTTTTTTGGACCACGGTGGCGGTAATCCTCGCCAGTTTGTACCTGTTTCTAGTGCTGCCAAACCTCAACGACTTCCCGATGCTGGTCCTCGCGTTCGCCGTCCCGTTTATCTGGATTGCAACGCTGACCGTGCAGCCGCGCTTCTACCTCGGCACCTTGCTGACGCTGGTCAATACGGCAACCTTCATCAGCATCCAGGGCGCCTATGACACAGACTTCCTGGTTTTCATCAACAACAACATGGCGGGCCCGGTCGGCCTCCTGTTTGCGTTTGTCTGGACCCTGGTGGTGCGACCATTCGGGGTTGAGTTTGCCGCCAAGCGCCTTACGCGTTTCGGTTGGCGCGACATTGCCAGCCTCAGCCAGCCCGGGACACTCAATGAGCACAGGCTGATGGCGGTGAAAATGCTCGACCGCTTGATGCAGCATTTGCCGCGCCTGACCATCACCGCTCAAGACACCGGCATCGCCCTGCGCGAGCTGCGGGTGACCCTCAATTTGCTGGATTTACTGGCATACCTGCCCCGCGTTCATCCCGTGCCACAAGCGTTGTTGCGGCAAGTCATCGATGACGTCAGCGCTTATTTCCAGGCGTGTCTCGATGCTCGAGAACGCTTGCCTGCACCCAAAGGCCTATTGAACACCATGGACCGGGCGCGGCGCTCGATGACATTTGACTGGATGGGCGATGACCCCACCCGCGTCCACTTATTGCACGCCCTCAGCGGTTTGCGTCTGGCACTGTTGCCTGGCGTTGAGATCGTGACGGCAGGCGAATTTGAAGAACAACCGCCCTATGGGCTCGACGGAGCACCGTTATGATCGGTGATGTGGACATCAGTGGCATCTTCGTCCCCACGCTGCTGGTGGTGATGGGCATCACATATGCGCTCTACCTGGGGGTGCATGCGTTGCTCAACCGCGCCCACTTTTATCGTCTGGTCTGGCACCGGGCTTTGTTCAACGTAGGTCTATACGCTCTGCTGCTCGGCGCTGTGGATACTCTCAGTCGATACCTGATGAAATGAAAAAACCTTTACTGACGTTGGGCCGCGTGGTCCTGACCCTGCTGATTGTGATTTTTGCCTCGGTCGTTGTTTGGCGCATGGTGATGTACTACATGTTCGCTCCCTGGACCCGGGACGGGCATATCCGCGCCGACATAGTACAAATCGCGCCGGACGTTTCGGGGCTGATTCAACGCGTTGAGGTGGTGGACAACCAAGTCGTGAGCAAAGGCCAAGTGCTGTTCATTATCGACCAGGACCGCTTTCGTCTGGCTTTGCGTCAGGCCCAAGCCACAGTCGCGGAACGTCAGGAGGCCTATGAACAGGCCCGTCGCGAGAACAAACGTAACCGGGGTCTGGGCAATCTGGTCGCCCAGGAACAACTGGAAGAAAGCCAGTCCCGCGAGGCTCGAGGCCTGGCAGCATTGAGCGAAGCTCAGGTGGCAGTGGACGCGGCGAAGCTAAACTTGGATCGCTCGGTGATTCGCAGCCCTGTGGACGGCTACCTCAACGACCGTGCACCGCGCGCGCAAGAGTTCGTCAGCGCCGGTCGTGCGGTGCTGTCAGTGGTGGACGGTTCGTCGTTTCACATCGACGGCTATTTTGAAGAAACCAAACTGTCCGGCATTCACATCGGCCAGGCTGTGGATATCCGTGTGATTGGCGACCACACCCGCTTGCGCGGTCATGTGCAAAGCATCGTCGCCGCTATCGAAGACCGTGACCGCAGCAGCGGCTCCAACCTGCTACCAAACATCAATCCGGCGTTCAGTTGGGTGCGTTTGGCTCAACGAATTCCGGTAAGAATCGCCTTTGACAGCGTGCCCGAAGACTTCCGCATGATTGCCGGTCGTACCGCAACTGTGTCGATGATTAACGATGCCGACCTTGCCACGCAGAACGCTAAAGACAAGGAAGCCGTGAAATGAAACCTGGCGTCCGTCTCACGATCCTCGCGCTGAGCGTGATGTTGTCGGCCTGCCAAGTAGTCGGCCCGGATTACCACCTGCCCAAAGACGCCGCCCTCAATCGCCCGGACATACAGGGCGAACTGGCGGGCGAAGGCGCCAACGTGATCTCGGCACCGGTCGCGCAAGACTGGTGGCGGCTGTATCAGGATCAGCGCCTCAATCAGCTGATTCAGCAAGCCATGGCCACCAACACCGACCTGCGGGTCGCGGCGGCCAATCTGTCGCGGGCACGCATGCAGGTCCAAGAAGCCCAAGCTGCGGGCGGCTTCCACAGCAGCGTGAAACTCGGGGCGCAACGGTTGCAGGAGTCGGGGGAAGCTTATCTGCTGACTGAAAAAGTCCCGGTGACCAATGTCGGTGACATTGGCATCAGTACCTCTTATCAATTCGACCTGTTCGGCACCCTGCAACGCGGTATCGAGGCCGCCCAAGCCAACGCCGATGCGACCCAGGCTGCGTCCGACACCGCGCGGATTACCTTGGTCGCCGATGTAGTGCGGGCCTACGCCCAAGTCTGCGCGGCCAATGAAGAACAAGGCATCGCCCAGCAATCGTTGGATTTGCAGCGCGAAAGCTTGAAGCTGACCCAGCGTCTTCGCGACGCGGGCCGTGGCGATGATACCCAGGTCACCCGTTCGCAAACGCAGTTCAAGTCCTTGGGCGCAGAGTTACCCCGCTACACAGCCGCGCGCCAAACTGGACTGTTCCGCCTGTCGATGCTGTTGGCCAAACCCCTTGATCAGTTGCCCGCTGGGGTCGCGACCTGTGCCCAACTGCCACACATCGCACAAGTCATGCCGGTGGGTGATGGCGCCGCATTGCTCAAACGTCGCCCCGATGTGCGCCAGGCCGAACGTCGATTGGCCGTTGCGACGGCCGGTATTGGCGTGGCCACGGGCGAGTTGTACCCGGACATCAGCATCGGCGCGACGATTGGCACCGTAGGCATCCTCGACGACCTCGGTAAGCAGGCCACCAACCGTTGGGGCTTTGGCCCGTTACTGAGCTGGACCGTCCCGTCGAATGGTTCCCGGGCGCGCATTCACGAAGCCGAAGCCTCGACCCAGGCCGCCTTGGCGCGGTTTGACGGGACCGTGTTGAATGCGATCCGCGAAACCCAAACCAGCCTGGCGCAATACACCGCCCTGCTGGAACGCCGAGACGCCTTGGCAGATGCGCAACAATCGGCGCAACAGGCCGCCGAACAAACACACCGTTTCTTCCGCGCCGGACGCGCTTCATTCCTCGCCGACCTGCAAGCCACCCGTACCTACACCGATGTGCGGGCGCAACTGGCGACAGCCAATACCCAAGTCGCCATGGGCCAGATCGATTTGTTCCTGGCGTTGGGGGGTGGTTGGGAGAGTGCGCGTAATCAGTGAAGTTGGCGTTGTGTGCAGCAGTTTTTTGTAGGCGCTGCCGAAGGCTGCGATAAGTCCAAGGACCTTAGCCAACGCTCATCCAAACGCTTAAACTTTGAACCACTCCCCAATCCCGCTGCCCGATTCAATGATCACTCATCAGCAGGAGGTTTTATGCGAACCCTCGATCTGGCTGGCTCATCGGTTCCTGTCATCGGCCAAGGCACCTGGCACATAGGCGAAGACGCTTCCCAGCGAAAAGACGAAGTCGCCGCGCTGCGCCTGGGCATTGAACTGGGCATGACGTTGATTGATACCGCTGAGATGTACGCTGAAGGCGATGCTGAAAGAGTCGTCGGCGAGGCTATCGCCGGGCGGCGCGACCAAGTGTACTTGGTCAGCAAGGTGTACCCGCACAACTCCAGCCGCAAAGGCCTGCCGGCGGCGTGCGAACGGAGCCTGCAGCGGCTGGGTACCGACTACATCGATCTGTACTTACTGCACTGGCCCGGACAGTACCCCCTCGAAGAAACCGCCGAAGCCTTCGAGCGGTTGCGCGAAGCGGGCAAAATTGGCCGCTGGGGGGTGTCCAATTTCGATGTCTCTGATCTGAGGGAACTCAACGACCCGGCCTGCGCCACTAACCAAGTGCTGTACAACATCGAACAGCGCGGCATCGAGTTTGACCTGTTGCCATGGAGCCAGGCGAACGGCATGCCGCTAATGGCCTACTCGCCGATTGCCCAAGGCGGGCGCTTGTTGAAAAGTCCGGTGCTACGGGCTATCGCCGCCCAATATAACGCCACGCCTGCGCAAATTTGTCTGGCGTGGGTTTTACGCCATCCGGGAGTAATCGCCATCCCCAAAGCAGTTGATGCTGAACACTTGCACCTCAACGCCTTGGCCGCGCAATGGGTGTTGAGCGACGACGACCTGAATGCAATCGAGAATGCTTGGCCTGCGCCCATTCACAAACTACCGCTGGCGATGATATGAATACCTAGGCCCTATCAAAGCCCATCCATCCAAATGGGTTCAAGAATTTCAGGCGTCAGCCGACTCTCTGTTTATAAGCCTTCAAGTACGGGACACCCCCCAGACTCGAAGGGACAGGGACGTCATCATCGCGCGCCGTTCCAGGCGCGGAATGCTTTCGTCCCTAGCCACGAGATACCGTCCATGTTCTTGAAAAAATCCCTCAGAGCTCAGATTTTGGCGTTGCTCGGCGGCAGCCTGTTAGCGACTTTATTGATCGCGTTGGCATGCTTTCACTTCCTGTCCACCAGCGTGCATAACTATAGAGCGCTGATCGACGGACCGCTGCACACGTCGCAATTGCTCGATGAAGCCAACCTTCAATTCAAGATTCAGGTCCAGGAGTGGAAGAACGTCCTATTGCGCGGTAAGCAACCTGCGGACCTGAATAAATACTGGGGCCAGTTCGACGAACGCCAAGTTCAGGTGCAAGCCATTCTGGGTCAACTCATCACCGAGACCAGCGCCAACCCTGAATTGAAATCCAGTATTGAACAGCTGCGCGAAAGCCATCGTGTACTGGGGACCAATTATCAGAAAGGTCGTGATGCGTTTGTCGCAGCCAACGGCGACCCGACCGTAGGTGATACCGCCGTCAAAGGCATGGACCGCGCTGCCAGCGAGCAAATGAGCACGCTGGTCGCCCAATTACGAACGCAGGGCAATCAGCGATCCGAGATGATCAGTGCTGACGCAAACCGCATTATTTTGCTCGGTATCGGGGTCATGCTTGCGTCAGGATTGATTATTGGCCTGCTGAGCCTGTGGCTCTTGAACCGTAACCTGATCGACCCGATTCGGCGCCTGATCGAGTACGTCGCCCAACTCAGCCAAGGCCAATTTGGTCAGCGGGTCAATGCCGAACGCCAAGACGAATTGGGCCGCCTGGCGGTTGCTGCCAATACCCTGCGCGACTTCCTGGCTGACACCTTCAGCAGCCTGAAACGTAGCGCTTCGGACCTGGACGGCGCCAGCGGCGAGCTAAACGCGATTGCGCAGTTGATCTCCCAGGGCACTACCGAGCAATTCGACCGCACCGATCAAGTCGCCACCGCGATGAATGAAATGTCCGCCACCGCTCAGGAAGTGGCTCGCCACGCTGCGCAAGCGGCCACCGCCGCCGATCAAGCCGACCATAGTGCCCAACAAGGCGAGCAGGTCATGCGCACTACTATTTCTGCGATCACTCATATGCGCGGGGAGATTTCCAACACTGCATTGGTCATCCGCCAATTGGAAACAGACAGCGGCCGCATCAGCAAGGTGCTTGAGGTCATTCGCGGCATTGCCGAGCAAACCAACTTGCTGGCTCTGAACGCGGCCATTGAAGCGGCACGCGCAGGCGACGCTGGACGTGGTTTCGCCGTAGTCGCCGACGAAGTTCGCAGTCTGGCGCAACGCACCGCCGCTTCGACTGCGGAGATCAATCACATCATCAGCACCGTGCAAACTGGCGCCGTCGAAGCGGTGAAAGCTATTGAAAGCGGTCAATCCCGGAGCGAGGAAAGTGTCCAGCAAGTCACCGAAGCTGGCCTGATGTTGCGCCGTATCACCGAAGCGGTGGAAGCGATCCGTGACATGAATCGGCAAATCGCCACGGCCGCCGAAGAGCAAACATCAGTTGCCGAAGACATTTCACGCAACTTGACCGAAATTACTCAAATCGCCAACGCGAACCAAGACAACGTAAAACGCACTGAAACGGCCAGTCGTAACCTGCACGGTTTATCGGGTCAGTTGAATGAAGTCACGGCCCGTCTGAGCGCCTGACTTTAGCTGTAAAGACTGCAAGAAGCGCTCGCCATGATGCGGGATCGCAAGCCTGTAACCATGACAGGCGCTTCCCGGTCAGCGAGCAGCTGTCATCTCGTTTGAGCGATAACCGTGCCGACCTGGGCGCAATGCGTCGGGTGTTGGTGCGCTTGCATCGGCTGTTGGCGCTAGAGCCGGGTTCACTCATGCGCGTGCTGAACCGTCCACCCGCCTGGTTGCTGGAAGCTGAAAGACACATAACCAGTTGCTCAGCGCTATCATAAGTTTGTCACATTCTGTAATGATCATAGGGTGAACTCCAATAAACAGGACTTCACATCATGCCCAGCAATTCCTTGGCGCCGGATTCGCTGCTCCAAGCATCTGGCTCTAGACTGCGAATAGACCGTAAACCGAGCTTGCTCACCTGGATTGTTTTTTTTGCCATACTCGGCTGCGGCTTGTTATTTACTGCCTACAGCCTGATGCATGACGTCGATAACGTAGGCTCTGCGGTAATCACTTGGACGCCATTTCTGTTGTTAGGCGTCGCGTTGTTGATCGCGCTCGGATTTGAATTCGTTAACGGTTTCCATGACACCGCCAATGCCGTGGCGACGGTAATTTACACCCATTCACTGCCGCCCAATTTCGCGGTGGCCTGGTCCGGTTGCTTCAACTTTCTTGGTGTGCTGACCTCAAGCGGCGCAGTGGCATTCGGCATCATTGCATTACTGCCGGTAGAGCTGATTTTGCAGGTGGGTTCATCGGCCGGCTTTGCGATGATTTTCGCATTATTGATTGCGGCAATATTGTGGAATTTGGGCACATGGTGGCTTGGGCTGCCAGCTTCTTCATCGCACACCTTAATCGGATCAATCATCGGCGTCGGCGTGTCCAATGCCCTGATGCATGGTCGCGACGGCACCAGCGGGGTCGATTGGAGCCAAGCAATCAAAATCGGCTATTCGCTGCTGCTATCGCCCTTGATTGGCTTTGCGTTCGCCGCATTGCTGTTGGTGGTGATGCGCATATTTATCAAGAACCGAGCTTTGTATAGGGCACCAGAAGGCAGCGCCCCGCCTCCCCTGTGGATTCGAGGCCTGTTGATTCTGACCTGCACCGGAGTGTCGTTCGCCCACGGGTCCAACGATGGGCAAAAAGGCATGGGCCTGATTATGTTGATCTTGGTCGGCACCTTGCCCATGGCCTATGCACTTAACCGCGCGATGCCGGCTGATCAGTCGGTGCAGTTCGCGGCAGTGGCCCAGGTCACGCAACAGGCATTAAACAAAAGTGTTACCCAGCCAGCCCCGGCCGATCCGCGCCTAGAGCTGACGACTTACGTGCGCACTAAACAGGCCACGCCGACGCTGATCCCGGCCCTTGCAGCCATGACCGGCAAAATCGGCATTCAGGTGGGCGATTACGGTTCGCTTTCGAAAGTGCCCGCCGAAGCTACGGCCAACGTACGAAATGACATGTACTTGACATCAGAAACGATTCGCTTGATCACCGCGAACAAAGTCGGGAATTTCGACGCTGATACCCAGGCCAAGTTGCAACAGTTTAAGGCGCAGATCGACACTGCTACGCGGTTCATACCGCTGTGGGTCAAAATCGCAGTGGCTGTGGCACTGGGCCTCGGAACCATGGTGGGCTGGAAGCGGATCGTCGTGACCGTCGGCGAGAAGATCGGCAAAACCCACCTGACCTACGCACAGGGCGCTTCGGCAGAGCTGGTGGCAATGGTTACCATCGGTGCAGCGGACATGTATGGGCTGCCGGTTTCAACTACCCACGTTCTGTCGTCGGGTGTGGCTGGGGCTATGGTCGCCAACGGTTCTGGGCTGCAAATGCGTACCCTGCGCAACTTGGCGATGGCGTGGGTGTTGACGCTGCCAGCGGCGATGGTGCTATCCGGTTCGCTGTACTGGTTATTTACTCAGATTTTTTGAATGCTTTGCCTTGCCTCTATCGTCATCAGCCCAGTCCGGTGTTACGTCGCCGCTCTGGCTGGTGGCGTGCTCACCCATGGAAGTACCGATGACCCGGTTCTGACCTGACTTGGTAACGATCCCTCTTCATCAATCGAAAAAAAAGGCGCTTGACCTTAACCTGATGGCAAGGTTGATGCTGTGGGTCAAATCACCCATGGAGCCCCAGTGATGATCGCGTCCACTACCGCCAACCTTTCTATTTCAGGCATGACCTGTGCCTCTTGTTCGGGGCGTGTCGAACGGGCGCTGAACAAAGTCGCAGGGGTTAAGAGTGCTAGCGTTAACCTCGCAACCGAGCGCGCCCGGATTGAACTGGTCGGGCCCACTGACCTGGCTGCATTGATCGCCGCGGTCGATGATGCCGGCTACAGCGCACGCCCCATCGAAGACCGACAGACCACCTTGAAGCAGCAGCAAAAACACCTGCACACCGAACGGCTAATCCTGCTGCTGGCCATTATCTTGGCAGTGCCACTGGTGGTTCCGATGCTGTTGCAACCGTTTGGGGTGCATTGGATGTTGGCCCCATGGATGCAATTTGCCTTGGCTACCCCCGTACAATTTGTTTTCGGTGCCCGATTTTATATTGCCGCATGGAAAGCCGTTCGGGCCAGGTCCGGGAACATGGACCTATTGGTCGCATTGGGTACCAGTGCCGGTTACGGGCTGAGCGTGTACGAATGGGCAAAGACTTCAGCTGGCAACATGCCGCATCTGTATTTCGAAGCGTCGGCGGTGGTGATCGCCTTAGTGCTGCTGGGCAAATACCTGGAAAGCCGCGCTAAACGACAAACCGCCGGGGCTATCCGCGCCCTTGAAGCGCTGCGTCCAGAGCGCGCAATACAGATAGTCGATGGCCAGGAACGGGACGTAGCCATCAGCGCCCTGCGCTTGAACGACGTGGTGTCGGTCAAACCCGGTGAGCGTTTTCCGGTGGACGGTGAGGTGATCGAAGGCCAAAGCCACGCCGACGAGGCTCTGATCAGCGGCGAGAGCCTGCCGGTGTTCAAACAGCCTGGGGATAAAGTGACCGGCGGCGCAATTAATGGCGAAGGTCGGCTGCACGTCAAAACAACCGCCATCGGCGCCGAATCAGTATTGTCACGAATTATTCGTCTGGTGGAGGATGCTCAAGCGGCAAAAGCACCGATCCAGAAGCTGGTGGACAGAGTCAGTGAGGTCTTCGTCCCAGTAGTACTGCTGATCGCTGTCGTGACCCTACTGGGGTGGTTATGGGTCGGCGTTCCCGTAGAAGTTGCGCTAATCAATGCGGTGGCGGTGCTGGTCATTGCCTGCCCTTGTGCACTGGGATTAGCGACCCCCACTGCGATCATGGCTGGGACGGGCGTTGCTGCACGCTTTGGCATTCTAATCAAAGACGCTGAATCTCTGGAACGCGCCCATGAGGTGACGGCCGTGGTTCTCGACAAGACTGGCACCTTAACCTCGGGCAAACCGCGTATCAGCCATGTATCTGCGGTGGATGGTAATCAACAACAGTTGCTGCAATGGGCCGGCGCGCTGCAACTGGGCAGTGAGCACCCCTTGGCTAAAGCTGTTCTGGACGCATGTAAAGAGCAGCATTTATCTGTCGCGTCAGTGACGGCTAGCCAGTCTTTGACGGGACGGGGCATCACCGGCACGGTGGACGGAAGATCATTGGCTTTGGGCAGCCACCGGATCTTGCAAGAGAACGGTCTCGACATGGCGGGGATGGCAGCCGATGCGCAGGCATGGGAGTCCGAGGGTCAAACGTTGTCCTGGTTGATTGAGATTGGGCCGCTACCCTCGTTACTGGGGCTATTTGCTTTTGGTGACACGCTCAAGCCTGGGGCCGATCAAGCCATCAAACAACTGACTGCGCGACACATCAGTAGCCACCTGTTAACGGGCGATAATCAAGGCAGTGCCCGATGGGTGGCTCAAGCCCTGGGCATCGCCGATGTGCACGCACAAGTTCTGCCCGCAGACAAGGCAGCCATGGTGATTGAACTGAAAAAAACCAGAGTGGTCGCTATGGTTGGCGACGGCATCAACGATGCCCCGGCCCTGGCCGCTGCCGATGTCGGCATTGCGATGGGCGGGGGCACCGATGTCGCGATGCACACTGCGGGCATCACCCTGATGCGCGGCGACCCGTTACTGATCCCCGCTGCACTGGACATCAGTCGCAAGACCTACGCGAAGATTCGGCAAAATCTGTTCTGGGCATTCGTCTTCAACATGGTCGGCATTCCATTGGCAGCGTTCGGTTTCCTTAATCCGGTCATCGCCGGCGCCGCCATGGCCTTATCTAGCGTCTCGGTGGTCAGCAACGCGCTGCTGTTGAAAACCTGGAGGCCTTCGGGGGAGTAAAACTTGCGAGAGTAGGCTTGCTTGCGATGGAGCGCGAAGCGGTCCTGCAGCCCGGCAAGCCTCTTATAGTCAGAACTTATCGTGCAGATTGTATATGCGTCTTGGAATTAACTGCTGTACCCGCTCATGATCCGCCCAAACCCTACTGCGTACCTTAACGCTAACGGAGTTATTCCCATGCAACAGTCACATGCGTATCAAGACCCAACGTTGGCCCTGACAACAGACATCCTGGCGATAAAAGCTCGCAAAAATCTGTCATGGCAGGACCTTACCGACGGCACTGGCCTGAGTTTGGCTTACGTCACGGCAGCAATCCTGGGCCAACATCCATTGCCAGAAGACGCTGCAAAAATAGTCGGGGCACGCTTGGGCCTTGATGATGACGCCATTGCTCGTCTGCAAATTATTCCGTTGCGGGGCAGCATTGCTGGCGGCGTTCCAACCGACCCGACCATCTACCGCTTTTATGAAATGATTCAAATCTACGGCACCACATTAAAAGCGCTGGTTCATGAACAATTCGGCGACGGCATCATCAGCGCGATCAACTTCAAACTGGACATAAAAAAAGTTGAAGACCCTGAAGGCGGTTCCCGCGCGGTCATCACGCTTGACGGAAAATTTCTGCCTTTACGCCCGTTCTGATAACGGGCGCTAACGTCTGAGAAACTCACGATTTAGACGATCTGTCGCAAACCAGCGAGCCTTTGCACCCGAGAACAGAGCTAACCGCTCTATCATGAATTGATTCTGGAGCTCCGCGCCTGACTTTTTGATTCCGAGAGGTTCGTTTCATGACTACCGTGACTATGTATACGACTAGCACCTGCCCCTACTGCCGGAACGCTAAATCCTTGCTTGCCAGCAAGGGCGTGGAGGTACAGGAGTTTAATATCGAATTCGATTCCGTCCGACGCAAGGAAATGACGGCTCTGAGCGGCCGCCGCAGTGTGCCGCAGATTTTCATCGGCGATCATCACATCGGCGGCTTCGATGATCTGGCCGCGTTGGATCGTCAAGGTGGACTAATGGTCCTGCTGGCCTGAAACCGTTTAACCAGCGCTCAGGCGTTTGGCAGCTTGGTATCAAAATACGATCGTCCATATCTTGTGCAGTGATCGTCTACGCTTTTCCAAGCCATCCCATTGATAAGGTCAGATCCCCATGAAAACTCCCGGTCCCGATCACCCTATTACCCTCTCTCCTGTTAAGGGGCGTGTCACGGTCAAGTTCCAAGATGTAGTCGTTGCGCAGACCGAAAACGCCGTGAAACTCCAAGAAGCTAATTACCCAGCGGTTTTTTATATTCCTCGATCCGATATTCGGGCTGAACGTTACACACGCACCGAACATCAAACCCATTGCCCATACAAAGGTGAAGCTCATTACTACAGCCTGAACGCTGACGGCAAAACGGCTCTAAACGCAGTGTGGACCTATGATGAGCCCTTTCCATCGGTGGCTGAAATAAAGGAACACGTAGCCTTTTACACCGACAAGGTAACCTTCGAGGTAGACGCCGCGTAAGGTAAAACCAAACGCTTTTGAGCCGTAACGCGTTATCGCTTTTCGGGCCGGGACGGGGTGCATAGGTACTCCGCCTCGACCCGGTCATGAATAGAACGTAATAGGCCCTGCATCCTTTGGAAATGGCAAAGGATCAGCAGACTCGCTGAAAGACGGATTCACCGGAGAGAAAAACCTGATGACCAGCACCTCAAGCGAGCTACGCGACGCCCCCGACAGTAACGCATTACTCAAGCGCTATCTGACCACTCGATGCAGGACCGAGAGCCTGATCGAACCGCTCAGCGCCGAGGACATGGTCGTTCAGTCTATGCCGGACGCAAGCCCCGCCAAATGGCACATTGCTCATACCAGCTGGTTTTTTGAAACCTTCCTACTGCGTGAAAACATGGCGGACTACCGCCCCTTCGACCCGACGTTCGCGTACCTGTTCAACTCGTATTACGAAGCCATTGGCCCGCGCCAGCCGCGCCCCCACCGTGGGTTGATGACACGTCCAACCGTGGATCAGATAGTGGACTACCGCAAGTACGTCGACGCACACATGTGCATCCTGTTGCAGTCACCGCTGAATAAATCGATGTCGGACTTGATCGAGTTAGGCCTGTCTCACGAAGAGCAGCATCAAGAACTGTTGCTTATGGACATCCTGCACCTGTTCAGCGTTTCTTCGCTCAAACCCGCTTATGACCCGCGCTGGGCGAAAGATGTGTCTGGGCGTCGTGGTCAGTTCAAACCCCTTAAAGGCGGCTTGACTGAAATCGGCCATAAGGGCAAAGGGTTCGCATTCGACAATGAGGGCCCGCGACACACCACGTTCCTCCAGTCGTTCGAAATCAGTGATCGATTGGTGACTAACGGCGAATGGCTAGCGTTCATGGCAGACGGCGGTTACAGCAAGGTCGGGCTTTGGCTGTCAGACGGTTGGGCAACGGTTCAGTCCGAGGGCTGGAACTCGCCGGTGTATTGGCAGCACGATGAACAGGGTTGGAAGCACATGACCTTGCGCGGGCTGGAAGCAATTGACCCTGCGGCCCCGGTGATTAGTATCAGCTATTACGAAGCGGCGGCTTTCGCCCATTGGGCAGATGCGCGCCTTCCTACCGAAGCTGAATGGGAAGCTGCCGCTGAAGCTGGCTTGCTGGAGCAAGTCGACGATGTGGCATGGCAATGGACGCAAAGCGCATACAGCGCCTATCCAGGGTTCCGGCCAGCTGACAGCGCAGTGGGTGAATACAACGGCAAATTCATGGTGAATGTAATGGTATTGCGCGGCGGTGCCAGCATTACCACCCCGGGCCATTGCCGCACCACATACCGCAATTTTTTCGGCCCGGACAAGCGCTGGATGTTTTCCGGCCTGCGCCTGGCCCGCGATAAGCGCCAACCTGGGGTAGTCAACAGTCACGACAGCGAGTTTGCCCGCGACGTAGTAACCGGATTGTCGGCTCCCGTGAAAAATCTTTCGCCAAAATATTTCTATGACGCGGCAGGCTCAGAACTATTTGAAGCCATTTGCCAGACCGCCGAATATTACCCGACTCGGGCCGAAACGGGCCTTCTGGCCAACGTCGCGCAGCAGATCGCTGCACTGATTCCAGCGGGTGCGGCATTAGTAGAATTTGGCAGCGGTGCCAGTGAAAAAACCCGGCTTTTGCTCGATTCGGCGCCACAAATCGCTGTTTACGTGCCCATCGACATCAGCGCCAACGCTTTGAAGAAAGCTGCGGCACTGTTGAAAAAGAACTACCCCGCACTGAACGTAGCTCCACAAATCGATGATTTTAGTCGAGCGATGCAACTTCCTGCTGAGGTCGTTGGGCATACCTGCGTGGGGTTCTTCCCCGGCTCAACCATCGGCAACTTTACTCACCCACAGGCAGTGACGTTTCTGCGCTCTGCCCATGCGCTGCTGGGTAAAGGGGCACACTTCATTGTCGGTGTAGATTTGGTCAAGAACGCCGATATCTTGGTGGCCGCGTATGACGATGCCGAGGGAGTCACAGGCCGTTTCAACAAAAACCTGTTGACCCGCATCAACCGTGAACTCGACGGCAACTTTAACGTTGACGCATTTGAGCACTTGGCACTGTGGAACGAAGTCGACGAGCGCATGGAGATGCATCTGGTCAGCCAGAATGAACAAGTGGTCAAAGTTGCTGGGCATACCTTCCACTTCGCCGCTGGAGAGCGCCTGCACACTGAGAACTCCCACAAATTTACCGTCGAATCGTTTACCGCCCTCGCCGCAAGCGCAGGTTGGTCAGTGGATGACTTCTGGGTGAGTGATGAGCCGCAGGTGGCGTTATTCAGTTTGAAAGCGTAACACTCGAGTCTCTATTCTTCTGTAGAAGCCAACTTTTTTGAAGAGGCTGCGCATCTGACACGCGTCGCGTGAAACTCTTCGCCAAGTTGGCGCCCTGAAGAAGACTGTGTAGCCGAGCCAGCTTTTCGACAAAATATAGGCCAGTGTTCCGATCCTATCGGCATTAGTATCTGGGGGCTCCACCGTTTACAGTGGGTAATCTATTCTCCAGCCCATGAATGGATTGCAACGGTGTATGAGCAGATTATCGAGCCATGGCTAAACCAACACATCGCGACAAATTACTGACCGAAGGCCTTAAGGTCGTACATGAACGCGGATTCGCTGGCGCTAGCGTGCGGGACATTGTGCAAGCGGCGGGCGTACCTCAAGGTTCATTTACCAACCACTTCATCTCCAAAGAGCTTTTTGGTCTGGAGATTCTCGATCTTTATGCCGTGAACACGCATGTGGTGCTTGATCGGACCTTGCGCAACGCCTCGCTTTTACCCTTGGCACGGTTGCGTAGTTTTTTTGATTTTCATCAACAAACGCTTGAAAACGGTTGCCTTAAAATGGGATGCCTATACGGTAACCTCGCCGCTGAAACCAGTGAACATAGCGACATCATCCGTAATCGGCTGGTAGAAATATTCGCTTCGTTGCAGGACAACATCGCTGACTGCCTTAAGCAAGCGGTGGCCGCCGGGGAGTTGCATGATGGGTTCGAGTGCGAACATACCGCGTTATTCATTGTTTCTTCCCTGCAAGGTGCAGTGTTGATAGGAAAGGCTCAGCGCAGCACCGAGCCGCTAAAAAGCCTTATTGATATTCTGTTTAATAATCTGCTGCATTGAGCTGATCCTGCTCTCGAACTCGGCCCGCCATACCGCACTGGCAGGATCCGGCCAGTGTTTCTCGCCCCCTGCGAGAACCAGAACAATAAAGATGCAGGTATACAGTGAATGAGCAGCGAGATTTTATTACCCCTGATTCACGACCCCGACGCCGTATTGGTCAGCGTCAGAAATCAGATCGGTCATTTGACCCTCAATCGGCCCGCTGGCATGAACGCCATCAACCTGAAAATGGTTCGCACGCTGCAAGTGCAACTCGATCAATGGGTCCTAGATGAGCAAATCGTCGCTGTCGTGTTGCGCGGCTGCGGCAACAAGGCGTTTTGCACAGGTGGCGATGTTCGTTCGCTGTACGACAGCTATAAGAATGGTCTAACGGTTCATTTGGACTTTTTCTTCGAAGAATACGCCCTCGCCTTGACGCTTCATCATTACCGCAAACCAGTGCTTGCGCTCATGGACGGCTATGTTTTGGGCGGTGGATTAGGCTTGGCCCAGAGCGCCGATCTGCGAGTGGTCACCGAGCGCAGCCGATTGGCGATGCCACAGGTATCAATCGGTAATTTTCCGGACGTAGGCGGCAGTTATTTTCTCCCTCGCCTACCGGGTGAATTGGGCATCTATCTCGGCGTAACCGGAGTACAAATCAGCGCAGCGGATGCGCTGTACTGCGGGCTGGCTGACTGGCAGGTGGACAGCGAATTATTGCCGCGACTGGACAAGGAGCTGGACCGCCTGCCATGGAGCGGCAATGCCCTCAAAGACTTGCAAAGCCTGCTGGCAAAAATGGCAGTGCAGCAGTTGCCTGATGCGCCACTGCAAAAGCTGCGCCCCGTTATCGATCACTTTTTTGGCCTGCCCGATATTCCGAGCATTGTCGAGCAGTTACGCGAAGTCACCGTGGCCAATAGTCACGCGTGGGCTTTACAAACCGCCAATTTAATGAAAAGCCGATCACCGTTGGCGATGGCGGTAACGCTGGCACTGCTGCGTCGCGGACGTCGTCTGCCACTGGAAGCGTGTTTTGAAATGGAATTGCATCTGGACAGTTTGTGGTTCGAACATGGCGACCTGATTGAGGGCGTGCGCGCGATGATCATCGACAAGGACAAACAACCGAAGTGGAACCCGCCCACCTTGCAGGCATTGACTGCCAAGCACGTCGAACGCTTCTTCATCGAACAAGGGGACTGACGCGATGCACGATCTTGAGCTGACCGAAGAGCAAGTGATGATTCGCGACATGGCGCGCGACTTTGCCCGCAATGAAATCGCGCCCCACGCCCAAGCGTGGGAGAAAGCCGGCTGGATCGACGATAAGTTGGTTGCCACTATGGGTGAATTGGGCTTGCTGGGAATGGTGGTTCCCGAAGCATGGGGCGGCACGTACCTCGATTACGTAGCCTATGCGCTGGCCGTAGAGGAAATTTCTGCGGGCGACGGCGCCACTGGCGCATTGATGAGCATCCATAATTCAGTGGGATGTGGCCCCGTGCTCAACTACGGCACTGAGGCCCAAAAACAGACTTGGTTACCGGCATTGACCAGCGGTCAGGCGATTGGTTGTTTCTGCCTGACCGAACCGCAGGCTGGTTCTGAAGCGCATAACCTGCGCACCCGCGCCGAACTGCACGAGGGCCACTGGGTCATCAACGGGGCCAAACAGTTCGTCAGCAATGGCAAGCGTGCCAAGCTGGCCATTGTGTTTGCGGTGACTGACCCGGAGTTGGGCAAGAAAGGCCTGTCGGCGTTTCTGGTGCCCACCGACACACCTGGATTTATTGTTAATCGTACCGAACACAAAATGGGCATTCGCGCGTCCGACACCTGCGCCGTCACGTTGAATGACTGCAGGATTCCCGCTGCCAACTTGCTCGGCGAGCGCGGTAAAGGACTGAGCATTGCCCTGTCCAACCTTGAAGGTGGGCGCATTGGCATCGCCGCCCAGGCATTGGGCATCGCCCGTGCCGCGTTTGAAGCCGCATTGGCCTATGCACGCGAGCGGGTGCAATTCGACAAGCCGATTATCGAGCATCAAAGCATCGCCAATATGCTCGCCGATATGCATACCCAATTGAACGCGTCACGCTTGCTGATCTTGCACGCAGCGCGCCTGCGCACTGCCGGAAAACCCTGCTTATCAGAAGCGTCCCAAGCCAAACTGTTTGCTTCGGAAATGGCCGAGAAAGTCTGTTCCAAAGCCGTGCAGATCCATGGCGGTTACGGCTACCTGGAAGATTATCCGGTGGAGCGCTACTACCGTGATGCACGAATTACGCAGATATACGAAGGATCCAGCGAAATCCAACGACTCGTGATTGCCCGTGAGTTGCGTCACTACTCCCTCTGAGATCCCAGACGGTCGAGCCGCTTAAAAGCGGCTCGTGTTTCAACGAGGTTTCATCTGGGTGTAGGCACGTGCATCAGGGCATAAAACTGTCCCGGCCCAGCAGCATGATCAACAGCGTCAACGAGTCAGCATTGTTCAGCAAAATCTTCCCACGCATTTCGTCGTTGGCCAGAAACTCCACTCGAGCTTCTACCAGGTTCTCCTTTCCGGTCACACCCAAAATGAACACTTTGCCCTCCCCTGGGTCGTCATTGAGGTCTTCCCATCGACCATTTTTAAAATGCTTGAACAACTGAATAATAGGCGTCTGATGCGAAAGGAAACGTTGCTGCATTTCTTCCACGTCCGCCTTGAGTTGAACGAGGGTGGGCGTGTCGTCGGCCATCAAGTCAAGGAAAGGCGCCGTGGACTCCAAATACGCAATATCGAACGTATCGTTACTCAGGTGAGAAAGCTCATGGATGACCGTGGCTGCTCGGGAATGAGTGGTCAACTCGAAGCTGGGACTTCCAAAAACCGGAGTCTTGAGTTGATAAAGTGGCGGCCGAAAGAACAGCTCACTCAGGTAGATACGAAGAAGTGGATCTTGTTTAAGCGTGAACGCAACGGTGGTTTCATTTCCTATCCGATTCAATCCAATGACAAACCGGGGAGACGAGTAAGGGGCTAGCGATGCGTCCATCACTGAATTAAACAACCCCGTCACCGATTTTTTGATTGCGCCTACCAGCTCTGCGCTGGGTGTTTGCACACCAAAAAAAACAGTGAGGATTTGATTCGTCTTCGGATGCAGCGTCAGGCCAGTTCCAGGTATGCTCAGATTATCCAAACACGTTTCAACGTAGCGTTTAGCTTGTAAATGGGCGCGACCAATCTGTCGCGCGCGTTCTCGATACGACTGCCGTATCTGAGGCATTCCGGTTGCCAGTACGGAAAACTCCTCATCGACCAAACTGTTAACCTGATCGACCGTAAATCCGGTGGGAGACTTTATGCGAGTCAGGTTGCCTCCCCCTCCTTTTAGCCCCCAATGGATATTAAGCTCCCATTTCAGGTCCTGATTAAGCCGGAGGTTTGGACCAACTTTGTCACCTTTGATGATGTGCCAGACATCTCCGTCCCTGTGTACCTCGTAAACCTTGCCAGCCACTGCCGCGTAACTTTTAAGCGTCATCGGGGCCTGATAGACGTTGAGCAGTTCATCCTTCAACAAATCACCGAGTGCGATCTCCGACGCTTCGAATGCCTGTAACCGTCGTTTTACTTGCGCAGGTAACTGGGTGTTTTGCCATGAATATTCAGGCAGAGAAACCAACCTGCTTAACCGAAAAGTCACAGGACGCTTGAACTCTGCCGCTTCTGCCACAGACTGCTTTGTCAGCGCCAAAATCGACAAGGCAACGGTGAATTCGCCCAATGCCTGACCCCAATTTTGACTCGCAACCGAGGCCGCCGATGACTCCAAAAACAAGAGACTTTGCCAGGCAGCTATCATCTCACCGAGCTCACCCGGTAAGAAAATCAGCATCTGCTCGACACCGAGCGTCATTAGGTAGGTGAACGATTCCCAATCAGCCTGTGCT
Source organism: Pseudomonas sp. 10S5 (assembly GCF_035019745.1). Classification (NCBI taxonomy): domain Bacteria; kingdom Pseudomonadati; phylum Pseudomonadota; class Gammaproteobacteria; order Pseudomonadales; family Pseudomonadaceae; genus Pseudomonas; species Pseudomonas sp. 10S5. The sequence goes on from NZ_JASJVL010000014.1 coordinate 75,334, forward strand.
GTGGTTACCGTCTGTTGTTTTGCAACTTGCTTGAGTAATCCCACGGTGTCTTCAAACAGATACGTCAGAATATTGCCTTGTATGGGTTCGTAGTTGAGCGCCACTGGGCCTAACGAAAACATTGGAAAGTCTACGTAAAATTCGACACTCCAGAGCGGGGGCAGGTTGAAGCTGTGATGCCCATAACGCGCCTGCGCGTCAGCTGAAACACGCTGCATCACCTGTGATTGCAAGTTGCTTGATTTTCGGATGTCGTTTAACAAACTGTCGCGGTCAACGTATTCCTTAAAGCAAAACTGCGAATTCAAAACCGAATAGAGAATGACCGGCCCTATGGCTGGGTCCTTTGGAGCAATGACATAAAACCCTGGAATTGTATCTACCACAGCCCCGGCTTTAGCTATCAGCTGCAACGGATACAGGGCTATTGCCTCCCCATGTACCGGCTGCTGTGCAAGGTGATCGGGCATATTCATCAAGGCTTCAATGTAGTCATAAGCGCGAGAAGTGAGTGGACCCTCTAGTTTTTTTTGGAATGCCAATTCGATCATCATCGCAGGCCACTGTTTGAGAAAAAGCGCTTTGCGGATAGGGTAATCCAGCCCGCTGCTGTCGAGTTTTTGCGCCAGTAATTGTTGAAATTTGGCCCCTACATCTAATGTGCGTATCAACGTTCTAAGATAAGTAGGGGTCAACAGTGTAGAGGCCTGATCATTTTGAGTGGAACTTAGGCTCAGCGTTGCACCCTGCACGTATGCAAAATGATTCAACGCAAAGGCAGTCAAACTTTCAGTTTTGGTGTCCGTTGCTGCCGGGAGAAAAGACGGCGTCTGACCCGGACCCGTTGGAGCGCCGACATACCGCGTGAGGGTAACTTGCAAAAGATTGGGATCGAATGACTGATCGGGGAAATCGGCCTGCAACTGCTTGATGACTTGTTCGCGAGCGAACCCGTTCAGGTATGGAATACCGAATAAAAAGCCATGTTCCGAGATACTGATCTGAGCGAAATCCATTAGCACTTCTGCATACTTATCCAAGTCCTGCGCCGAGGCATTTTTTAACCAGGCGGGCAAACGTGCTCCAAATAACACACTCTGAATTCTCGCCGATAAGAGTTCATACGCTACACCTGTCAACTCTTCAGCCTGAGCGGCGGCGATGAGGTTGCCGAACAGTTTTGCGTCGACCCCGCACCGCGAACCAAATTGAAAGGCGTGCGCCACGCCTTGAACTCGGCGATTGAGTTCAACCGTTTGCAGGTGAGTAATAAAATCCCCATCGATCTGACGCAGATCAATTGAAAGCAGAGCCTCCTCGGGAAGCTCAAGTTGTTTGCGAACAGTCCTTTTCTCCAGCTCAGGAAAAAAATCCAGCCAATCCTCACGTTGCTCACAACTTCTGAGGCTAGCAATCAAAGCCAGTTTAAGTGCTGCAACAGAGTCGAGCACACGCATTCCCTGAGAAGGTGCCCAGAACAGCAGCTTACTGTTCGTGCGCAGAGGCTGTTGCACCACGAAAACATTGGTCATTTGCACCGCAGGAACGTTCTGTTTATAGGTCAACCACACGCTGTGAACTTCGACGGCATCGTTCCCGAACGTACCGCGCAAACTGCGCACGGGAAAGTTCAGCGCTTGCTCGAAGGCGTCACAAACGTCTACATCAGAGGTGTCCAGACGCCTGGCCAGATCCAGCTCAGTACGTAACAAGACACTCCAAATATGACGAGAGAGCCCAGCGGGAAACAGTTCGCGGTCACCGCGGCGAAGGTACTGTGCATCGAATTGTTGAGTCTGATAAGTCAGAGCAGGTAAAAGCTGTGACTTGGCGCGATCAAGCACATAATTGAGTAACTGGGGTGTCAGCCGAACAACGTTGTCGGGCGGCACCAAGGTTTCCGGCGTGATCAGAATCTGACTGTGGGCGGAAATATCGACGCGGCGATGTCCACTGGCACGCTCAAGCAGTAACGTAACAAGGTCGACATTAGTCTGGCTCGGCGGGGTGGTATTCATCGTCGACACCCGCTGCGGTTCCAGCAACTGCACCTGGACATTGCCAGCATCCAGATGACCTTCGCCTATTACAGCCAACTGCTTGTTCAATACTGCCCTGGCACACTCTGCAACCTTGGGCTGCGCTTTCCACATTCGTGCGGTACCGTCGTCGAGCAGCCGTATCAGCTCTATCCATGACGACATACTTGAAACGGCCTCACTCCCCCCTGCATCAGAAGCCGCGGCTGCGGGTAGCGAAGATAGCGTTGTTCGCCAGGTTTCATCGAAAGTAGCCGGTCCCTCATGCCACCGATCACGACTTCCCAGTCGGATCAGACGCTGATCGATCAGATGACGAACGTCCAACGCATCGTCGATCATCACTACGATTTGGCTGGGGTTTAGCCGAGGCTGCTTAAGTGCATACAATAAATTACTGTTTTGCAGAGAGATGATCGAATCGACGAAAGCCCAAAACGGCTCGCCCCTATCAATGACGTCAAATTCCAACGCCCAACGCTGCTTGGCGTTGACCCAGGCATGGTCTTGCAACGGCAGATACTTCAGCAGCTCAGCACACCCCTGGGGGGTTGAAAAATGGTTCCAGAGTTCGAGTCGATCACGGAACCGACGCAATCCTTTTTCCGCCGAATACACAATTAACTCCGGCAGTGAAGGCACGACGGACTCAAGCACAAACACGCCGGCAAGCGTTGAACGTCGTTGGTTACCGTCTGAAAACGCAAGCTTTACGACTGATATGGGTCCGCCATCGCCCCAATGTATTAGATGCGGATCAAGGAGCATGCTGATTCGCCGAAAATCATGAGCGCTTAGAAATGCATCGTGCCTGCGCGCATACAGCTGTTGACGAAAAGCATCCGCCAGAGCGTCAGCAACATATTCACGACGCGTCTGGCCCTTACCAACGGGCGACCACCAAAATTTACCTAATTGAGTTTCGAACGTTGCCGACAGCCCCTGGATCGTATTGACCAATGCTTGCCGGAACGGTTGTGCTTGAACGTCATCAAGGGTTTTACCAACCAAATCGATATAACGTCGCTCGCTGCCATTGAGCAATGGAACACCACAGAAATCATCCAGCACCGCTGCCATGAGGTTTTGCTCCCCAGCGATGTATTGTTCCGATTTCGCCGACGCGGGGGCCTGCACTATCTGTAAAAGATGGGTCGATGGATCAATAACCATGTCGGGCATTGCCGTCACGAACGCTTGTTGCAAGCCGTGCTTCAATGCCGCATGCAGCGAAGGCAACTGCCCCAAATGCTGGGCGAGCTCTTCGATTTTTTCAACTTGGTGATCGATGATTTCGAACATTCTGTGTTCGAACAACGGCCGCTCAATGACGGCATCTTCAAAGGTTGGCACCTCATCGGTTCTCGAACCGAAACGTTGTAATAAAGTGGCTAGCAGTTGCTCGCGATCATCGAATCGCTCTAGGCCATACAACAAGGTGTTCAGATAAACGATGGTGTAACCAGATGGATAGCTGATCTGCACTGCAGCAGCCAGCTCAAGATTGGAGGGTAAACCGCCGGTTTTTATCAGGCTGTCCAAACGCGGCGGATTCCAGCCTTGGTGCGTGGGGCGAGGGTTCACTAACGTTAGTAACCATGAGGCCTCGGCCTCATCAATGCGCTCGGCAACAAGCGCATCCATGACATCTTGAGTGAATCGCTGCTTGAGTGATTCGGTATGAAAGTAAGGGCGTGAATCTGAGGGGTTAGAGGCCAGGATTGAACGGGACGACATGACAAGCTTCCTTCGTGGACGCCGCTTCTCGGGAAGTGGACCCCGCAAGCGGCTAGACGTGAAGAAGAAACTTACCGTGGCTGACGCTATTGCCTGCGTTACATAAAGCTAACCGCCCGATTCATAGTCGTTAAAAATCACATCTTTTTATGCACCACTACCCAGGCTGCAAATGCGTCGATAAAGGTTTGCAGGAAGGGTTTGATATTTTCAGACAACGTGCCCGCTTCGTTGAAAAAGCTGCCGGCATTGCCCAAATACGCTTCTGGTTGCTGCATACACGGTACGTTGAGGAACACCAGTGACTGACGCAAATGATGATTGGCGCCGAATCCACCAATACCACCCGGCGACGCACTAACAACCGCGCCGGGTTTGGCGCCCCCCCAAGCGCTTTGGCCATACGGACGCGAGCCCACGTCAATGGCGTTCTTCAAAACTCCCGGCACGGAGCGATTGTATTCTGGGGTTACGAACAGAAACCCATCTGCCGCCATTAGTTGCTGGCGAAACGTCACATAAGCAGCCGGGGGATCACCTGCATCGATGTCTTCGTTATATAAAGGCAAGTTTCCTATCTCGATGATCTTCAGTTCAAGGCCTTGCGGCGCCAACTCGGTCAGCGCAAGTGCGACCTTACGGTTGATCGAGTCTCTTCTCAGGCTGCCCACGAGGACTGCAATTTTGTAGACCGGGCTCATGGAAATCTCCACATATCGGTTAGAGGTGGTTCAGTTATAGATGACGCAGCACACTTCGTCTGGTTTTCAATGCCGAGCGCTGCGACACCGCGCAGAATATCCCTGCAAAAACGTCTTTTGATGCAGTAATTAATCCCCTGACTATTTTTTTCGATTTAGAAAACTCGCTGATCAAATGACGGTCTGATCGACAAGTAGGCAGTCACTGAGCTTGTTCTTTCAGACTTACCTTACAAGCGGGCGTAGACTGTCTTCGCGCAGTGTTAGCATGTCAGCGCAATTGAGCGGTTATCTCAGAGGTTACAAAGCAAATGGCTTCAGTTCTCGTTGGACAATTTCATGCAAGGGACGCGGAAGGCCGTGTCTATTCGGTGCATGAATTCCAGGAATCACTGCCGGATGCGGCGAGCGGCAAGGAGCCAGTCACAACATATCGTTTGGCCATTGGTGATCGAGTTACCCACTTGGGTGGGGACGACTTCGAATTGCTCCAGTCCAAAGTAAAAATGACCCGCACCTGATTCAGGTTATCAATTACGCTGTGATCTGATTCCCTGCGCGCCGCTTAAAAGCTCTGCTTTCATTTTCGCTTTTATGCGGAAAAATAAGGAACGACGCCAAGCGGCAGTTCAGGTGATCCACAACACCGGGCTTTGTTTTTGATTGCCTTGCGATTACTCAAAAATCAAATACCAGAAAATCGCGGTTTCCCGGGTGTCAGGATCAATGGCACGGTAAAGCAGGTGGTCAATTCCGCCCACTGTGTATCCGCAACGCTCATAAAGCTTGCACGCGGCCAAGTTGTTGTTTTGTGTTTCAAGCATGATGCCCGGCAAGTTACGCTTGCGACTCCAGAATTGCGCGACTTCAAGCAACGACCGGGCGACGCCAGTACGTCGGGCAGACGCATCGACTGCCAATTCATCGACATGAGCAAAACCGTTCCAGTGAGTACTGAGCACCATATGGCCAACTGCCTGCTCCCCTAACCAAGCCACCAATACGGTATTTTCAGGGCCATGCCGATAGCAATCGAACTCTTGGGCGTCTATCCCATAATTCTTGAGGTAAGGCGAGACCGGTTCGACCTCCCAGCGCTCGACGCGCTGCCCAATCTGAGCAAGCGCGTAGCCGCTGACGGTAAAGGTGAACTCACTGTTGAGGATGTAATCCTCAAAGCACTCATCCGCAACGCGAATAGACAGTGCAGGGTTAGTTTCGGTCATTGCACCTCTGACTGAGGTTGATAAAAACTGCGGCTAATGAATCGTCGCTTGCGCCTCAAGCAATTGAACCCATAGCGCGGGCGCTCCGGCAGACTTAGCAATGGCAGCCATTCGTATATCGTGCTCAGCGATATCGCTGTCGCTGGCCAGAATCACGCGCGAAGGCCGTCGATCACTGGGCAAGCGACGGATCTCTGTGGCGGTATTGCCAGACCCTTCGCCTGAACCATTGCCGTCAGTTGCGTTGCCCGCAAGGGACAAGCTGGTCTGACCGCCGGTCATCGTCAGGTAAACGTCCGCCAGAATCTCGGCATCGAGCAAAGCGCCATGTAATTCTCGGCCCGAATTATCTACGCCGTATCGCTTGCACAACGCATCAAGGCTATTACGTTGGCCAGGATGGCGTTCACGGGCCATCGCTAGCGTGTCGAGAATAGTGCAATGCTGAGTGAGATCAGCCTTGTCTCGCTGACCTAGTAGCGCAAATTCATTATTGATGAACCCAACGTCGAACGCGGCGTTGTGGATGATCAACTGAGCACCCTTGATAAATTCGAAAAACTCTTCAGCGACTTCGTTGAAGCGCGGCTTACCAATCAGAAATTCGGTGGTGATACCGTGAACGCCAACGGCCCCTTCATCGCTTTCGCGGTCCGGTTGCAAATACACGTGAAAGTGCCGCCCGGTCAGGCGTCGGCCGATCAGTTCAACACAGCCAATCTCAATCACCCGATGCCCGTCAGTAACGGGCATACCAGTGGTTTCGGTATCGAGTACAACAGATCTAAGCACCATAAATTGTGAATTCTCAACGCTTCAACACCGCACAGGGGCAGAATTTTAGCACACACCGCCGCGCCAAATAGCGGTCGCATGGCGACCCAGGGGTGACGCAGAATTCAACACTTGAACATCACGGCCTCAACACCACCCTGCCGATGACCTCAAACTCCTCCATGTAGCGCTGTGCTGACAGGGCTTTCTCCAGCGGAAATACTTTATCGACTTGCGACGTTAACAGGCCTTGCGCCGTAAGCTTGTTGATGACGTCTAACGCCTTACACACCGCGTCGTGATTGGGCTCAACGCCCAATTCGGCTTTGCCAGTGAAGTTACTCAGGCAATGTACGAAAAACTTGATGTTCTTTTGGAATGCCTCTTGAGCCGGGAACGGAGTCTGATTGCCACTTTTCAGACCATAAAGGACCACGCTACCCCGTGGAGCAAGGGCATCCACCAACAGATTCATCTGTGAACCGCCCAAACCGTCGAATATGGCATCGACCCCTTTACCACCTGTCAATTTGTTCACCCGATGAATCAAATCATGCTCTTGCGTCAACACGACTATCTTCGCGCCCAGGTCGAGTAAGCGCTGCTTGTCGACGCTGTTCTTGGCGGCCGCAATAACGTTCAGGCCAAGCGCTTTACCCAATTGCAAAAAAGCAGGACCAGCGCACTGGCTTGCGTCGGTGATCAGTACAGTCTGCCCCGAGCTGACCTTGGCCAAGTCGATGTAAGCAAAATACGCCAGTAGCAATGATGTGTAATGAACACTGGCTTGGGCCGCGGTCAATACATCGGGGTAGACCGTTAGTGCCGAACGTGGCAATGCCAGGTACTTGCCGCTCAAGGTATCTGTGTAATCTCCTTCGCAGGAATAGGTCGCAACTTTGTCACCGCGAGACACGTCAGTAACCTCATTGCCAACCGCGATTACAATGCCCGCAATTTCTTTCCCTAGCCCTTGGGGCAATTGCGTTTGAGCTGCAATCGGGTTCAGGCGCCATAAGGCGTCATAGGGGCTGATGCCGATGGATTCAATCCGTATCAGTACTTGGTGGGCAGTAAGTTGACCGACGAAACGGTCTTGGGATTCGACTGTTCCGGCGGTGTCTTTGGATTCGGGACGAATCGAGTGTTGCATTTGACACCTCATGGCGTGAGCTATGGGTGAAGACTCTATCCAGCCCAGGCAATAGGGGCCATTGACGCGTATCAATAGTCGCAATGCCTGCTGTTGATGGGAATAGACGGAACTTTAGGCTTTGAATGTGGGGAGATTAGGGAGGGGCATGGAGCTTCGCGATGAATTCTATCCTGCGGGGGAACGGGACATGGGAGCCCCGCGCGAAATCCCCCGAGCGACGCCGGATTTATACAATAAGTGCTACTAGCGCCCGAAAGCCCTTAGCCCTGCTTCACTCCTCTGATCTCATCAACCCCACGATTTGCCAATTGGTCTGCGCGCTCATTGCCGTCATGCCCGGTATGACCGCGTACCCATTTCCAGGTCACGGTATGGCGATTGACTTGTTCATCTAACAATTGCCACAAATCAGCATTTTTTACTGGCTGCTTGGCTGCCGTTTTCCAGCCGCGCTTTTTCCAGTTAACCAGCCACTCCTTCATGCCCTTCATGACGTACTCGGAGTCGGTCACCACCAGCACGTCACACTGACGCTTAAGCTCTTCCAGTCCACGGATGGCCGCCGTTAATTCCATGCGATTGTTGGTGGTATTGGCTTCGCCACCCCAAAGCTCTTTTTCCACGCCTTTGCACACCAATAGCGCTCCCCAGCCACCGGGACCAGGGTTACCCTTGCAGGCGCCATCGGTAAAAATTTCAACGCGTTCGTTCGCGACAACCTGTTCCATCAAACTTCCCATCTTAAAAATATGGCCATCAGGCTTTTAGGGTTGCGAATTGCGTCGATTGACCTTTGCCATCGGCAATGGCAGGAGCTTGCCCATGGGCTGGCGCTGGACTTGGCGTACTGGGCGCAGGCCAACCACTATTTTGCGTGCCACCAATAGGTAGAAGCCGCCCCCCGGACTTTGCCAACTATCGCCGAGGCGCTCAAGCCCGGCCAGTCGCGCTTGCCAAGCGGTCGATGCAAGCGGCGGACGATAGCACCCGAAGCGTCGTTTCTCCAGCGCGAAGCCCAGCAGGTTCAACCAGTCCGCGACCCGTGAAGGAGAAATACAACGGGCTTTGCGTAGCGCGTCATGGGCAAAAAAATGTCGCAGTCCCCAGGCACTCCATGGGTTGATTCCTATGATAAGTAAATGGCCGCCGGGGCGAACACTCGCCGCTGCTTCACGTAACAAGCCATGAGGCGATAGGCAGAAATCCAGGCCATGCTGCAAAACCACAACGTCAGCCGCATGCTCACTAAGCGGCCAGGCTTGCTCTTCACAGACAATTTCAACACCGGGCAACGGCGCGCCAAGGCGCACGTTACGCTGAACCTGTTTGGCTTGCGGCGGCGCGTCGGCGGAAGGTCCGTAATGGACCAGGTAGCCCCCAAAGTAACGGCCCAACTCATCTTCGAGAACCCTCCGCTCTTCCTCCAGCAACAATTGCCCTAGCGGCTCAGACAACCATTCGCGGGCCGAGCTGATCAAAGCAAGCCATTCAGGATCAGCCTGGGCGAAAGCTTCATCAGTCATCTGTGATCTCCAAGTGGGCGCTCGCTTAGCGCCTCAACAAACCCTAAGATGCACCATTGTTTCCTGCTTAGCGAACTGAGCCATGATACAAATTGATGCCCTACCCGCTTTTACTGACAACTATATTTGGTTGTTACAAGACGCTTCCAGCAAACGCTGCGCCGTGGTCGATCCCGGCGATGCCGAACCGGTTTTAGCATGGTTGAAACAGCACCCTGACTGGCAGCTCAGCGACATCCTGGTCACCCATCACCACGATGACCATGTAGGCGGGGTCGAACAGCTAAAAACCGTCACCGGCGCCCGAGTGCTCGGCCCTGCAGCGGAGAAAATCCCGGCGCGAGACATCGCGCTCAACGATAACGATTCGATTACCGTTCTCGGTCTGGGTTTCGACGTCTTTGCAGTACCTGGTCATACTTTGGGCCACATAGCCTTCTACCATGACGATCCGCAGGCCCCCCTATTGTTCTGCGGCGATACCTTATTCGCTGCGGGATGTGGCCGCCTGTTCGAGGGGACGCCAGCGCAAATGCATGATTCGCTCAGTCGCCTCGCAGGGCTACCCGATAGCACCCTAATTTACTGCACACACGAATATACGCTCAGTAACCTTCGCTTCGCTCAAGCAGTAGAGCCAGCCAACCTCGATATCGCTGAACGCTTCATTCAAGTCAGTCACTGGCGCAGTGAAAATCGCATCAGCTTGCCCTCCAATCTAGCGTTGGAACGACGCACCAACCCGTTTATTCGAACCCACGAAATCGCTGTCAAAGAAAAAGCAGACGAACGGACCGGCACCGACAATCGGTCGTCCACAGCTATTTTTGCTAGCCTGCGCGCGTGGAAAGATAAGTTCTAATTGCGACCTTTATCGGTACAAAAATTCTGAAAGGTTGACCATTGGCCAAGCGGTTCCTAGAATCGCCCGACATTTTCGCTTGGAACACCCCCCCAGCCAATGTCGTCATCCATACGCACAACCATCAATTCAGACGCATTGACTCGGTTAGCCCAGGCTATAGCTGTAGTCCTGAGTGCCACACTGGCGGGCTGCCAGACCACGAGCAGTATTCAGCCCGTCAGCAGCCATCGAGCAGCTAGCCTGGCGACAGAATTCAAGCAAAAACCGATTTTCCTAAGTGAAAAACCGACGCCGCTTGCGCCACAGGATGTTTGGGAGCGAATGCGTCAGGGGTTCCAACTGCAAGAAGGCAACGGCCAAAACCCGCGCATAGACCAACAACGTCTCTGGTTTGCTAACAATCCGGCGTTTTTGGAAGCGGCGGGCGAGCGTGGCAGTCTCTATATGCATTACATCGTAGAGCGCCTCGCAGAACGCAACATGCCACTTGAATTAGCACTGCTCCCGGTGATTGAAAGCGCGTACAACCCCATGGCGTATTCGCGCAGCGATGCTGTTGGTTTGTGGCAATTCATTCCTTCCACCGGACGTTACTTCAATTTGCGTCAGACGAGCTTTTATGACGGTCGCCGCGACATCACGGCGTCAACTATCGCGGCACTGGACTACCTGACGCGTCTGCATGACATGTTCAACGGCGACTGGCTGCTAGCCTTGGCAGCGTACAACGCTGGCGAAGGCACAGTCAGCCGCGCAATTGAGCGCAACCAGAAGCTCGGCTTGCCCACTGACTACTGGAACCTGTCATTGCCGCAGGAAACCCAGGATTACGTGCCTAAGTTCTTAGCACTTTCGCAAGTAGTCATGGCGCCAGAAGCCTATGGCGTCAATCTGAATCCAATTGCTAACGTGCCGTATTTTAAGGTCGTCGAGCTTAATCGGACGATGGACTTGTCAAAAGTGGCCGCGATGGCCGATATCGACGAAGACGAACTATTCCAGCTCAACCCTGCCTTCAAAAAGCGCATGACCATCGACGGCCCCCAGCAACTGCTGGTGCCAACGGCCAAGGCGCAGTTATTGACCGCCAGCTTGTCGAATATGAAACCGCAGGAGTTGGTGGACTGGCAGCAATATAAGGTGCGCCGTGGCGATACGTTGGCAAGCTTGGCTAGCCGCTATCGGGTGTCGGTCAACACCATTAGGGACGTGAATAAACTGTCCTCAAAAGGTGTACACGCGGGCCAAACGTTAAGCATTCCAACTATCCCCGGCATGCCCCCCGCAGGACCTGCGTTCAAGGAAATAGCCAGCCGTGACGCCTCATCTACGAACCGCAGCTACCAGGTTAAAAAAGGCGACAGTTTGGCGACCATCGCTAAAGCGCATAAGGTCGAAGTCAAAGAGTTGCAGCACTGGAACGGCCTCTCCGGCCAGCATTTGAAAATCGGGCAGATGCTGGTCATGCAAGGTGTTGGCAAAAAAACCAAAACCCGATCAACCTCTGTCGCCAGTGCAAAATCCAAAACCAGCAGAAAATCGACTACCCAATACACGATCCGAAAAGGCGACTCGATGTACTTGGTGGCCAAGCGTTTCAACGTTGAAATGCAGCACCTCAAACGCTGGAATCCACGCAGCGGTATGGCGTTGAAGCCTGGCGAGACCTTGACGGTGTTTAGAAACGATTGAGTTCGACCTGCCGAACAGGCTCACGTCTTTTTCCAGCCGATACAAGCTGTTACTGTACCGACCCAGCAGTCTAAGCTGCCTAAGTCGGATGCCAGACTTGATACGTTTCCTCCTGTTATTTGTCAGCCTGGTGTCGAGTTTTCCCGTAGCCGCAACCATCAGCGAAAGCCATGGCTATGCGCAGTTCGGTGTACTCAAGTACCCAGCTAGTTTTACTCACTTCGACTGGGTCAATCCCGAGGCGCCAAAAGGTGGCACCTTGCGGCTCATGGCGTTTGGCACGTTCGATACGCTTAACCCTTACACCTTCAAGGGTAGCAGCCCGGTTTCGACGCCGAATCTACTGCAATACGGCGTCAACGAACTCAACGAACCACTGATGGTCGGCACCGGCCAATATGACCCTTCCGGCGATGAACCAACCTCCAGCTACGGTTTAATCGCGCAAACGGTTGAGTACAGCGAAGACCGCAGCTGGGTGGTTTTTAACCTCCGCCCGCAGGCCCGGTTTAACGATGGCAAGCCAATCACCGCTTACGACGTCGCATTCTCCTATCGGATATTGCTCAAAGAAGGCCACCCGCAATACCGCACCAGCCTGCAGGAAGTGGCACGGGTAGACATCCTTGGCAGACACCGGATTCGCTTTGTGTTCAAGCGCTTCGGCAATCCGCTGTTGATTTTGCGTCTGGGCGAACTGCCTGTGCTGCCTCAACACTATTGGAAAAACCGAGACTTCAAGGCCACTACGTTCGAACCTCCTGTGGGCAGTGGTCCTTATCGAATTACCCAGGTGCAGCCCGGCAGGCGCTTGGTCTTCGAGCGAGTCAAGGAGTGGTGGGGCAAGGACTTGCCCGTCAACCGCGGCAAGTACAACTTCAATCGCGTGGAGGTTGAGTTCTACCGCGATAGCGACGTCGCGTTCGAAGCGTTTAAAGCCAATGAATTTGATATCTACATTGAGCATCAAGCCAAGAACTGGGCTTCGGGCTACAACTTCCCAGCGATGGCACGCGGCGATGTGATTAAAGCGCAGATTCGTCACAAGATCGCGACACAAAGCCAAGTGCTGTTCATGAACACGCGGCGTAGCAACTTTGTAGACGTAAAAATTCGAGAAGCACTCAGCCTAATGTTCAATTTTGAGTGGACTAACCGAACGCTGTTCAGCGACGCCTATACGCACTCATTAAGCTACTACCCCAACAGCGAATTCACTGCCAGTGGCCTGCCTGAGGGGCGCGAATGGCTAATGTTGGCGCCGTGGCGCAACCAGCTGCCACCCAAGCTGTTTACCGAGCCATTCAGCGTATCCAGGACTGACGGCGGCGCAATTCCCAGAGAAACCTTACGCCGGGTTCTTGGTCTATTGGCCGAAGCGGGCTGGACGCTGTCTGACCAACGCCTGCTGAACCGCAACGGACAGCCGTTGCGCTTCGAAATACTGCTGGTGAATCCAAACCTAGAACGTATCTTGCAACCCTACGTTGAAGATCTGTCACGCATAGGTATAGAAGCCCGCCTGCGCACGGTAGATCCTGCCCAGTATAAACAACGCCTGGACCAATTCGACTTCGACATGATTTCCATGACTCTCAATCAGAGCCTGAGTCCAGGCCTAGAGCAGTGGCAGTATTTCCATTCCAGTCAGGCGACGACCCAGGGCAGCAAGAACTACGCGGGCGTTTCCAGCCCGGTGGTTGACAGCTTTCTAAATCACCTAATCACTGCACAAACCCACGAACAACAACTTGCCGCCACACGTGCGCTGGATCGGGTTTTGCTCTGGCAGTATTACAGTATCCCTAATTGGTACCTCGATTATCATCGCCTGGCGTACCGCAACCGGTTCGTCATGGTCACCACCCCGCCCTATACTCTGGGTTTGCGCGCGTGGTGGCTAAAGCCTTCGGAGAAGATTCAATGACTGCCATGCGCTCCCTGCGGTTGCAGGCCAGTGGCATCGTGCTGATGGGGTTAGCCTGCATCACCCAAGCCGCCCCCGAACACGCCGTGACCCTGTATAACGAGGCGCCGAAATACCCCGCGAACTTCAAGCACTTCGACTACGTCAACCCAGACGCACCCAAGGGCGGCACGTTTCGTCAGGCAGGATTCGGGGGTTTCGACAGCCTAAATCCTTTTATCAGCAAGGGGGTGCCTGCCGACAGCATCGGCATGATCTACGACACCCTAGCTCGTCAAGGTCTGGACGAACCGTTCACAGAATACGGATTGATTGCCAGCAAAATCGAAAAAGCCCCCGACAACAGCTGGGTACGCTTCTATCTACGCCCGCAAGCGCATTTCCACGACGGCCACCCAATACGTGCTGAAGACGTCGTTTTCAGCTTTCAGACCTTGATCAAAAGCGGTGCGCCAATGTTTCGCGGCTATTACGCGGATGTCGATCAGGTGATTGCCGAAGACCCTTTGCGCGTGTTGTTCACGTTCAAACATACCAACAACCGTGAGCTGCCATTGATTCTCGGCCAGATACCGGTTCTACCCAAACACTGGTGGGAACACCGCGACTTCAGCAAGGGTACTCTGGAAATTCCGCTGGGCAGCGGGCCGTACAAGGTCGCAGATGTCGAGGCTGGGCGCTCGATTCGATACGAGCGGGTCAAGGACTACTGGGGCAAAGACCTTCCAGTCAACAGTGGCTTTTATAATTTCGACACTATGACCTTCGACTCTTACCGGGATAACACCGTTGCCTTGGAAGCGCTTAAGGCTGGACAATTCGACTATTGGCTAGAAATCAGCGCGAAGAACTGGGCCACGGCCTACAACACTCCTGCGGTCAAAGCCGGTCGGCTGATCAAGGAAGAAATCCCCAACGGCAACCCTACCGGCATGCAGGGTTTTGTATTCAACTTGCGGCGCCCTATTTTCCAAGACCCTCGGGTACGTCAAGCGCTCAGCCTGCTGTTGGATTTCGAATGGACCAACAAGCAGCTTTTCAATGGCGCCTACACCCGCACCAAAAGCTATTTCGACAACTCCGAGATGGCCTCGCGTGGCTTACCGTCTAACGATGAACTTGCGATTCTTGAGCCCCTGCGCGGCAAGATCCCGGCCAAGGTATTCACCGATGAATTCAAGCTGCCGGTGACCGATGGCAGCGGGATGATTCGCCCACAACAACGTCAGGCATTCCAGCTATTGCAGGAAGCCGGTTGGCGCATCGCCGGCGACAAGATGGTTGACGCCCAAGGCAAGCCGGTTCAAATCGAATTCTTACTGACACAGACTGAGTTCGAACGGGTATTGCTGCCGTTCAAACGCAATCTCAGCGACCTAGGCATTGATTTCGTTCTGCGTCGGGTCGACGTCTCGCAGTACGTTAACCGCCTGCGCTCGCGGGATTTCGATATGATCGTGAGCGGTTTTCCGCAATCGAGTTCCCCAGGCAATGAACAGCGAGAATACTGGGATTCATCCAGCGCCGACAAACCAGGCAGCCGCAATTTCATGGGGCTCAAAGACCCGGCCATCGACACCTTGGTCGAGGGCCTGATCAACGCCGATTCGCGGCAAAGCCTTGTTACCCAAGCGCGAGCCCTGGACCGGGCGCTGCTTTGGGGTTATTACGTGATTCCCAATTGGCACATCAAAACGTGGCGCGTGGCTTATTGGGACCATATTGGTCATCCGAAAACCACTGCACTGTACAATGTGGCACCTTCGACCTGGTGGGTAAAACCCGACGCCACCCAAGCTATTCCCGCGCCCATCCCCGGCCGAACCCCTGAGCAAGCCAAGCCGGCGAGCGTGGAGCAATAAGATGCTGGCCTATATATTTCGGCGCTTACTGCTGATAATCCCCACGCTGTTCGGCATATTGTTGATCAACTTCGTCATCATCCAAGCCGCCCCCGGCGGTCCAGTAGAACAAATGATTGCCAAAATCGAAGGCTTTGACGGCGCCACGAGTCGAATCGCTGGCGGTGGTGCCGAAGTGTCGGTGGCCGGTTCCAGCTATCGCGGCGCCCAAGGTCTAGACCCGGCGCTGATAAAAGAAATCGAGCACATGTACGGCTTTGACAAATCCGCGCCGCAACGGCTATGGATCATGATCAAGCACTACGCCGCCCTGGATTTCGGTGACAGCTTTTTTCGCGACGCCAAAGTAATAGATCTGATCAAAGAGAAAATGCCGGTCTCAATTTCTCTCGGGCTGTGGAGCACGTTGATCATGTATCTGGTGTCGATCCCACTGGGGATCGCCAAAGCCATGCGCCATGGCAGCCATTTCGACGTGTGGACCAGCACGGCAATCATTATCGGTTACGCGATTCCAGCCTTCCTTTTTGCGATATTGCTGATCGTGGTCTTCGCCGGCGGTAGCTATTTCGACTGGTTCCCGTTACGCGGCCTTACCTCGAACAACTTCGACGGACTCAGTTGGGGCGGCAAGATTCTGGATTACTTCTGGCATTTGGCATTGCCGGTAACCGCGCTGGTAATCGGCAACTTCGCGACCATGACCTTGCTGACCAAAAACAGCTTCCTTGATGAAATCGGTAAGCAGTACGTGGTCACGGCCAAGGCCAAGGGCTTGAGTCAGCGGGCTGTCCTATATGGCCATGTGTTCCGAAACGCAATGCTGTTGGTCATCGCCGGCTTCCCGTCTGCGTTCATTGGCATCTTCTTCACTGGCTCGCTGTTGGTGGAGGTAATTTTCTCCCTCGACGGACTGGGATTGATGAGTTTCGAAGCGGCGATCAACCGCGACTATCCCGTGGTGTTCGGCACTTTGTTTATCTTTACCCTGCTCGGACTGGTAGTGAAATTGATCGGCGACATTACCTATACGCTGGTCGACCCGCGTATAGACTTCGAAAGCAGGGAGCACTGATATGACGCTCTCACCGCTCAATCGTCGCCGCTTCGCCCGCTTCAAAGCCAACAAGCGTGGCTGGTGGTCGCTGTGGTTGTTTCTGGTGTTGTTCGGCCTGAGCCTCGGCGCCGAACTAATCGCCAATGACAAACCGCTGGCCGTGCGTTACGACGGCGAATGGTATTTCCCGGTGTTCAAGCGTTATCCCGAGACCACGTTCGGCGGCGAATTCCCGTTGGAAGCCAATTACAAAAGCCCGTACATCAAGGAGTTGATGAAGACCAAAGACGCCTGGACTCTTTGGGCACCGATCCCGTTCAGTTACCAAAGCATTAACTACGACCTGAAAGTTCCGGCGCCCGGTCCGCCCTCGTCGGAAAACTACTTCGGCACCGATGACCAAGGCCGCGATGTACTGGCTCGAGTGATCTACGGCTTCCGCGTCTCGGTGTTGTTTGCACTGACGTTGACGATTCTTAGCTCCATCATCGGCGTCATCGCTGGCGCGCTTCAGGGCTTTTACGGTGGCTGGGTGGATTTGGTCGGCCAGCGCTTTCTGGAAATCTGGTCCGGGTTGCCGGTGCTTTACTTACTGATCATCCTGGCAAGTTTCGTCCAACCCAACTTTTGGTGGCTGCTGGGCATCATGCTGCTGTTCTCCTGGATGAGCCTGGTAGACGTGGTACGTGCCGAATTTCTGCGTGGGCGCAACCTGGAATATGTGCGCGCGGCGCGGGCATTGGGTATGCAGAATGTAGCGATTATGTTTCGACATATATTGCCCAACGCCATGGTCTCCACCATGACCTTCATGCCGTTCATCCTGACCGGCGCTATAGGCACCCTGACCGCACTGGATTTTCTTGGCTTTGGTCTGCCCGCTGGCTCGCCGTCGCTGGGCGAGCTGGTGGCGCAAGGTAAATCCAATTTACAGGCGCCATGGCTCGGAATCAGCGCGTTCGCTGTGTTGGCCCTGATGCTCAGCTTGCTGGTGTTCATCGGCGAGTCCGCCCGCGACGCTTTTGACCCAAGGAAATGAGATGAACAAGGACAATTTGATCGAAGTCCGTGATCTCGCCGTCGAGTTTGTAGCCGACGGAAATATCCATCGAGTTGTCGAGGGCATCAGTTTCGATATCCGTCGCGGCGAAACCCTGGCGTTGGTCGGCGAAAGCGGGTCGGGCAAGTCTGTCATCGCGCATTCAATATTGCGCCTGCTGCCCTACCCGCTGGCACGCCATCCCAGCGGGATGATTTATTACGCCGGGCATGACTTGCTCAAGCTCAGTGAGAAACGCCTGCGTGCGATTCGTGGCAACCGGATCGCGATGGTTTTTCAAGAACCCATGACCTCGCTGAACCCGTTGCAGTCCATCGAAAAACAGGTCAACGAAGTGCTTAACCTGCATAAGGGCTTGCAAGGCAAGGCGGCCACTGTGCGGACGCTAGAGCTGCTTGAGTTGGTTGGTATCAATGAGCCACACAAAAGACTCAAAGCCCTGCCACACGAGCTCTCAGGCGGCCAGCGACAGCGTGTAATGATTGCCATGGCCCTCGCTAACGAACCCGAACTGTTGATTGCCGACGAACCGACCACCGCGCTGGACGTCACGGTGCAACTGAAAATCCTCGAACTGCTCAAGGAATTACAGGCCCGGTTGGGCATGGCGCTGCTGTTGATCAGCCACGATTTGAACCTGGTACGGCAAATTGCGCATCGCGTATGTGTCATGCAGCGCGGTTGTATCGTCGAACAAGCGTCCTGTGAGCAGCTGTTCCGTTCACCGCAGCATCCGTACACCCAAGTACTGCTCGGTGCAGAGCCAAGCGGAAGCCCGGCGAACACGATTGCAGGCGCCCCGTTACTTGAAGTAGAAGACCTGCGCGTCTGGTTTCCGATCAAGAAGGGGCTGTTCAAGCACACTGTCGATCATGTCAAAGCGGTGGACGGCATTAACTTCAGCCTGCTCCAAGGGCAGACACTGGGAATTGTCGGTGAAAGCGGCTCGGGCAAATCGACCATGGGCCTGGCGATTCTCAGGCTGATCGGGAGCCAAGGTGCGATACGGTTTCAAGGCAAAACGCTAGACTGCCTGACGCAGCAGCAGATACGTCCCCTGCGTCGGCAAATGCAGGTGGTGTTTCAGGACCCGTTTGGCAGCCTGAGCCCACGCATGACGGTGAGTGAAATTGTCGGTGAGGGCCTGCGCATTCATCGCATGGGCACCCCGACCGAGCAGGAAAGCGCGATCATTGAGGCGCTTAAGGAGGTAGGTCTGGATCCGGAGACTCGGCACCGCTACCCCCATGAATTTTCCGGTGGGCAGCGGCAGAGAATCGCCATTGCCCGGGCATTAGTGTTAAAACCGGCGCTGATTTTGCTGGACGAGCCCACTTCGGCGCTTGACCGGACCGTTCAGCGCCAAGTAGTGGAGCTGCTGCGGTCACTGCAAAGAAAGTACAACCTGACCTATTTGTTTATCAGCCATGACCTGGCGGTAGTCAAAGCGTTGAGCCACCAGTTAATGGTGATCAAACAAGGGCAAGTCGTTGAGCAAGGTTCGGCGCGCAGCATTTTTTCCGCGCCGCAACATCCCTATACACAGCAGCTGCTGGAGGCCGCCTTTTTGGCGCCGGTAGCTGTCGATTAACCTGAAGAGGAACAACACATGGGTTTTCTCGCCGGTAAGCGCGTCCTGATCGTCGGTGTCGCTAGCAAACTGTCCATCGCATCCGGCATTGCTGCCGCCATGCATCGCGAGGGCGCAGAGCTGGCCTTCACGTATCAGAACGAAAAATTGAAAGGTCGTGTCGAAGAGTTTGCTGCAGGCTGGGGTTCAAACCCTGAACTGTGCTTCCCTTGCGACGTGGCCAGCGACGAAGAGATCGCCAAGGTCTTCGAAGAGCTGAGCAAGAAGTGGGACGGCCTGGACGTGATCGTCCACTCGGTAGGCTTCGCTCCAGGTGACCAGCTTGACGGTGACTTCACCCAAGCAACCACCCGCGAAGGCTTCCGCATCGCTCACGACATCAGCGCCTACAGCTTCGTGGCGTTAGCCAAAGCCGGCCGTGAAATGATGAAAGGCCGCAATGGCAGCCTGCTGACCCTGTCGTACTTGGGGGCAGAGCGCACCATGCCTAACTACAACGTGATGGGCATGGCCAAAGCCAGCCTGGAAGCGGGTGTACGTTACCTGGCCGGCAGCCTTGGCCCGGAAGGCACGCGCGTCAATGCGGTATCGGCTGGCCCGATCCGTACCTTGGCTGCTTCTGGTATCAAAAATTTCCGCAAAATGCTCGCGGCTAATGAAGCGCAAACCCCACTGCGTCGCAACGTGACCATCGATGAAGTCGGCAACGCTGGCGCCTTCCTGTGCTCCGATCTGGCGTCCGGCATCAGCGGCGAGATTATGTACGTCGACGGCGGTTTCAACACCACCGCGATGGGCAACCTCGAAGACTGATTTTAGTTAGGCGAAAAAGCCCGCTGCTCTTAGGAGTTGCGGGCTTTTTATTGAGATCGGGAGCGTCGCGATGCCTTTGCGCAAACGAAGTCGCTCCCACAGAAAACCGATAACCTCTTTAGGCACGCCGTTACCTGAAAGGCTGGGCAAAAGTTAAAAAGAAGGCCGCTCAAAGAGCGGCCTTCTTTTGTCGCTGGATCAGACGTTAGTAACGTTTGATCTTGGCTTGGCTTTCCAATTGTGCACGGTAAGCAGCAAAATCTTGCTGACCCGCGCGCGAAGCGAGGAAGCGGCGGTACTGAACCTTTTCTTCATCTGTCGGCGCTGCGGCTTGATTGACACCGTTAAGGCGCAAGATCACGAAGCTACCGTCAGCAGTTTTAAGGCTTTTGTAGACCGGCTTACCTTTACCTTCTGGCTTAGGCATACGGAAAAGCGCTTGCAGCACCGCAGGATCAACACCTTCCTGACTGCGGCTCACGGCCTCAAGCACTTTCCAGCTTTGGCCATCCTGCTTTACCGCAAACGGTACCTTGCCGTCGCGCAGGCCGGCCAACAAGGCTTCGCCTTTGACCTTGACTGCATCGCTGGCGTGATTCTTCATCAACTGCGTACGAATGCTGCCAGCAACGCTCTCCAACGGCAACTGCTCTGGCTGGCGGTGCTCCCTGACCCGCACCACTACAGCCGTTTCCGGATCAAGCTCAAGAGCGGCACTGTTGGAGCCATCCTCAAGCACTTCCCGACTAAACGCAGCCTGGATCACCGCGCGGTTAGCTGTAATACCTTCGCCGCCTTCACGACCGAACGGCGCAGCAGTTTGCACTTTCAACCCCAGCTCTTGGGCTGGCTGCGTCAGATCCGACGCCTCGAACGCCGAATCTTCAAGCTTTTTGGTTGCATCAACATAACGCTGCTCAACCTGCTGCGATTTCAGCTCATGGGTCAGCTTGCTTTTCAAACTGGCGAAACTCGGAACAGACGGGGCTTCAACACCCAACAGCTTGATCAAGTGCCAGCCGAAACTGCTGCGCACCGGAGCAGACACCTGGTCTTTCTTCAGGTCATACAATGCTTTTTCAAACGCGGGATCGTAAACACCCTCACCTGCGTAACCCAAGTCCCCGCCTTTACTGGATGAACCGAAATCCTGTGAGAACTCTTTGGCCAACGCCGCAAAATCTTCACCTTTTACCAAGCGCTTTTGAATCTCTTCTATCTTGGCCTTGGCTTGTGCATCGGTCATCTTGTCGTTCACTTCGATCAGAATATGCGCAGCACGGCGCTGCTCGGCGAGGTTGCCGATTTCTTTCTGATACGCTGCCTGCAAATCGGCGTCCTTGACTTCAACCTGATCAAAGAAGGCGGACTTCTTCAATTCAATGAAATCCAGCACGACCTGCTCTGGGCTCATGAACTCTTTGGCGTGCTCATCGTAGTGCGCTTTGACTTCAGCATCGGTCACTTTTGCCGCCGCCATATCAGGAGCAAACGTCAACGTGGCGAGATCACGTGTCTGCTTTTCCAGACGGGCGAACGCGTCAACCTGGGCGTTGGTTACGAAACTGCTGCCCGCCATACCGGCGCGCACCTGACCAATCAACATTTCCTGAGCCATCATCTGGCGGAACTGCAAACGGCTAAAGCCTAACTGGCGGATAACCTGATCGAAGCGGTCAGGATTAAATTTGCCGTCCACCTGAAACTCAGGTGTCTGCAAAATCTGTTGATCCAGCGCTGCTTCGGAGAAACCGAATTTGGAATCGGCGGCGCTTTCAAGCAACAGCTTGCGATCAACCAAGCCTTTAAGGGCCGAGTCGTGCAACATTTTTTCGTCCAGAAGTGCAGGATCGAAATCCTTGCCCAGCTGTTGCGCGAGCTGTCGACGCTGTATCTCAACCGCCTGGCTCAGCTCGCTTTGAGTGATCTCTTCGCCATTGACCTTGGCAGCATCCTGACTGGTGCTCGTAGCCCGAAAAAGCGCATCGAAGCCGGTCAATGCCATGAGCGCCACGATGACGCCAATGATTGTCTTGGCAATCCAGCCTTGGGAGTTATCCCTGATATTCTGCAGCATGCGTCCCCCAGAAACGGTTGTACTGAATTAAACCAACCGCGGAGCGTGGGTAGAATCCGGAAAGAAGAAAGGCGCATCCGAGGATGCGCCTTCTCGTAACTGGCGGAGCGGTCGAGGCTCGAATCCGCGACCTCCGTGGGCAAACACGGCACTTGAGCCGGTTGACCTGCCGCTCCGCTGCCAGACAGAAATGTTTCTGACTGGATAGGCAGAAGCTTGAAAGGAACTTAGTTAACAGCTTCTTTCAGCGCTTTGCCGGCTTTGAAACCTGGCTTTTTAGCCGCTGCAATTTCTAGCGTCTTACCGGTTTGAGGGTTGCGACCGATACGAGCAGGACGGTCAGTTACGGAGAACGTACCGAAACCTACCAGTACAACGGAGTCGCCAGCCTTAAGAGCGCCAGTGACGGATTCGATTACTGCGTCCAGCGCACGGCCAGCAGCAGCTTTCGGGATATCAGCAGATGCAGCGATAGCATCAATCAGTTCCGACTTGTTCACTCTAAGTCCCCTTATATCTATTTTGAGTACGTTTCTAAGTTTTTGGTATTAAGCAAAACGAGTGCTGAATGCCTGCAGACTCTTTTAGAGCCGCTTTATAACAAGGGCTCTAAAAAGGTGTCAAGGAAGGCCGTGCAGACTAATGCGTGCTAATTCTGCCCTTAGCGTCAGACTCACGCTTTTCATCCTTGGCTACCAGTTCAGGAGCCACATCTGGCAAGGGCTGTGGCGCGTATTGCAGCGCAATTTGCAGGACCTCGTCAATCCATTTAACCGGTTTAATCTGCAAGTCCCGTTTGATATTGTCCGGAATCTCCTTCAAATCCCGTACGTTCTCCTCAGGGATAATCACTGTTTTGATCCCGCCTCGGTGAGCCGCTAGCAGCTTTTCCTTCAAACCGCCGATGGCTAAAACCTGCCCCCGCAGGGTAATTTCACCCGTCATTGCCACGTCAGCACGCACGGGTATCTGTGTAAGAGCTGAAACAAGTGCCGTGCACATGCCTACGCCTGCGCTAGGACCGTCTTTAGGGGTCGCCCCTTCCGGCATGTGGATATGAGTGTCGCGCTTCTCATGGAAGTCCAGAGGGATTCCCAAACTTTTGGCTCGACTGCGCACAACCGTCAGCGCAGCCGTGATGGATTCAACCATTACGTCACCCAGTGAACCGGTCTTTATGAGTTGTCCTTTACCTGGAACAACCGCTGCTTCGATGGTCAGCAATTCGCCCCCCACTTGAGTCCAAGCCAGGCCGGTTACCTGACCGATTTGGTCCTGAACTTCAGCCAAACCGTATCGGAATTTGCGAACGCCAAGGAAATCCTCGAGCATTTCAGCGGTTACCCGAATCGAGAAACGTTTTTCTAGCGCATGTTCTTTAACGGCCTTGCGGCAAATTTTCGCTATTTGCCGCTCCAGACTCCGCACCCCAGCCTCGCGAGTGTAATAACGCACGATGTCACGGATAGCTTCTTCGTCAAACTCGATTTCGCCTTTCTTCAGGCCATTAGCCTGAATCTGTTTAGGCGATAAATATTTGACCGCAATGTTAATTTTTTCATCTTCAGTGTAGCCAGGCAGACGGATGACCTCCATCCGGTCCAACAAGGCTGCAGGTATATTCATCGAGTTCGCCGTGCACAGGAACATCACATCGGAAAGGTCGTAATCGACTTCCAGATAATGGTCGTTGAAGGCGTGGTTCTGCTCTGGGTCAAGCACTTCAAGCAATGCCGAAGCGGGATCGCCACGCATGTCACTGCCCATTTTGTCGATTTCATCAAGCAAGAACAGCGGGTTGCGAACGCCCACCTTTGTCATCTTCTGTATCAACCTTCCTGGCATCGAACCGATATACGTCCGGCGGTGACCACGGATCTCAGCTTCATCACGCACACCACCCAACGCCATTCGTACGAATTTACGATTAGTTGCATGGGCAATCGACTCCGCTAGGGAAGTTTTACCTACACCAGGGGGACCCACCAGACAAAGCACCGGGCCACGGATCTTCTTCACGCGCTTTTGAACAGCGAGGTATTCGAGGATGCGTTCTTTGACTTCATCCAGACCGTAGTGGTCGGCATCAAGAATATCCTCCGCGCGGGCCAAGTCCAAACGCACCTTGCTCTGCGCCTTCCACGGCACCTGCACCAGCCAATCGATGTAAGAACGAACCACCGTGGCTTCAGCGGACATCGGCGACATCTGCTTGAGCTTGTTCAGCTCAGCCAGGGCTTTGGTCAGGGCATCCTTGGGCAAACCGGCCGCATCGATGCGCTTTTTAAGGTCTTCGATTTCGTTGTGACTTTCATCACTGTCGCCCAATTCTTTCTGAATAGCCTTCATCTGCTCATTCAGGTAATACTCCCGCTGGCTGCGTTCCATCTGCTTTTTGACGCGGCCGCGTATGCGTTTCTCAACCTGCAGCAGATCAATCTCAGCGTCCAGTAACGCCAACACGTGCTCGACACGCTCAGAAAGATCAACGATCTCCAAAATTTCCTGCTTCTGTTCGATTTTCAACGCCATGTGCGCGGACATGGTGTCTACCAGGCGACCTGGTTCATCAATACTGTTAAGCGAAGACAGAACTTCAGCGGGCACTTTTTTGCCCAACTGCACGTATTGTTCGAACTGAGCCAGCAGGCTACGCACAAACACTTCGGACTCGCGATCGGGTGCATCCACCTCTTCGATCAGCGCTACTTCAGCGCGGCAATGACCGTCAACCTCGATGAAGCGCTCGACGGTTCCACGCTGCTCACCTTCAACCAGCACCTTGACGGTGCCGTCAGGCAGTTTGAGCAACTGCAATACCGTTGCAACAGTGCCGACGCTATAAAGCGCCTCTTCACCTGGATCGTCATCTGCGGGATTTCTCTGAGCAAGCAAGAGAATTTGCTTGTCACCGGTCATCGCGGCCTCAAGGGCTTCGATAGACTTCTCACGTCCCACAAACAGCGGGATAACCATATGCGGATAAACCACAACATCACGCAATGGCAAGAGAGGCAATTCGATGGTTGTCTTCATGATTTCGCCTCTACGGCGGCCACAAGGCCGCGGACAGATAGAATTAAGCTTGAAACCAAGATGGGGGTAGATTCCCAAAAAAACAAGCGTTGAAGCAGATAAAGAAAAAGGGGCCCCGAAGGCCCCCTTTTCATTACATATTACTACTTACGCGTCCGGAGCAACCTTGGCAGGCGGCTCGCTGTTTTCATAGATCAACAGCGGCTTGGACGTGCCCTCGATGACGCTCTCGTCGATCACTACCTTGCTCACTTCGGATTGCGAAGGGATCTCGTACATAGTGTCGAGCAGAACGCCCTCAAGAATGGAGCGCAGTCCACGAGCGCCAGTCTTACGCTCAAGCGCACGCTTGGCGATAGACTTCAATGCATCTGCACGGAACTCAAGGTCTACGCCTTCCATTTCGAACAATTTTGCATACTGTTTGGTCAGCGCGTTTTTCGGTTCGGTGAGAATCTGCATCAAAGCAGCCTCATCCAATTCGTCCAACGTAGCCAGAACCGGCAGACGGCCCACAAATTCCGGGATCAGGCCGAACTTGACCAAATCGTCTGGCTCGACCTCACGCAGCGATTCACCAACCTTCTTGCCTTCTTCCTTGCTGCGAACTTCAGCGTTAAAGCCGATGCCGCCACGAGTGGAACGGCTTTGAATAACCTTTTCGAGGCCCGAGAAAGCACCGCCGCAGATGAACAAAATGTTACGCGTATCCACTTGCAAGAATTCCTGCTGTGGATGCTTGCGTCCCCCTTGAGGAGGAACAGAAGCTACGGTGCCTTCGATCAGCTTTAGCAAAGCTTGTTGCACGCCTTCACCAGAAACATCGCGAGTAATCGAAGGGTTGTCAGATTTGCGCGAAATCTTATCGATTTCATCGATATAGACAATACCCATTTGGGCTTTTTCTACATCGTAGTCACATTTCTGCAACAGCTTCTGAATGATGTTTTCTACGTCCTCACCCACATAACCGGCTTCGGTCAGGGTGGTGGCGTCAGCGATTGTGAACGGGACGTTGAGCAAACGGGCCAATGTTTCGGCCAGCAACGTCTTGCCGGAACCCGTAGGGCCGATCAGCAGGATGTTACTTTTACCCAGCTCAACATCATCATTTTTTTTGTCACGTTGGTTGAGGCGTTTGTAGTGGTTATACACCGCTACGGCCAAAACTTTTTTTGCACGCTCTTGACCAATCACATACTGATCAAGGATGCCGCTGATTTCTTTTGGCGATGGCAATTTGTGCGCACTGCTTTCAGCCTGAGCTTCTTGCACCTCCTCGCGGATGATGTCATTGCACAGGTCGACGCATTCGTCACAGATAAAAACCGAGGGGCCGGCAATCAATTTGCGCACTTCATGCTGGCTTTTGCCACAGAAGGAGCAATAGAGCAGTTTGCCGTTGTCCTCGCCGTTGCGAGTGTCAGTCATTCGATCGATCCAATCCGGTAGGCTTGCAACACAAGATGAAGGCTATTGCGGGCTTTTTCAAGTCCGCAGGTGGTCAGAAATGCCAACCACCCACGATTAGGCGGCTTACTTAGCCATTTGACGCTGAGTGAGTACCTGATCGATCAGACCATATTCAGCAGCGCGTTCGGCGCTCATGAAGTTGTCGCGATTGGTATCTTGCTCGATCGTCTCAATCGATTGCCCGGTATGGTGAGCCAGAATTTCATTCAGGCGAGCCCGGATGGACAGGATTTCCTTGGCATGAATGTCGATATCCGACGCTTGACCTTGGAAACCGCCCAACGGCTGGTGAATCATCATTCGCGAATTCGGCAGGCAATAACGCTTTTTAGCGGCGCCGCCAGCCAACAGCAAGGCACCCATGCTGCAAGCCTGACCGATGCAAATAGTCGACACATCCGGCTTGATGAACTGCATGGTGTCGTAAATCGACATGCCCGCAGTCACCGAACCGCCTGGTGAATTGATGTAAAGATGGATGTCCTTGTCCGGATTTTCGGCTTCAAGGAACAGCAGCTGCGCCGCAATCAGGTTGGCCATGTAGTCTTCTACTGGACCAACTAGAAAGATCACCCGCTCTTTAAGGAGTCGCGAGTAGATGTCATAGGCGCGTTCGCCACGGGCGGACTGCTCGATAACCATCGGGACCAAGCCGCCAGCGGCCTGAATGTCAGAGTTCTGCTGAATATAAGAATTGCGGGACATGTCCTGCATTCACTCCCAAATAGTCATTTCTTGAATACACATAAGCCAGCACGAAGGCTGGCTTATGGGTGTTTTCGAACGAGAAAACGATCAGTCGGCTTGTGGAGCTTCAACCGGCTTGACAGCTTCTTCGTAAGAGACCGATTTGTCGGTCACGCTAGCTTTCTGCAAAACAGTATCTACAACTTGTTCTTCCAGCACAACAGAACGAACCTCGTTCAGTTGCTCATCGTTCTTGTAATACCAGGACACAACCTGCTCAGGCTCTTGGTAAGCCGATGCCATTTCCTGAATCATGCTACGAACGCGAGCGTCGTCAGGCTTGAGGTCAAACTGCTTGACCACTTCAGCAACAATTAGGCCCAGCTCCACGCGGCGCTTGGCTTGCTCGGTGAACAGCTCTGCAGGCAGCTGGTCCGGTTTGATGTTGCCACCGAACTGCTGAACAGCCTGTACTCGCAGACGGTTGACTTCGTTGTCGAGCAACGCTTTAGGCACTTCAATCGGATTGGAGGCTAGCAGACCGTCCATCACCTGGTTCTTGATCTTGGATTTAATCGCCTGACGCAGCTCACGCTCCATGTTCTTACGAACTTCAGTGCGGAAACCTTCAACGCCTGTTTCCTTGATGCCGAACTGATTGAAAAACTCTTCGTTCAGCTCAGGCAATTTAGGCTCAGAGACGGTATTGACGGTCACGGTGAACTCGACTGCTTTGTTAGCCAGGTCAAGATTCTGATAGTTTTCCGGGAAGGTCAGGTTCAAAACGCGCTCTTCGCCCGTTTTAGCACCGACCAGGGCTTCTTCGAAACCCGGAATCATACGACCGGAACCCAGTACCAACTGGGTGCCGGTAGCCGAACCACCAGCGAATACTTCACCGTCAACCTTGCCCGCGAAATCGATATTCAATTGATCGTCATTCTGAGCAACGCGCTCGGCGGCTTCATAACGAACATTCTGCTTGCGCAGAATTTCCAGCATTTTATCCAGATCGGAGTCAGCCACGTCCGCACTCAGACGCTCGACAGCGATGGACTCAAAACCTGCAACCGTGAATTCCGGGAATATTTCAAAGGTAGCGATGTATTCCAGATCCTTACCTTTTTCGAAGGTTTTTGGCTCTACAGACGGAGCGCCAGCCGGGTTCAGCTTCTGCTCAACCACCGCTTCGTAAAAAGTTGCCTGAATCAGCTCGCTCAAGGCTTCTTGACGGGCGCCGTCTTCATAACGCTGACGGATAACGCTCATAGGCACTTTACCCGGACGGAAGCCTGGAATCTTGGCACTACGGGCCGCTTGTTGCAGACGCTTGTTGACTTCAGTCTCGATGCGTTCAGCAGGCACGCCAATGGTCATACGGCGTTCAAGAGCGGAAGTATTTTCAACAGAAACTTGCATGGATATTCCTCGTTGCACAAACGTTAGCCGGCCGTTTCCGACCCCAGAATCAAGGGCATGCATTCTAGAGGGTCAAACTCAAGAAGTCACCCTACTGAAAAAGGGCAAATAAAAGGCTTGGAGTCCAACCGGCGCGAGGGATCGACGACGATCCTTGTGAACAGCTAAAGCCGGTGCGCAGGCGAAGTGTCTGGCGCAGCCCTGCCCTGTAAAAGGAAGCAGAAAACGCCGATTTACAACCGCCAACCTCCAGCCAAAACCGCCTATCAAAAACACGCCTGACGGCGAATAAAATCAGCTAGAGCCAATGCCTACAAATCTAAAACCCAATATGTTGAAACAAAAAAAGCCGCACTAGGCGGCTTCTTTTTACTTTGCGAATACATCATTCGCAAAGTTATATTTGGTGCGGACGGAGAGACTCGAACTCTCACACCTTGCGGCGCTGGAACCTAAATCCAGTGTGTCTACCAATTCCACCACATCCGCGCTTCAAACTATTGGAGCGAAGACGCCAGATGTTTAGGTCTGGCACCTTTTCTAATATGGGGTGGACGAAGGGGATCGAACCCTCGACAACGGGAGTCACAATCCCGTGCTCTACCAACTGAGCTACGCCCACCATATAACGTGTGACCGGTACCGCATACAGCTTACTTGTGCCAAAGTTGCCTTAATGGCGCACCCGGCAGGACTCGAACCTGCGACCATCCGCTTAGAAGGCGGATGCTCTATCCAACTGAGCTACGGGCGCTTATTTAATCTGCATCTTTTACTGACTACAAATTAAGAGCTTCAGTCACGCTAAGCTAACCAACCACTCTGCCTGACTTTCTTGACCAGTGCTAGGCTGTGCCCGACAAGTGCGACGGATCTTATAGACGGCCCTGATAGGCGTCAACTGTTTTTCGAAAAAAATTCAGCTAGATAAAGGAGTTAGCAGAATATCCAAACCAAGCGCCTTTGCCCTTGCGTCATGACATGCGAGAATGCGCGCTCTTTTTCAATCCCTTCCGACGGTTAATCACGCGTAATGACTGCAAAACTAATAGACGGTAAAGCGATCGCAGCCAATCTGCGCCAGCAGATCGCCAAACGTGTCGCCGAGCGTCACCAGCAGGGCCTGCGTACGCCAGGGCTGGCTGTGATTCTGGTGGGCAACGATCCCGCCTCTCAGGTTTATGTCTCGCACAAGCGCAAAGACTGCGAAGAGGTTGGTTTTCTCTCGCAAGCCTATGATCTGCCCACATATACCACCCAGGACGAGCTAACCAATCTGATTGATCGTCTCAACGACGACGACAACATTGATGGCGTGCTCTTGCAGCTACCCCTGCCTGAACACCTTGATGCGTCAAAACTGCTAGAGCGCATTCGCCCGGACAAAGACGTTGATGGTTTCCATCCGTATAACGTCGGGCGTTTGGCACAGCGCATTCCCCTGCTCCGCCCTTGTACGCCCAAAGGCATCATTATCCT
Organism: Pseudomonas sp. 10S5; assembly: GCF_035019745.1. Classification (NCBI taxonomy): domain Bacteria; kingdom Pseudomonadati; phylum Pseudomonadota; class Gammaproteobacteria; order Pseudomonadales; family Pseudomonadaceae; genus Pseudomonas; species Pseudomonas sp. 10S5. The sequence continues at coordinate 105,528 of NZ_JASJVL010000014.1, forward strand.
GCTAGAGAGCACCGGTGTTGACCTCTATGGGCTGGACGCCGTGGTGGTAGGCGCTTCGAACATCGTTGGGCGCCCCATGGCGATGGAGCTATTACTAGCGGGTTGCACCGTCACTGTTACCCATCGCTTCACCCGGGATTTGGCGGGCCATGTAGGCCGCGCAGACCTAGTGGTGGTTGCCGCTGGAAAACCGGGCCTGGTCAAGGGCGAGTGGATCAAGAAAGGCGCAATCGTTATTGACGTCGGTATAAACCGTCAGGAAGACGGCAAGCTGGTGGGCGACGTGGTGTACGAAACTGCGCTGCCCCGAGCAGGATGGATAACTCCTGTTCCAGGCGGCGTCGGCCCCATGACTCGTGCCTGCTTACTGGAAAACACCTTGTACGCAGCGGAAACGCTGCACATCTGAGCCGTATCCCCTCAGTGAGAACGAATTATCTGCGCACACTGCGCCGCCCTGATGGACAGCATCAGGGCGTAAATGATTTCGATCTCACAGGTAATGCCGTGCGCAGCTTGTGCGCACTGCATCAGTCAGCCAAACGCCAGGTCGTCCCGCCCTTTCCGTCTTCCAGCATCACGCCCATGGCGGTGAGTTGGTCGCGGATGCGATCGGAGGCAGCCCAGTCTTTGCCAGCGCGAGCTGCCAGTCGGGCCTGAATCAGCGCTTCAACTTCGGCCGCGTCCACACGGCCTTCAGCACCGGCACGCAAAAAATCATCGGCCTCAAGCTGCAAGACACCCAACACACTGGCCAACTCTTTCAAACGTGCTGCTAAACCAGCTGCGGCGTTTATATCGGTGTCACGCAGGCGGTTGATCTCGCGCACCATCTCGAACAGCACCGCGCAGGCTTCTGGAGTTCCAAAGTCGTCATTCATGGCAGCAGAGAAGCGTTCAACAAACGCTTCACCGCCGGCCGGAGCCATCGCAGGCAAACCTTTGAGCGCGTGATAAAACCGTTCCAGTGCACCTTTGGACTCTTTCAGGCTGTCTTCGGAGTAGTTGATCGAGCTGCGGTAATGGCTGGACACCAACAGGTAGCGCACCACTTCCGGCTGATACTTCTCCAGCACGTCGCGAATGGTGAAGAAGTTGTTCAACGACTTGGACATCTTCTCGCCGTTGATGCGAATCATGCCGCAGTGCATCCAGGTATTGGCGTACGGCTTATCCGTAGCAGCCTCGCTCTGGGCGATTTCGTTTTCGTGATGCGGAAACTCAAGGTCGTTGCCGCCACCATGAATATCGAAGGTCTCGCCCAGGCAGCAGGTCGACATCACCGAGCACTCAATATGCCAGCCCGGACGCCCGGCGCCCCACGGCGACTCCCAACTTGGCTCGCCTGGTTTGACGCCTTTCCAGAGAACGAAGTCCAGCGGATCTTCTTTCGACTCATCCACTTCGATCCGCGCGCCAATGCGCAGGTCTTCGATCTTCTTGCGTGATAGCTTGCCGTAACCGACGAATTTGCCGACGCGGTAATACACGTCGCCGTTACCCGGCGCATAGGCGTAGCCCTTGTCGATCAGGGTCTGAATCATGGCGTGCATGCCGGGGATATGATTGGTGGCACGCGGCTCCAGATCAGGCGGCAAGATGTTCAGCCGCGCCTCATCCTCGTGCATCGCTGCAATCATGCGTGCGGTAAGGGCCTCGAACGACTCGCCGTTGTCCCGTGCACGGTTGATGATCTTGTCGTCTATGTCCGTGACGTTGCGTACATACGTCAGGTCATAGCCGCTAAACCGCAGCCAGCGAGTGACCAAGTCGAACGCCACCATGCTACGACCGTGCCCAATGTGGCAGAAGTCGTAAACGGTCATGCCGCATACGTACATCCGCACCTTGTTGCCGTCCAGCGGGGTGAAAACTTCTTTGCTCTTGCTGAGCGTGTTGTAAATCGAAAGCACGATAAATCCCTAACCCGGTTTGCTGATACCTGTGGGGGCTGGCAAGCCTGCCCCCACCACAAGTGCCGTGGCTTAACTCCACGAATCTCGTAGAGTTACCGTACGGTTGAAGACCGGTTGGCCAGGTTTCGAGTCTTTGATGTCCGCGCAGAAATAACCTTCGCGTTCAAACTGGAAACGGTCTTCCGGCTGCGCTTGAGCCAATGACGGTTCAGCACGACAACCCGTCAGGACTTGCAGGGAATCAGGGTTGATGTTGTCCAGGAAGCTGGCGCTGTCTTCGGCTTTTTCCGGATTTGGCGAACGGAACAGGCGATCGTACAAACGCACTTCACATTCAACGCTGGCGGCTGCAGGCACCCAATGCACAACGCCTTTGACCTTGCGCCCTTCAGGGTTTTTGCCCAGTGTTTGCGGGTCATAAGAGCAACGCAGTTCGACAATGTTGCCGTCAGCGTCTTTGATCGCTTCGTCGGCGCGGATCACGTAGCTGCCACGCAGACGCACTTCGCCATTTGGTTCCAGGCGTTTGTAGCCTTTTGGTGGCTCTTCCATGAAGTCATCACGGTCGATGTAAATTTCACGGGCAAACGGCAGTTCACGCACGCCCATGTCTTCTTTAGGGTGACGGGCCAATTGAAGATTCTCGACCTGACCTTCCGGATAATTGGTGATCACGACTTTCAGCGGACGCAGCACGCACATGGCACGTGGTGCACTGTGATCGAGGTCGTCACGGATACTGAATTCCAGCATGCCGAAATCCACCACGCCGTCGGAACGGTTGGTGCCGATCATTTCGCAGAAGTTGCGAATCGACGCGGGGGTGTAACCGCGACGACGAAACCCCGACAAAGTCGACATCCGCGGGTCATCCCAACCGAACACGTGCTTCTCATCGACCAACTGCCTGAGCTTGCGCTTGCTGGTGATGGTGTAGTTCAGGTTCAGGCGCGAGAACTCATACTGACGCGGCTTACTCGGCACCGGAAGATTGTCGAGGAACCAGTCGTAGAGTGGGCGATGGCTTTCGAATTCCAGGGTGCAGATCGAGTGGGTGATGCCTTCGATGGCGTCCGACTGCCCGTGGGTGAAGTCGTAGATCGGGTAAATGCACCACTTGTCGCCGGTCTGGTGGTGATGTGCGTGACGAATGCGATACAGGATCGGGTCGCGCAGGTTCATGTTCGGCGAGGCCATGTCGATCTTGGCCCGCAGCACACGAGCGCCGTCAATGAACTCGCCGGCCTTCATGCGGGCGAACAGGTCCAGGTTTTCCTCAATACTGCGCTCACGGAAGGGGCTGTTCTTGCCCGGTTCGGTCAAGGTGCCACGGTATTCGCGCGCTTGCTCGGGGGTCAGGTCATCGACGTAGGCTTTGCCAGACTTGATCAGCTCGACGGCCCAATCGTGCAATTGGTCGAAATACTGTGAGGCATAGCGCACGGCGCCGGACCATTGAAAACCCAGCCACTTAACGTCACTTTCGATAGCGTCGATGTACTCCTGATCTTCCTTGGCCGGATTGGTGTCATCGAAGCGCAGGTGCGTTTCACCGCCAAACTCTTGGGCCAGACCAAAGTTCACACAAATCGCTTTGGCGTGGCCGATATGCAAATAGCCGTTAGGCTCAGGCGGAAAGCGCGTCACGATCTTGGTGTGCTTGCCCGAATCCAAGTCCGCCTGCACGATAGGGCGCAGAAAATTGGTCGGAACGGCGGGGCCTGCCTTGGAAGTCGCAGCGGAGTCAGTGGGCTTGCTCATAGGATCCTTGGGCGTACAAGTGCGCGACCTGGGTAGGCCGACTAAATCAAAGCGCTTATCATAGCCGAAGCTGTCAAGGTGTTGCGACCAGCGCGCCTCTTCCAAAAATTCAAAACGAGCGATTTTTCAATGTCCAAAGTCAAATTGAGCACCAACCACGGCGACATCGTCTTGGAACTGAACGCCGAAAAGGCGCCAGAAACTGTTGCCAACTTTGTGCAGTACGTTAAAGAAGGCTATTACAGCAATACCGTTTTCCATCGGGTCATCAGCAATTTCATGATCCAGGGCGGTGGTTTTGAGCCCGGCATGGCGCAAAAAAAAACCCGCGCCACCATCAAGAACGAAGCCAGCAACGGTCTTTCGAACGACAAGTACACGGTCGCCATGGCACGTACCATGGAGCCGCATTCGGCCTCCTCACAGTTTTTTATTAACGTGGGTGATAACCAATTCCTAAACCACACGGCGCCGACCGCTCAAGGTTGGGGATACACCGTGTTTGGTCATGTGGTCGAAGGAACCGACGTGGTGGACAAGATCAAAGGCGTCGCCACCACGATGAAAGCCGGTCATCAAGACGTACCGACTGAAGACGTGATCATCACTAACGCCGAGATCGTTGAGTGATCTTGCTGATTTCTGATTTGCACCTGGAAGAACAACGCCCGGACATTACCCGGGCGTTTGTTGATCTGCTTGAAGGGCGAGCGAAGGCAGCCGACGCGCTGTACATCCTCGGCGACTTCTTCGAAGCGTGGATCGGCGACGACGCGATGTCGCCTTTTCAGGTGTCGATTTGCCAAGCCCTGCGCCAACTCAGCGACAGCGGCACTAACATTTTCCTGATGCACGGTAATCGCGACTTCATGCTCGGGCGCGCCTTCTGCAAAGCAGCGGGATGCACGTTATTGAGCGATCCCAGCGTGGTGCAGTTCAACGGCGAACCGGTGCTGTTAATGCACGGTGACAGCCTGTGTACCCGAGACGAAGCGTACATGCGCATGCGCCGTTACTTGCGCAACCCACTGACGCTGTTTGTACTCCGTCACTTGCCGCTCAGCACCCGCCATAAGCTCGCGCGCAAACTGCGCAGTGAGAGCCAGACACAAACCCGAATGAAAGCTAATGACATCGTCGACGTTACACCGGAAGAAGTGCCACGCATCATGGCGCAATACGGCGTACACACGCTCATCCACGGCCATACCCACCGCCCCGCCATCCACAAACTGCACGTCGGTGATGAACCGGCCACGCGCATTGTGTTAGGGGATTGGGATCGTCAGGGCTGGGCATTGCAGGTGGATGAACAGGGTTTTCAGTTAGCGGCGTTTGATTTTGTGCCGGATCACCCAATTCCTCTGTAGAGCCAACTTGTTGGGGAGGCGATTTATTGAGACATCCCCTCAGGCCTCTCGCCAACCAATTGGCCCCTACCGGTATTTGCGCTACGGCTCTACATTAATGCCCCGCCGGAGGCCCTGCCTTGGCGGTGAACGGTGGTTTGGCCATCCACACCAAGATGATCAACGCAAAGAAGCACCAACCCAGCATGTAGAAGTAGTCCACGGTCGACATCATGTACGCCTGGGCATTGACTATCCCTTCCAGTTGCGCATAAGCCTTGCTGCTTGCGCCGCCCAATGTGGCGATCGCGTCGCGAGTTGCGGGCTCATAGGTGCTGATGCTCTCGCTCAGATACGCATGGTGCTGGTCAGCCCGGCGGATCCAGATCCACGTCGTCAACGATGCCGCAAAACTACCGCCCAAGTTACGCAGGAAGGTCGCAAGCCCGGAGCCGTCGGCAATCTGGTGGGGCGGCAGATCAGACAGCAGGATGGTCAAGGTCGGCATGAAGAACAGCGCAACGCCCGCGCCCATGAACAACTGCACCATGGCGATGTCATAAAAATCCACCTGGCTGGTGAAGTCAGCGCGCATAAAGCAACTGAGCCCAATCGCGAAAAAGGCGATGCCCGCTAACAGTCGCATGTCGAATTTATGCGCGTACTTGCCGACAAAGGGTGACATCAACACCGGCAGTACACCCAGCGGCGCCACCGCGAAACCCGCGTAGGTCGCGGTATAGCCCATCTGCGTTTGCAGCCACTGCGGTAGCAATAGATTGATACCGAAGAACGCCGAATAGCCGCCTACCAGGGTAATGGTGCCAATGCGAAAGTTGCGGTGAGCGAACAGACGTAAATTGACGATAGGATGTTTGTCGGTCAATTCCCAAATAACAAAGATGGCCAGGCTGATTACTGAGATCACCGCCCCGATCATGATGAAATGGGACGAGAACCAATCCAGGTCATTACCCTTGTCGAGCACGATTTGTAGCGCACCAACTCCGATAATCAACGTGATCAACCCCACGTAATCCATCGGCTGACGACTGGTGACCACCGGCCGAGTGCTCATCTGCGAGCGCACCACCAAGGCCGCGAAGATACCAATCGGCACGTTGATGAAGAAGATCCACGGCCAGCTGTAGCTGTCAGTAATCCAGCCGCCCAAAATCGGACCGGCAATCGGCGCCACCACCGTGACCATCGCCAGCAGTGCCAGTGCCATCCCCCTTTTCGCCGGAGGGTAAACCGCGATCAACAGCGTCTGCGTCATCGGGTACAACGGCCCGGCGACCACCCCTTGCAACACCCGAAAACCCACCAATTCAGGCATCGATGTTGAAATACCGCATAAGAACGAGGCCATCACGAACAAAATCGTGGCCCATATAAACAGCTTCACTTCGCCGACCCTACGGCTAAGCCAGCCGGTCAACGGCAACGCAATCGCGTTACTCACCGCAAACGAGGTAATGACCCAAGTGCCTTGCTCCGAGCTCACGCCCAGGTTACCGGCGATGGTCGGCAAAGCGACGTTGGCAATCGTGGTGTCGAGCACCTGCATGAAAGTCGCCAACGACAGGCCGATGGTGCACATCAACAAACTGGGCGGTGTAAAAGAGGCCGGGGCGTTCGAGCTCATCGCGAATCCTTTAAATCTTCAGCGGCGCTCCGGCACAGGTACCGGAGCTGACGGATTGGCGTATCAGCGCTGAGCAGTTTTGCTGCTGGTGGCGGCACTGTTTTCGTGAATCAACCGAGTAATCATCGCGTCGGCGTCGGCCAATTGTTTATCGTAAATGTTGGTGCTGAACACCGGTTTCTTCGGCGGCTGTTGGGCCAATACCGGACCACTTTGGTCGTGCAGATTGACATCGACCACGGTGGACAAACCAATACGTAATGGGTGCTCGGTCAACTGATCCGGGTTAACGTGAACGCGCACCGGAACCCGCTGCACAATCTTGATCCAGTTACCGGTGGCGTTCTGCGCAGGAAGCAAGGCAAACGCACTGCCCGTGCCGGCGCCAATGCTATCAACCGTGCCGGTATACTTCACGTCGCCACCGTACAGATCCGCTTCAATGTCCACTTGCTGACCGATGCGCATCATGCCGAGCTGCGTTTCCTTGAAGTTGGCGTCGATCCATACTTCGTTGAGCGGAATCACCGCCATCAATGCAGTACCTGGCTGAACCCGCTGACCCAGTTGCACCGTGCGCTTGGCCACGTAACCGGTGACAGGCGCGACCAAGGTACTGCGGGCGTCGGCCAGGTAAGCTTGGCGCAACTGCGCGGCGGCAGCTTTGACGTCGGGGTGCGACGAAACGACGGTGTCATCGACCAAGGCCGAGCTGGTTGCCAGCTGTTGCTGAACATTGTTCAAGCTATTTTGTGCAGTGGTCAGATCGTCCCGTGCATGGGAGAGCTCTTCCAGAGAAATCGCCCCACCCGCCGCGAGATTTTTACGCCGACTGTAGTTGTCCTGAGCTTTCTGCACTTCAGCCCGCTGTGCGGCCAACTGCGCTTTCATACCGTCGACATTGCTGTACAAACCGCGCACTTGGCGCACGGTCTTGCCCAGGTTTGCCTCAGCACTTTGCAACCCGACCTCAGCATCGCTTGGGTCGAACTGCATCAACACCTGCCCCTCACGGACCAAGTCACCGTCATCGGCGCCAATACTCACCACGGTACCGGTCACCAATGGCGTGATCACAACCACGTTGCCGTTTACGTAGGCATCATCGGTACTTTGATTCCAGCGCCCGTATTTTTCATACCAGAACCAAATACCCAGCGCGCCCACCACGACCAGCACCAGTACCAGCAACAGCCAGAACTTTCGTTTGCCGGGATTGGCGTCCTTTGGAGGAGTCTGATCTTTTTGCAGCGTTTGACCTTTCTGATCATTCTGATCTTTCGGGTCGTTTGTCGAAGCATTTTCGGTAGCGGCAGTAGCCATGACGATTACCTTGAGTTATTCAGTCTGCGAATCGGTTGAAGGGGTACCCGGTCCGGCGTTCTGGTCAGCAGAACTGCTTTGAAATCCGCCACCCAAGGCCTGCATCAACTGAATCGAGAGGTCGATTCGCTCAGCGGTGAGGTCGGCTAATTGGCGTTGGGACTGGAGCAATTGCTGTTCAATGGTTAAAACGTCGACATAGTTGCCAATACCCGAGCCAAAGCGTTGGGTCGCCGTATCATAGGAGGCAGTGGCAATCTCGCTGGCGCGCTGTTGCGCCTCGATTTGGCGACTGATGGAGCGCATTTGGGACAAGGTGTCACTGACATCGCCTAAGGCTTGAACCAGGCTTTTGTTGTACTGCGCCACCGCGAGGTCGTAATCGGCATCGCGGGCATCGAGATCAGCACGCAAGCGCCCACCGTCAAAAATCGGCAGGGAAACCGCCGGGGCGATATTGAAGAAGCGACTGGCCGAGCCAAACATCGCATCCCCCAGCAGCGACTCGGTACCTACTGCAGCACCCAGGTTCAAGTTGGGATAAAAATTGGTTTTCCCGGCCACAATATTCTTGCTCGCTGCCTCTACCCGCCAGCGCGCCGCGACCAGATCAGGACGACGTCCCAATAACTCTGCGGGCAACGATGAAGGCAACGCCACGGCACTGGGCTTAAGAACGTTCGGCCGGGCGATCTCATCGCCACGGTCCGGGCCCTTGCCCAGTAATACTGCCAAACTTATTTTTGCGCTGCGCAGGCGCTTTTCGGAATCGATTAGTTGGGCTTCGGAGCCTGCTTCCAGGCTTTGGGTCTGCTGAAACTGGAAGCGACTGTCAATGCCCGATGCGAGGCGGCGGTTGCCCAAGTCAAGCATTTGCCGGGTGCGCTTTAAGTCATCGTTCGCCAAGTCGTAAACCACGTGGGCCTGGCCGAGGTTGCTGTAGGCTCGCGCCACATCGGCGGCGAGCGTCAGTCGGGCGGACTGTTGATCGATTTCAGCCGCACGCGCCTGACCCAACGCCGCTTCCCACGTGGCCCGTTGCCCGCCCCACAAATCGACGTTGTAGTTAAAATTCAAACCCAAGTTACGTACCGTGGAGTAAGTACCGCCTTTACCCGTCGGACTCTGGTCAGAAGCCAAACGGGAACGGGTGACACCGCCTTCGGCATCCAGGGTTGGGGTTCGTTGGGCGTCGGCCGCATACGCGGCAGCACTGGCCTGATGCGCTCGGGCACTGGCAACCTGCATGTCTGGGCTGTCACGCAAGGCTTCAGTGACCAAGCTGTCGAGCTGAGGATCGCCGAGGCTTTTCCACCAATCAGTTTTTGGCCAGGCCGCTGGCGACAGTTTTACGCCCTTAAAACTCTGGGTAGCCTGCAAGCTTTGCGCATCCAGGCTCGTCCCCTTCGTTTCCAGGCCGTGATAGCTGGCACAACCGGACAAGCTCATAGCGAGGCCCAGCAACAACAATGCCGGCTTAGACGGGGCTCTTAGGACGACTAAGATGTTCATTGCTTACCCGCCTTGTTAAAGCCGAGGCGGGCAATGGTAATTTGATCGTCAGCGGCCACTAGCACCTTTGTCAGAATCTGCTCCAGACTTTTTACTTGGGCGCTGTCGAGTGCCCCGAACAAGTCATTCATTGCCTCGGCACCAATCTGCGGCAGCCGCTCCGACAATTTCTGGCCTTCTTCGGTCAGCGCGAGCTTGACCTGACGACGGTCGGTTTCCGATCGATCGCGGACCAGCAAGCCCTTCTGCACCAGACGATCAATCATCCGTGTCATCGAACCGCTGTCGAGGGACAGATGTCGGCACAGTTCAACCGGTGTATCACTCTGATACTGGCCCACGATAATCAGCACTTTGAATTGCGAAGAGGTCACGCCGTAAGGCACCAGATGGGTGTCGAGGATGCGATTCTTCAGGCCGTCAACGCGGCCTATCAGCAAGCCCATGAGACCGGCGTGAAAATTCTCGGGAGTGAAGTGTTTCATCGAGTCACCAAAAAGCTGCCTAGGCAGGAATGTGTCACGATGCTACTGCCTAGGCAGCGAATGTCCAAGCATTAAATAGGAAGCTTTGCTTTTATTTCGAAGAAACCGCTGAACGGCGTTCAGCGGCGTGACGATTTAGCGCTGGGCCAGGTTTTGCGGGACACCACTGTGAAACCGGAACTCGACATCAGGGCTGTCGATCAGGCTGGCTTCTACCACCCGGATTCTTTCGATGGTTTGTGCAACATCAGCAGCATCGCCGTACTGATAGGCTAACTTCAGGTAACCCTGATAATGCCGCGCTTCGCTATTGAGCAAGCCGTGATAAAAGGCGCCCAGTTCTTCGTCCAGATGTGGCACCAGCTTCTCAAAGCGCTCGCAACTGCGCGCTTCGATGAACGCGCCAACCACCAACGTATCGCTGAGTTTGACCGGTTCATGGCTGCGCACGGCAGATCGAAGGCCCGACGCGTAACGGCTAGCGGACAGCGGGCGCCAATCGACCTTGCGCTTTTTCATCAAGCGCACGACTTGCTCATGGTGCACCAACTCTTCCCGTGCCAGCCGCGACATCATCAGGACCATGTCGGTGTATGCACCGTATTTAGCGATCATGCTCATGGCGGTGCTGGCGGCTTTGAATTCACAATTTTTGTGATCGAGTAGCATCGTCGGTTGATCAGCCAGCGCGGCTTCAACCCACGCGTCAGGGGTTTTGCAGCCAAGGAACTCATGGATTTCAGGCATCACGCAAGCCCGTTGGACCTTGGCGGCAGAAAGCGGAGCGTCGATTGCTGGATTCAGTTGCATAGGTTCACAGTCGGCCAGGATGGGCAAGGCGCAGCATTATACGAGGGCCGTGGGAATGAAACAGCGCCAGGTAGCGGATTTGTCCTGATCTGAATCAACGACCGAGTGAGCAGACTGCAACTATAGTTGTGACTACCGCCATCGGCCGAGGCTCTCTCCCATGCAAGCCGTTCGCAGCATTCTTGTGATAATCGAACCTCATGACGCCCAGAGCCTGGCCCTCACCCGAGCCAAGCTGATCGCGTGCGTGACCCAAGCGCACCTGCACCTGCTGATCTGCGACAAAAAACACGATCACTCGCTGCTGCTCGAAGAGCTGAAGGAAGACTTGCTCAGAGCTGACTTCAACGCCACTGCCCAGCAAGCTTGGAATGACAGCACGCATCAAACCATCATTGATGTGCAACAAGCAGAAAACTGCGGCTTGGTGATCAAGCAGCACTTTGCGGACAACCCCCTGAAAAAAGCCTTGCTGACACCCGACGATTGGAAACTGCTGCGCAAGTGTCCCAGCGCAGTGTTGATGGTCAAGACCGCGACCTCGTGGACCGGCGGCGTCATTTTAGCAGCGGTGGATGTGGGTAACACTGACGATGAACACCGGGCGCTGCACTTCAGCATCGTGGATTACGGCTTTGAAATTGCTGCAATGACCAAGGGGCAGTTGCACGTCATTGCGGCTCACCCCTCGCCCTTACTCACGGCGGTAGATCCAGCCCTGCACATCGAAGCGCGTTACCAAGAGCAATGCTTGGCGTTTCAGACCGAGTTCGACGTTGACGACAGCCATTTGCACATTGCAGAAGGTCCAGCCGACGTGCTCATTCCGCACACGGCGCACACCCTTAATGCCGCAGTCACCATCATTGGCACCGTGGGACGTACCGGGATTTCAGGCGCATTGATCGGCAACACCGCTGAAGTGATTCTGGATTCGCTGGAAAGTGATGTGCTGGTGCTGAAAACCGAAGAGGTTATTGCGCATTTGGAAGAATTGGCCGTCAACGGCTGATTTGATGCGGTGCCTGCGATGGCGCCTTCGCGAACAAGTTCGCTCCCGCCGGGTAATGCGCAGTTCATTCTGTGGGACCGAATTTATTCGGGAAAGCCGCACCACCGCTTAACCGCCAAACGTATCCTTCAAAAACCCCGGCGCGATGTAACGTTCGTAATGGGCTTCAGACAACAGGAAAAACTCGCGATCAATGGCATCCCGCAGATCTGGAAGGCTCCAGTCGCGAAACTCTGGCATCAGAACCACACCATACGCATCAAGCTGGGTAATCACCCGCGCTCCGCGAGCAATTAACTGGTACGCCCAGCAATACACCGACTGATTTGGCACGAAGCGGATTTTTCGCTGTTCCAATTGCAGGCGCAGCTTGGCAGCGTCGAAAACCTGAAGCTTGCCTGCCATGACCTGCACCAGCAGTTGTTCCAGACGCAACCAGACCGCGCGTTTTTCGTCTTCGTTGTAACCATTCCAATTGATCACTTCATGGTGAAAGCGCTTACAGCCACGGCACACCAGATCCCCATAAACAGTGGAACAGAGGCCGACGCAAGGGGTTTTGATGGTTTGATTGGACATAGGAAACAAGGCTACGACAGGCGAAACAGGCCAGCATGTTAGCCCTTTGTCTAACGAGGGTCACCCCTGAACGTGGTGGGGTTAACTTACTTTTAGGCAATTTTTGCCGTAGAATCAGCGAGCCTTTTAAGGCGCCAATGTCCGTTAGAAGCTGTTTTCAAAGCGTCACGAGCACAGTTAAGTAACCCCGCAGTCCGGTGTCGACCCAGGAATTCCTCGTGAAATCCCCTGAGTCGACACTCATCAGCCGTCCTGCAGGCGTCAAACTTTGAAAACAGCTTCTGTAAGGAATAACCGTTTCTCTGACCAAGGGGCTCAAAAGCTTCGTTATGCAGGGTGCGAGTTATTTCTGGATGAGCGTCCCGGACACCCATTTGGGACCACTGATGAGGGTAATAACTGTGCTTGAAGCCTACCGTAAACACATCGAAGAGCGCGCCGCTCTGGGCATCGTGCCCCAGCCGCTTAACGCCGAACAAACCGCAGGCTTGATCGAGCTGCTGAAGACCCCTCCGGCTGGCGAAGAAGCCTTTCTTCTCGACTTGATCACCAATCGCGTTCCACCAGGCGTTGATGAAGCCGCTTACGTCAAGGCCGGCTTCCTGTCCGCTCTGGCGAAAGGCGAAGTCACCTCCCCGCTGATTGACAAAAAACACGCCGTTAAACTGTTGGGCACCATGCAAGGTGGCTACAACATCGTCACCTTGGTTGACCTGCTGGACGATGCCGTGTTGGCGCCCGAGTCTGCCAAAGCACTCAAGCACACCCTGCTGATGTTCGACGCGTTCCACGACGTGGCTGAGAAAGCTAAGAACGGCAACGTTCACGCCCAGGAAGTCCTGAAATCATGGGCTGACGGCGAATGGTTCCAGAATCGCCCTACCCTGGCCGATAAAATCAGCCTGCGCGTGTTCAAGGTCACCGGCGAAACCAACACTGATGACCTGTCCCCAGCGCCTGATGCCTGGTCCCGCCCGGACATCCCGCTGCACGCACTCGCCATGCTGAAAATGGCCCGTGACGGTATTGAGCCGGATCAACAAGGCGCCATCGGCCCGATGAAGCAAATCGAGCGCATGCGCGGCGAAGGCTTCCCTATTGCCTACGTCGGTGATGTGGTCGGTACCGGTTCGTCGCGTAAGTCAGCCACCAACTCCGTGTTGTGGTTCTTCGGCGACGACGTTCCAAACGTGCCGAACAAGCGCGCTGGCGGTTTCTGCTTCGGCAACAAAATTGCTCCCATTTTCTACAACACCATGGAAGACGCCGGCGCATTGCCGATCGAATTCGATGTGACTCACATGAACATGGGCGACGTGATCGACGTTTACCCATACGCCGGTAAAGTCACCAAGCACGACAGCGAAGAAGTCCTGGCCACCTTCGAAATGAAGACCCCAGTGCTGTTGGACGAAGTTCGCGCTGGCGGCCGTATTCCGCTGATCATCGGCCGTGGTTTGACCGAGAAAGCCCGTACCGAACTGGGTCTGCCTCCTTCAACTCTGTTCAAGCTGCCTGAGCCACCGATTGCCAGCACCAAGGGTTTCACCTTGGCGCAGAAAATGGTCGGCAAGGCGTGCGGCGTTCCCGGCATCCGTCCAGGCACGTACTGCGAACCGAAAATGACCACCGTCGGCTCCCAGGACACCACGGGGCCGATGACCCGCGACGAGCTGAAAGACTTGGCTTGCCTGGGTTTCTCTACCGACCTGGTCATGCAGTCGTTCTGCCACACCGCGGCGTATCCAAAGCCGATCGACGTGCAGACTCACCACACGCTGCCTGATTTCATCATGACCCGCGGCGGCGTTTCCCTGCGTCCGGGCGATGGCATCATCCACAGCTGGCTGAACCGCATGCTGCTGCCGGACACTGTCGGTACCGGTGGTGACTCCCACACCCGCTTCCCAATGGGCATTTCGTTCCCAGCAGGTTCCGGTCTGGTCGCGTTTGCTGCTGCCACGGGTGTTATGCCACTGGACATGCCGGAATCGATCCTGGTTCGCTTCAAAGGCAAAATGCAGCCGGGCGTTACTCTGCGCGACTTGGTTCATGCCATTCCTTACTACGCGATCCAGGCTGGCCTGTTGACCGTAGAGAAGAAAGGCAAGAAGAACGCGTTCTCCGGTCGCATCCTGGAAATCGAAGGCCTCGACAACCTGAGCATCGAACAGGCTTTCGAGCTGTCCGACGCCTCGGCCGAACGCTCTGCTGCCGGTTGCACCATCAAGCTGTCCAAAGAGTCGATCACCGAGTACCTGAACTCCAACATCACCCTGCTGCGCTGGATGATCGGCGAAGGCTACGGCGATGCACGGACTCTGGAACGTCGCGCTCAAGCGATGGAAGCCTGGGTTGCCAACCCTGAGTTGATGGTTGCCGATGCTGACGCCGAATACGCCGAAACCATCGAAATCAACCTCGACGAAATCAAAGAGCCTGTGCTCTGCGCGCCAAACGACCCGGACGACGCCCGTCTGCTTTCCAGCGTTGCTGGCGAGAAGATCGACGAAGTGTTCATCGGCTCGTGCATGACCAACATTGGTCACTTCCGCGCTGCCGGCAAATTGCTGGACAAGGTTAAAGGTCAGCTTCCAACCCGTCTGTGGCTGTCGCCGCCGACCAAAATGGACGCTCACCAGTTGACCGAAGAAGGTTACTACGGCATCTACGGCAAAGCTGGCGCGCGCATGGAAATGCCGGGCTGCTCGCTGTGCATGGGTAACCAGGCTCGCGTTGAACCAAACTCCACCGTGGTCTCGACCTCAACCCGTAACTTCCCGAACCGCCTTGGCGATGGCGCGAACGTTTACCTGGCCTCGGCCGAGTTGGCGTCCGTAGCATCGATCCTCGGTCGCCTGCCGACCGTCGAAGAGTACATGGCCTACGCGAAAGAAATCGACACCATGGCAGCGGACGTTTACCGCTACCTGAGCTTCGATCAAATCGCAGAATTCCGTGAGTCGGCAGCCAATGCCAACATCCCGGTTATTCAAGCGTAAAGAAACACAGCGTTGAAAAAACCCCATCCCACGCGATGGGGTTTTTTATGGCCTGGATATTTAATTTATCTGGGCCAACTTGTTGGCGATATAAGCAGCTACACAATGCTCAAAATGTACTGCGTGGCTTGCCTTGCCAACAAGTTGGCTCCAGATCATAAAAAAGCCCCGCATCTCTCTCGATGCAGGGCTTTGGATTTACCGCTTCAACTCAAACATCACACCACGCTGGTCTGCCCACTCATAGCCAAGTCCAGCAACTCGCGGTTGGCCACGGCATACATTGCGTAGTCGGTCCCGCTGGCTGCACGCAGCTCGACCAGCATGGCACGCCAGCGATCAACCATCGGCATGTGCTGTTCAAGCCACGCATCCAGACGCGCTTCGATCTCTGCCGGAGCGTTAGGCTGTTGCAGGACCGATACGGTAATCGCCCGTTGCTGCCAGTCGATATCGTCACGGAAGGCTTCGCGGGCCAACGCTTGCCAGTTGTTTTCCACCGGCAAGTTACTGATCTGTTGCAGGTACCAAGTCACGTCCAGCGAGCTGCCCACGGCGAAGTAAGCCTTAGCCACATCGGCAGCATTCTGCCCCGTGACGTCCGACGCTTCGATGATTGGCAACAGCGTGTAAAGGTGACTGGTGCCGGCAACCATGCGCGCCAGTAATTCTGGAACACCGGCTTCGACATACGCCTGATAGCGACTCATCCAGACGTCACGGGTCGGGCCTTCCAACAACTCGTCGAGTTTCAGACCCAATGTCGCGATGTGCGGACCAAAGTGTGCAACATCGCGACCGGCGTCCAGTTCGTTGCGACGGCTGCGCAGGAACCAGCGCGTGGCACGACGGCCCAGACGCATCAGCTCATCCATCAGCGCCAATTGGATTTCAGCTGGAACCTTAGTGTCCAACGCCTCGATCTGACGGAACCAGTGCGGCAGGTGGAAGATGTCCCGCACGATCACGTATGCACCCGCTACATTAGCAGCGCTCATGCCGGTGGACTCTTTAAGCCGCTGCACGAAGGTGATGCCCATGTGGTTAACCAGGTCATTGGCGATCTGGGTGCTGACGATTTCACGCTTCAATCGGTGACGACGCATGGCCTCAGAGAATTTCGCGGCCAGGGACGGCGGGAAGGCCGTTTCCATGTCACGAACGAGGTAGTCATCATCCGGCACTCGAGACTCAAGCAATGCTTCTTTGAGATCGATTTTGCTATATGAAATCAGCACCGACAGCTCAGGCCGGGTCAAACCATGGCCTGACGCAATACGTTCAGCAAGTTGTTCTTCAGCCGGGAGGAACTCGATGGCGCGGTCAAGCTTGCCCCGCGCTTCCAAATCGTTCATCAAGCGCTTGTATTCCGCGATCCGCTCGTAAGCACGACGGGCAGCCAGGGACAATGCCTGAGTCTGCTTATAGTTGTTACCCAACACCAAGTGGCCCACTTCGTCGGTCATGCTTTCAAGCAGATGATTGCGCTGCTTTTCAGTCATATCGCCCGCCTGCACCACTTCGTTGAGCAGGATCTTGATGTTTACTTCGTGGTCAGAGCAGTCTACGCCACCGGCGTTGTCGATGAAGTCGGTGTTGGAGCCGCCGCCGTTGAGGCCGAACTCGACGCGACCCAACTGGGTCATGCCGAGGTTACCGCCCTCGCCCACTACTTTGCAGCGCAGCTCGTTACCGTTGACTCGCAAGGCGTCGTTGGCTTTATCGCCAACATCGGCGTGGCTTTCCTCACTGGATTTAACATAGGTGCCGATGCCGCCGTTCCACAACAAGTCTACTGGCGCCTTGAGCAGCGCGTTCAGCAGTTCGGTTGGGGTCAGCTTGTTGGCGCTGATGTCAAAACGCGCTTTCATCTCCGGGCTGATCGGGATGCTTTTCAAGCTGCGCGCAAAGATTCCGCCGCCTTGGGACATGATGCTGGTGTCGTAATCAGTCCAGGACGAACGGGGCAGATCGAACAAGCGTTGACGCTCGACGAAGCTGTTGGCCGGCGCCGGGTTTGGATCGATGAAGATGTGCATATGGTTGAACGCAGCGACCAATTGCACGGTTTCCGACATCAACAAGCCGTTACCGAACACATCACCGGCCATGTCACCGATGCCGATAACGCTGATGGTGTCCGTCTGGGAATTGATCCCGCGCTCACGGAAGTGACGCTGTACACCGACCCAAGCGCCTTTGGCGGTGATGCCCATCTTCTTGTGGTCGTAACCGGCCGAACCACCGGAAGCAAAAGCGTCGCCTAGCCAGAAGCCGTATTCGATGGCGATGCCGTTGGCGATGTCGGAGAAGGTCGCGGTGCCTTTGTCGGCAGCCACTACCAGATACGGGTCATCCTCGTCGTGGCGCACCACATTCAGCGGCGGCACCAAGGCACCGTCTTTAAGGTTGTCGGTGATGTCCAACAGCGCGGAGATAAAAATCTTGTAGCAGGCGATGGCCTCGGCCTGAGTCTCATCGCGGCTGCCACCCAGCAGCGGCAGACGACGCGGAATAAACCCACCTTTGGCGCCTACCGGCACGATGACCGAGTTCTTCACCTGCTGGGCTTTGACCAGGCCCAGCACTTCAGTACGGAAATCTTCCTCACGGTCCGACCAACGCAGGCCGCCACGAGCGACGTTACCAAAGCGCAAGTGCACGCCTTCAACCCTTGGTGAATAAACGAAAATCTCGAATTTCGGCACCGGTTTCGGCAGCTCAGGAATCAGACGCGGGTTGAACTTGAAGCTGAAATAGCTCTTGTTCTGGCCGTTGGCGTCAGGCTGGTAGAAGTTGGTCCGCAGGGTGGCTTTGATCAGATCCAGATAACGACGCAGGATGCGGTCTTCGTTGAGTACCTGAACGTCGTCAAGGGCCGTCAGAATCGCCTGTTCCAGACGCAGTTGCTTGTCTTCCAGGTCATCGCCAGTGAGTTTGCGCGCCAGATAGAAGCGCGTTTTGAACAACCGCGTCAGCTCACGGGCAATTTCCGTGTGGTTATTCAGGGTGCTCGCGATGTAGCCGAGATCGAACCCCAAACGAATTTGTTTCATATAGCGCGCATAGGCCCGCAGCAACGCGACATCGCGCCATGGCAAACCAGCGGTCAACACCAAACGGTTGAACGCATCATTTTCGGCGTCGCCGCTGACAATGTGTACAAACGCATCTTGCAGGGTGTCGTTAAGTTGCGAGATGTCCAGGTTCAGACCTTCGCCAGCGGTGAAGGCGAAATCGTGAATCCAGAACTCACGGCCATTGGTACGACGCAGACGATAGGGGAACTCACCCAGTACCCGCAGGCCGAGGTTTTCAAGGATCGGCAGGACGTCGGACAAGGCCAGCGGCGTGTCCGCGTGATACAGCTTGCAGTGCAGTTGTTGTTTGCCCGCTTGTGCAAGCGGTTGATAAAAGCTCATCACCAACGGGTTGGCTTCGGTCAGGCTAAGCAAATGCTGCATATCGACCACGGCCGAGTGCGCAGCAAAGCGCTCGCGGTAACCGGCCGGGAAACCTTTCGGGAAGTCTGCCAGCACGCTGGTGCCGTGGGCTTCGCCGAAGCTTTCGACCACTAGGCTCGAATAGTCGTCCTGCCACGAACGGCAGGCCTGGACGACTTCGTTCTCCAGTTGCTGCGGATCGATGTCGAGACGACTTTTCGGGTCCACACGCAGGATCAGCTGCACGCGGGCCAAGACTGACTCGGAGAAAAAGGTCCAGAACTCACAATCGCTGGCTTTGAGGCGATCCATCAGCACTTGCTGGATCTTCTGCCGAACCTCAGTGGAATAAACATCACGCGGTACGTAAGCCAGGCAATAGCAGAAGCGGCCGTAGGGGTCTTTGCGCAGGAACACCCGAATCTTGTTGCGCTCCTGAATCTGCACGATGGACATCACCGTGTTGAACAGCTCGTCCACTGGGGTCTGGAACAGATCGTCACGCGGAAGCACTTCCACGACCTGAGTCAGCTCCTTACCCAAGTGCGCCTTGGAGTCGAAACCTGACCGACGCTCTACTTCCGCTACCTTGCGACGGATATAAGGGATCTGACGCACACTTTCGCCATACACCGACGAAGTGTACAAGCCCATGAAGCGGCATTCTTTAGTGACTTTACCGGTAGCGTCGATCTGGCGGATCGACACGTAGTCCGGATATGCCGGGCGGTGAACACGGCTTGGGTGGGCAGCCTTGGCGAACGACAGCAGCATCGGCTCTTGCAGGTAATTCACTGCGTAATCTTCGATGTGCAGGTCGTCTTTCGTCAGCCCGGCACGCAGCAGCTTGGTCAGACCGAGAAAAGAAGACTCGTCGTACACCAGGTAGCCGCCGGTTTGATCGTTACGGACTTCAAACTCCTCGTAACCGAGAAACGTGAAGTGGTTATCCACCAGCCATTGCAGGAATACTTTGACCTCGGATTTCTCGCCTTCTTCGATGGCGAACTCCAGGGTGTCAATACCAGCCAGTAGTTCGCTAATCTTGCTTTTCATCGGTTCGAAATCAGCAACCGCAATTCGAACTTCGTCCAGCACTTGTTCCAATTCACGCGCCAGCACATTCATTTCGGCAGAGTTGGCGCAACGATCGATTTCCAGGTACATCAATGATTCTTGCTGCACCTCGTCGCCAGTGCTGCCTTTAGGCAGCAATTCCAGCAGTTGGCCATCAGCGCCGCGACGGGCGCTGAGCACGGTAGTTTGCAAGGTATGAATGCTGTAGCCGCGACGGTTCAGTTCGGTGCGTACCGAGTCCACCAAGAACGGTAAATCATGATGCAGAACCTCGACCGCGGTGTGGGTCGACTGCCAGCCGTGGCGCTCGTAATCAGGGTTATAGACCCGTACTTGCGGATGAATACTTTCAAAACGTTCTAGCAGTCGCCAGGCAGACAAGGTGCAACCGGCCAGGTCGGACAACCGCCGCTGGGTCAGTTCATCAAGAGAAATAATGCCGAAGAATTGCTCAGCGAACAGCGCCACTTGTGGCAGTGCCTGTTCACTGATGTGCTGCGCCAGTGCTGCTTGCAGTTGATGCTGGAAATCAGACTTGCTGGCTGCGGTGAAGAACGCCATCTGTGGTACTCCGCTTGGGCTTTTATTGATGGAAACGTCGCATCCCCCTTCTAGGGGATCGCCATCACGCGTGCTGGAATTGAACAAAAGCAGCACAGCATGACAGGGTAGTGAAGCTATAGAACAAACGCTTGTCGCGAACGGGTAGTCACATCTGTTTTTTGACTCGGCGTGGTGAAAAAAAAATCGCTGTATCTAAAAAGGCACTGCCCAAGCAGGCAGTGTCTCAACCGGCATTTATCTGCTGCGCAGCTTAACGATTGCAGACGTGCCAGTGCTTGCGATACGGCGACATATTCGGTCATCGGTACGTAAAAGGTGCGTAACGGCGTCATGAGAGAGCGAAACGAGGATTAACGATTAACGCCAGAGGGTGCAACAAACGAACCCTTGAAAACCTGAGCCTTCCACTGCGGTATCATCACGCCCTGCCCGTTTTCGATAGCCCGGAGTCCAATCATGCTGATCAACACTGCAAGCATCATCGTTAATCCTTGCGACGACGAATACGACGACATGGCTATGCTCAGTTGCCACGGCGAAACCGGCGATCTGTTTTTACTGACACGCTTCCCGGACGAGACCCAAGTGGAAATCACCGTGGGCGATGACAAATCACTTGAACTGAAGAGTCTGAAAGCGACCCTTAGCGCTGAGCGCCTGCTGATCGAAATCGATCCTGAGGACGCTAAACAACTGGAAGGCCACACTGAGTATGAGATTCGTCACGGCATGTCAGGAGCCGACCTGCAGGAAGTGGCCGAAACCCTACAACTGATTCTTGATGATGTGGGCACGTACGTCAGTGAAATTGACTGATTGACACCGGACGCATGAGTGTGACCGGCAAACCGCTTCGCGAACACGCTCGCGCTTACAGAGGATCTGTGCGAGGCCGGAGCCGATCACCCCTCCGAAAATCCAAAAAAACCCTATAGCCGTTAGTCGGCACCGCTCGGATGGATTAAAGTACCCCCCCCAGCTTCGGCGTCATTTGGCGCCGCTGATCATCTGCCAGGAACAGTCATCCGATGGAACATCGTGAAGCGCTGATTGCGCTGCGAACTTTTCTTTCAACGCAGATTCTCGGCCAGGAAAAACTGATCGAACGGCTGCTGATTGCCCTCCTCGCCGACGGCCATATGTTGGTCGAGGGCGCACCGGGTCTGGCCAAGACCAAGGCGATCAAAGAACTGGCCGAAGGCGTCGAAGCGCAATTTCATCGGATTCAGTTCACCCCCGACTTGTTGCCTGCCGACATCACCGGCACGGAGATCTACCGCCCCGAAACTGGCAGCTTCGTGTTCCAACAGGGGCCGATTTTCCACAATCTGGTGCTGGCCGATGAAATCAATCGTGCGCCAGCCAAGGTGCAATCGGCGTTGTTGGAGGCCATGGCCGAACGCCAAGTCAGTGTCGGGCGCAGCACGTATGAACTGTCGCCGCTGTTTTTGGTGATGGCGACCCAAAATCCCATTGAGCAGGAAGGCACTTACCCACTGCCCGAAGCCCAGTTGGACCGTTTTCTGATGCACGTCAAAATCGGTTTTCCGGACGCCGCCGTCGAACGCAAAATCCTACAGCAGGCCCGTGGCGAAGCGCTGAATGGCGAAACCAAGCCCGAGCGCCGGGTCAGCCAGCAGGCGATTTTTGCCGCGCGCAAAGAAATTCTCGGCCTTTACATGGCCGACGCCGTGGAGGAGTACCTGGTGCAACTGGTAATGGCCACGCGTACGCCGGCCAAGTTCGACCCAGAGATGGCCGACTGGATCGCCTATGGCGCCAGCCCCCGTGGCTCAATTGCCCTGGACCGTTGTGCACGAGCTCACGCATGGCTGGCCGGGCGTGACTTCGTCAGCCCGGAGGACATTCAAGCGGTACTGTTCGACGTGTTGCGTCATCGCATCATTTTGTCGTTCGAAGCCGAAGCCGCCGGAATTGATCAAGACCGTGTAATCCAGCGCATCCTCGACGTTGTGGCTGTCGCCTGACACCATGCAACCGCAGCCGATTGCCGACCCCGGAATTCGCGTCAGTCTCGACGAACTGATCGAGATGCGTCATCGCGTGCGCGAAGTGCAGCTGTTTTCCACACCCGGTCAGCGCAGCCCACTGATCGGTCTGCACCACTCGAAACTGCGCGGCCGAGGCGTTGACTTTGATCAAGTGCGGGTCTATCAGGCCGGCGATGATGTACGCACTATCGATTGGCGCGTCACCGCCCGCACTCAAGAACCGCACACCAAGCTGTTTCATGAAGAACGCGAACGGCCGATTTTCATCCTGGTCGAACAAAGCCGTCGGTTGTTTTTTGGTTCCGGACTAATGTTCAAATCAGTATTGGCCGCTCAAACCGCCGCGCTGATTGGATGGGCAGCGCTGGGCCATAACGACCGGGTCGGCGGACTGGTGTTCGGCGACCATGAGCATTACGAAATCAAACCTCGGCGAAGTAAACAAAGCCTGTTGCAACTGCTCAATCGATTGGTGCGAGTCAACCAATCGCTAGACACTGAAATCGCCGCCGACCGTGATGCGTTCGGCATCGCCTTGCGCCGTGCCCGTGAAGTATTAAGGCCCGGCAGCCTAGTATTTGTGATTTGCGATGAACGAGCGATTTCCGACGCCGCAGAGCAGCAGTTAACGCTGCTTTCACGGCATTGCGACCTACTACTGTTGCCGTTGTCCGACCCACTTGATCACGCACTTCCCGCAGCTGGCTTGTTGCGATTCGCCGAGCGTGGCGCGCAATTGGAACTCGACACCTTGAATCCAGATTTGCGTCTGGCTTATCGCGCTCAGGGCGAAGCACGGGTTGCGCGCTGGAAATTGCTCGCGCAAAAACTGCGTGTGTTGTCGATTCCGCTCAGCACAAAAAGCGGAATGGTCGAGCAATTGCGCGAATACCTGAACGCCCAGCGCCCCGGTAAAAAACGATGAGCAGCCTGGAGCAGTTGCAACCGCTGATATCGCCTTCGGCAATCGACATTTGGCCGCCGGCACCAGGCTGGTGGATTTTACTGGTTTTATTGCCGCTCGCCGCATGGGGCGTGTTGTGGCTTCGTCGTTATTGGTCGGGGAAGCGCCTGATTGTCAGGTCCGAGCAGCCGCTGGACCCACTGCGCCTGGCCGCACTGGAAGAACTTGCACACCTACCCAAACCTTATGACGGTGCACCAGCGGGTGCATGGTTACAACAACTCAACGCACTGCTCAAACGCCTTTGCCGCAACCACTACCCCTACAGCCAAAGCCACACCCTCAACGGTCGCAAATGGTTGGCGTTTCTGGACAACCGGTGTCCCGCTGCGGGCCTGACACGCTGGATGATATTGGTCGAAGGTGCCTACAAACCAGAATGCAAACTCGACGACAAAGCCATTACCGGCCTGAATCAGGCGGTCGATACCTGGATTCGTAAACATGTTTGAACTCGCCTGGCCGTGGATATTCATCCTGCTGCCACTGCCCTGGTTATTGCGGGTGTTATTGCCTGCGGCAGATAGCGGCGAAGCAGCACTGAAAATTGGATTTTTGAGCGAATTGGAAGAATTAGCCGGGCGACGAGCGCGGGCGAATCTGCCCGCATGGCGTCAGCAAGCCCCGTTCATCTTGCTGTGGCTGTTGTTGCTAATGGCAGCGGCACGCCCGCAATGGCTGGGTGATCCGTTGCCAATTGCCGCCAGTGGCCGCGACTTGCTGGTGGCAGTGGATGTTTCCGGGTCCATGGACTACCCGGACATGCGCTGGAACGACGAAGACGTCAGCCGTTTGACCTTGGTCAAGCACCTGTTAGGGGATTTTTTGTCCAGTCGCCAAGGTGACCGCGTCGGCTTGATTCTGTTTGGCAGCCGCGCCTATGTTCAGGCACCGCTGACCTTCGACCGACGCACAGTGCATGTCTGGCTGGATGAAGCAAAAGTCGGCATTGCCGGTAAAAATACTGCCATTGGTGACGCTATCGGTCTGGCAATCAAACGTCTGCGCCAACGCCCGGCGCAAAGCCGCGTACTGATTCTGGTTACCGATGGTGCCAACAACGCCGGACAAATCGATCCGGTAACCGCAGCACGTCTGGCCGCTGGCGAAGGCGTGAAAATCTATACCATCGGCATTGGTGCTGACCCTAACCAAGGCGGTTCGCTGGCCATGCTTGGCCTTAGCCCCAGCCTCGATTTGGACGAACCAAGCCTCAAGGACATCGCGAATATCACCGGCGGCCAGTATTTTCGCGCCCGCGATGCCCAGCAATTGCAAAAGATCAAACAGACCCTCGACAAACTCGAACCTGTCGCTCAACAACCGACCCAGGCGCGCCCGGCGCAGGTGCTTTATCGCTGGCCGTTGGCGGGCGCGTTATTATTGAGCCTGCTTCTGGTGGTAAGAGAGCGCTGGCCGAACACACTGTTGCAGCGGTTTTTCAAACAAAAAACGCTCCTGTCCTCCAATGAACAATGGCGGCAGCGGCTCAAGCGTTTGCGGAGACGTCGATGATCGCGCTCTGGCCGCACTGGCTTCGGCCCGTCTGGTTGATCCTGGTACCAGTGCTGGCATGGCTGCTCTGGCAATTGTGGCATCGGCAACAACGCGCCGGCCGCTGGCAGATGATTCTGCCAGCGGCCTTCCATGCGGTGCTGCTCGGCGGTGGCAGGGGCCGCGCAAGCAAGATGCCATGGCTTGTGCTCGGTCTGGGCTGGACGCTCGCCGTGCTAGCGTTACTCGGCCCCAGTTGGCAACGGGTCGAACAGATCAGCCAGAAACCTGCTGATCCGCTGGTGGTGATGCTGGAGTTGACCCCGGAAATGCTGGCCACCGACACGCCTCCCACACGGGTCGAACAAGCGCGACGCAAATTGCTCGATCTACTGCAAAGCCGTAGTGAATCGCAGACCGCTATTGTTGTGTACGCGGGAAGCGCCCACACATTGGTGCCGTTGTCCGATGATTTGGGCACCAGCCGGAATTTGCTCGACGCGCTCAAACCCTCGATCATGCCCGAGGCCGGGCACCGCGCCGACCTGGCCGTCAAAAAAGCCTTGGCCTTGCTCAAGCAAGGGGCACAGGGTCAGGGGCGTTTGTTGTGGATTGGTTCTTCACTCAATGAGCAAGAGCGCGAAGGCATCCTGCAGGTGATGGGCCGAGACACCCCGCCGCTATTGCTACTTGGCATCGGCACAGCTGAAGGGGTGCCAGTCGCCCAGGAAAAGGGGGGATTTCTCAAAGATGACCAAGGCGCAATTCTTCTTCCGCGCCTGGACGGCGTAGGTCTTAAGGACTTCGCCAGCCAGGTTGACGGACTCTATCGCCAAGCTCGCGTGGACGAATCGGACCTGCGGGGCCTAGGCCTACTGGACAGTCCACAGCGACTGCGTAAAAACGGTCAAACGCTGCACTTGGACAGCTGGGACGATCAAGGGGCGTGGCTGATCTTGCCGTTGTTGCTACTGGCTGGCTGCGCTGGCCGTAGAGGCTGGCTATTTTTCCTGCCGCTGTTGTTTATGCTGCCCCAGCCCAGCTACGCCTTCGAACTCAACGACCTGTGGTTACGCCCCGACCAGCAAGGCCAGTATTTGCTCGAAGAAAGTCGCCCTGCCGAGGCAGCAAGGCGCTTTGAAGACAGCCAATGGAAAGGCGTGGCGCTATATGACGCCGGCGACTACACGCGTGCCGCTCAGCGATTCGCCGAAGGTAATACCGCCGCGGACCATTACAATCGTGGCAATGCGTTGGCCAAGGCCGGTGAATTGGAAGCGGCGCTGGATGCCTATGAACAAGCACTCGAACGGCAACCGGATTTGAAACCGGCACTGGCCAACAAAGCCTTGGTCGAACAGGTGCTGGAACAAAGAAAGCAGCGGCGCGACGCCGTGCTTGGCAAGTCCGCCGATAGCAAAGCCGAAGACCTCGGACGGAACGCTCAACCGGGCGCGACCATCGAGCAGCAAACGCCGCAACAACCGACCCCGCCGTCGGGGGATGACACCACCCCCCAGGACCAGGGTCTCAACCATCCGACAGCGACGGCTGGCGGCAATGATGCTCCAGGCTCGCAGCTTGACGACGAGGCCACTACACGACCACCGATTCGCCCCGGTGACACCTCCCTCGACGGCGAGCGGCGTCAGGCGCTGGAGCAATGGTTGCGGCAAATCCCGGACGATCCCGGCGAGCTGTTGCGACGTAAATTCTGGTATGAACAACAGCAGCATCAAGGACCGATTAGATGAGTCGCGCACCCACGTTATTGATTAGCCTCGCCCTTTATTGCGTGGCTTTATCGGCCCAGGCCGCGATGCTGGTGTCCAGCGTCGACCGTGCACTGCTAAACGCTGGAGAAACCGTGGAACTGACGCTGGAGTCCGATAACCCTACCCTGTTCGGCAAACCGGACCTTAGTGCACTAGAAGATGACTTCATCGTTCAAGGCACTCGCCAGGTTAACCATCTGAAGACACTGGGCAGCGGCTCCCAAGCCACGACACGCTGGATCATTACCCTGCTGCCCAAACGCAACGGCACCGTTGTGATTCCGTCTTTGCAATTAGGGGAACTCACCAGCCAACCCATCACGCTGCAAGTTACCCAAGGTGCCGGCCCCGCTAAAAGCAGCACCTTGGCACCCGTGTTTATTGAGGCCAGCGTCGATCAAGACAGTGTCTACGTTCAGGCTCAAGCTGTACTCACGCTGCGCATTTATCACTCAGTTGCGTTGTTTGATGACAGCAACCTGACGCCGCTGGTTATCCCTGACACTCGAATCGAACGACTAGGGGATACGCGCACCTATGAAAAGCTGATCAACGGCGTTCGCCATGGCGTCATCGAAATGCGCTACGCGATCTATCCGCAGCAAAGCGGTAACCTACTGATTCCGGCGCAGGTATTCAGCGCAACCTTAGTGCAAGGCATGCCGAACCAGACTCACGACCAAGGCCAAAACCTCCAGCCGTCGGCCCCGAAGGCGGGCAAGTTGGTGCACGTCAGCTCGACCGAAATTAACCTGTCGGTCAAAGCCAAACCGGCTGACTACCCCGCAGACAGCCCATGGTTGCCAGCCCGTAATGTGAGCCTGAGCGAAGATTGGAGTCCCGAACCCGATCACAGCCTGGTCGGTGAATCCCTGACTCGCAGCCTGACCATCAAGGCTGAAGGCCTGTCCAGCGCACAATTGCCGCCGTTGCCGGCGACCAACGTCGGCGGTCTACGGCGTTACCCCGACCAACCGCAGTTGGCCAACCAGGGCAGCGACCGAGGCTTGATCGGCAGTCGAGTAGAGCGTGAAGCCTTAGTGCCTACCCGCACTGGCGCGATTGATTTACCAGCGGTAGATGTCGTGTGGTGGAACACTCACGAAGATCATCTGGAACAAAGCAGCTTGCCCGCCCGCACGTTGCAGGTCGCGAGCAACCCAAGTCTTTCTGTCGACACGCCGGTAAACACCAATAATGGTCTGGGCCTGAGTAGTCCGCTGCTATGGCCATGGCAATTAAGCACCTTTCTATTGGCCGGTTCGACCCTGCTTGGCTTCGGGCTCTGGTGGCGGGCGCGCTGGCAACCGGCGGAAGCACGGGTGGTACAAACCGGCCCAAGTCCACGCACAGTGCTGGATGAACTCAAACGCGCCAGCCTGGCCAATGATCCGCAAGCGACCCGCCAGGCACTAGACGCATGGGCACGTCAGCAACCAGAAACCCTGGCCGACATGGCCGCGCGGTTTGTGCCATTGTCCGACGCACTCGACGGACTGAACGGCGCGCTATATAGCGAAACAGGCCACGACTGGCAAGGCGCAGCCCTATGGAGCGCCGTGCGCACCTTACCCACCAGCGAACGAATCCCAGACCCGGCGACCGACACCAGCCTGCCGCCGCTGTACCCGAAATAACCGGTCAACGGCTAGACGCAGTGCCCCTGTGGGAGCGAGTTGATTCGCGAAATAGGCCACGCGGTTCATCAGACATATTGCGTCGTCGCCGTTGCAAATGAATTCAGTACCACAGGGAATCGCCAAGTTTTGATCTGCTTGGATACACGACCCAAACCGCTCGACACAAGGACCTCTAATGCGTCTGTTTCACACCTCCGATTGGCACCTCGGGCAGAACCTCCACGGTCAAGAACGCGACTACGAGCACGGCTGCTTTCTAAGCTGGCTACTGGCCCGAATCGCCGAACGTGAACCCGATGTTCTATTGATCGCGGGCGATATTTTCGACACCGTTAATCCGCCGGTCAAAGCCCAAGAGCGCCTGTACGAATTCATTGTCAGTGCCCATGAGCAACAGCCACTGCTGACCATCGTGATGATCGCTGGCAACCACGACTCCGGTTCGCGCATCGAATTACCCGCGCCATTGATGCGCCGTTTACGCACCCACGCTCTGGGCCGAGTGTTGTGGCTCGATGACGGGCAACTGGACGCCGAACGCCTGCTGCTGCCGTTGCCTGACAAGACCGGGGCAATCGGCGCCTGGTGCCTGGCGCTACCCTTCTTACGCCCGGCCGAGGTCACCGGCGCCACGCTGGGGGATGATTATCTGCGAGGAATCGGTCGCGTTCATGAACTGCTGATCGACGCCGCCAACCTCAAGCGCACGCCAGGACAAGCACTGATCGCCATCAGCCACGCGCACATGGCCGGTGGTTCAGTGTCGGAAGATTCCGAACGCAGCTTGATCATCGGCAACGCCGAAGCGCTGCCCGCCAGCCTGTTCGGACCGAGCATCACCTACGTTGCCCTCGGCCATTTGCACAAGCCGCAGAAGGTCAACGGCGAAGACCGCATCCGCTACAGCGGCTCACCGATCCCGCTGTCGTTTTCAGAAATCGGCTACCCGCACCAGATTCTCGACATCACCTGCGACGGCGACCAACTGACCAGTGTCGAACCGATCCTGATTCCCCGTGCCGTCAACCTACAGCGGGTCGGACCGGCGCCACTTGCCGAGTTGCTGCTGCAACTGGCGTCGTTGCCCAATATCGACCTGCTAGCCGACATAGAACGCCAGCCATGGCTGGAAGTGCGAGTGCGTCTGGACGAGCCGCAACCGGACCTGCGCCATCAGATCGAAACCGCGCTGCAAGGAAAAGCCGTGCGCTTGGTGCGAATCGGCGCCGAATATGCGGGCAAAGGCGATGCTGAAGGCAATGACAGCGGCGCAGGGTTGGTCAATCTCGATCAACTGAGCCCACAAGAGTTGTTCTGCCGTGCCTGGCGGGATAACTATGGCACCGAGGTCGATGAGCAAACGCTGCAAGACTTCGCCACGCTGTTGCAAGACGTACAACTGGAGAGCGAACAGCCTTGAAAATTCTCGCCATCCGCCTGAAAAACCTTGCCTCGCTGGCCGGCCCGTTTGAGCTGGACTTCACCGCCGAGCCCTTGGCCAGTGCCGGTTTGTTCGCAATCACTGGGCCCACCGGTGCAGGTAAAAGCACCCTGCTCGACGCACTGTGTCTGGCCTTGTTCGGTGCCATTCCTCGGCTGAATAATATCGGCCAATCCAAAGTCCCGGAAATCGACGGCGACATCAGCACCAACGACCCGCGCACGTTGCTGCGCCGTGGCACCGGCAGCGGTTATGCCGAAGTGGATTTCGTCGGCATCGACAACCGTCGTTACCGCGCCCGCTGGGAAACCAACCGTGCCCGGGACAACGCCAGCAAAAAGCTGCAAGCCAGTCGCCAGACCTTGATCGATCTGGACAGCGAACAGGTGCTCAGCAGCCAGAACAAAACCGAATACAAAACCATGCTCGAAGCGCGTTTGGGGCTGAACTTCGAACAGTTCACCCGCGCGGTGATGCTGGCGCAAAGCGAATTCAGCGCGTTCCTCAAGGCCGATGACAAAGAGCGCAGTGAACTGCTGGAAAAGCTCACTGACACCGCGATTTACAGCCAATTGGGCCGCCGCGCCTACAGCAAAAGCAATGAAGCAAAAAAGGCCCACGACGACCTCAAATCGCTGGCCACAGGGATCACCCCGCTGGAACCCGAGGCCCGCGCCGATCTCGATAAATGCTTTGATGAGGCCCAGCAACAATTGAAAGCCCAGCAAGCGCAGTTCAGGCAGCTTGAGCTGCAACAGCAATGGCTCAAGGTGCTGGTTCAATTGCGCAACGAACACCAGAGCGCTGCCCAACAGCTAACGCAAGACCAATTGAGCTGGGACAGTCAAAGTGCCGAACGTTTGAATTTTTCGCGGCTGGAAAATCTTGCGCCGCAGCGTCATCAATTCGCTCGACAGACTGAGCTGAACAGCCAAATCAGCCCGTTGGCGGCAAAGATTCAGCAGCACCTTGTGCAACAAACTGCACAGAACAGGCAGCAGGATCAGCTTGAAAAAGTGCGCCTCGACGCTCAGTCCGCCGCGCTTAATGCCCAGCAACAACTAACCGAGGCCAAACCACGGCTTCAGCAAGCCTTCGATACGCAAGGCAGCGTTACGCGGTTAATTCAGGAAATGAATCAGGCCACTGAACTCAAGCAACAGGCCAAGCAAAAAACCGCGCAAGGCCAACGCACGCTGGGCGATTTGCTTGAGCAACAACAACGCGTGGCTGAACGGTTAGAGCTAATCGCCGCGCAGCTTGAGCACAGTGCTGGATTGGCGCCGCTCAGCGCCGCATGGGACATCTATCACGAACGATTGAAGCAACTGATGCAAATCGGCGGTCGGCTGAATAAAGGCACGATTGAGCTCCCGCAACTCGAACAAAGCGCCGCCAGTGCCAACCAGCAACTTACCGAACAACGCAATACCCTTGAGCTGCTATACCGTGAAGCGGGCGCGCAAGCACACGCGGTTGGCGAGCAGATTCAAATTCTCGGCAGCCTGTTGCAAGACAATCGCAAACAGCAACGCGCCTTCGAGGACCTCTCGCGGCTCTGGGCCACTCAGCAACAGCTCGACCAGCGCGTGCTGGAGCTGACGCACAAGCAGCAGGAAGCTCAGCAACAGCGCGAACAGCTCAACCGCGAAGGCTTGCAGGCCAAAAGTGAATTGACCAATGCCGAACACACCCTGTCCGTCACCCGCCAGTTGCTAGAACGCCAACGCATGGCCCGCAGCGCCAGTGTCGAAGAACTGCGCGGGCAATTGCAAAATGACCAACCGTGTCCGGTGTGTGGCAGCCACGAACATCCTTATCACCAGCCTGAAGCACTGTTGCAAAGCCTGACTAAGCATGACGAAAGTGAAGAAGCCAATGCGTTGAAGATCGTGGACACCCTGAAAGACACATTGGTCGACCTGCGCGCCACGGTCGCTGGCTTGATCGCGCAGCAAAAAGAATTCCTGCAACAGCAAGAGCAACTGGCGACTCAACAGCAGGCCTTGGCGCCGAACTTCGAAGCGCATCCGCTGAGCGCTCGGCTGCTGGAACAGGATTTCGCTAAACGTGATAACTGGCTGACTCAGCACCTGAATCAGTTAGCGCAAAACATCGCCCAGGACGAACAGCGGCAGAATGCTCTGCTTACGCTGCAAAAAGACGCCGCCTACCTGCAACAGCAGCTGCAAATCGCTACGCAATCTAGCCAAGCGGCCACTCAACAGCTAGCCGATCAACACCGTCAATTGGCCAGTGATCGAACCCGTCTGGAAGAAGAGCTGGCCGCATTTGACACCCTACTACCGACCGAGATCCTTGATGCCCTGCGCACTCAGGCCACCACGACCGTCATGCA
The DNA here is from genome assembly GCF_035019745.1 of Pseudomonas sp. 10S5. Taxonomy (NCBI): domain Bacteria; kingdom Pseudomonadati; phylum Pseudomonadota; class Gammaproteobacteria; order Pseudomonadales; family Pseudomonadaceae; genus Pseudomonas; species Pseudomonas sp. 10S5. Next base: position 137,694 of record NZ_JASJVL010000014.1, read on the forward strand.
ATTGGATCAGCAGGTGACCCAGCGTCTGCAACAGCTGGAGCAACAGGGCGAAGAACAGCTCGAACAACGCAATCGTCAACACAAAATCGAGCTGGAGCAGGCGCAGCAAACCGCCCGGGTCCAGGAACAGGAAAAGCTGCAACAACACTGCGCCGCCTTGGCCGATCAACAGCAGGTCAGTCAGCAACAATTGAGCGAATTGCTGGGCGAACACCCTAGCGCCGAGCACTGGCAGCAACAGTTGGAACAGGCGGTCGAGCACACCCGACACGCCGAAAGCACAGCGGGCCAAGCCTTGCAGGATTCGCGTAACGTACTGACCCAACTCAGCGCCGAACTCAAGTCCGAGCAAGAACGCCTTAACAGCATCGAGCTGGAACACCGCGAGCTGAGCCTTAAAATCGCTGAATGGCGCAGCCGTCATCCTGAACTGGACGACAGCGGTTTGGCGCAACTGCTCAGTGTTGACGATGAACAGGTCAATCACCTGCGGCAACAGTTGCATCACAGCGAAAAGGCCGTTGAGCAAGCCAAGGTTCTGTTACACGAACGTGAGCAACGCCTGCAAATCCATCAAGCGCAACACGAGGGCACGCTGGATGCCGAGCAGCTGGACAGCGCACTGGCGCAGTTGCACAGCCAAACCGCCGTCGGTGAACAGCGATGTGCTGAGTTGCGCGCCCAACAGGCTGACGACCAGCGCCGACAAGACGCCAATCAGGCGCTGTCGCAGCAGATCGCCGAGGCTTACGTGCAATTTCAGCGCTGGGCACGCTTGGCGACGTTGATAGGTTCGGCCGAAGGCGACAAATTCCGCAAGATCGCTCAGGCGTATAATCTTGACCTGCTGGTACACCACGCCAACGCGCAATTGCGCCAACTGGTGCGACGCTATCGGTTGAAACGCGGCGGCAGCATGCTTGGCTTATTAGTGATGGACACCGAAATGGGCGACGAGCTGCGGTCCGTGCATTCGTTATCCGGCGGCGAAACGTTTCTGGTGTCCTTGGCCTTGGCCCTTGGATTGGCGTCGATGGCATCGAGCACCTTAAAAATTGAATCCTTGTTCATTGACGAAGGCTTCGGCAGTCTTGACCCGGAATCGCTGCAACTGGCCATGGACGCCCTTGATGGCTTGCAAGCGCAAGGGCGCAAGGTCGGAGTAATTTCCCACGTGCAGGAAATGCACGAACGGATTCCGGTGCAGATTCAGGTTCGGCGCAAAGGCAACGGCCTGAGTACAATCGAGGTCAGTGCGTCATAAAATCCGGGTATTCCCGAACGCAGACTACATATTCGTGTCGTACAAAACCGATAACCGGAATTTTTGTGCGACCCTACACACCCACGGCGCGACCCGTCGCGCCCTGTTCAATGAGAAAGGTAGAACCATGTCCAATTCAAAAGTATTTTTCGACATCACCGCCAACGACGAGCCTATGGGTCGCATCGTTATGGAACTGCGCGAAGACGTGGCGCCAAAAACCGCTGAAAACTTCCGTGCCCTGTGCACCGGCGAGAAAGGCGAAGGCCTGACCTTCAAAGGTTCATCTTTCCACCGTGTGATCACTGACTTCATGCTGCAAGGCGGTGACTTCACCAACCATAACGGCACCGGCGGCAAGTCGATCTACGGCGAAAAGTTCAAGGATGAAAACTTCACCCTCAAGCACACTGAGCCAGGTCTGCTGTCGATGGCCAACGCTGGCCCGAACACTAACGGTAGCCAGTTCTTCATCACCACCGTCGTCACCAGCTGGTTGGATGGCAAACACGTGGTGTTCGGTAAAGTAGTCGAAGGCATGGACGTGGTTAAAGCCATCGAAGCCATGGGCTCGAAGTCCGGCCGTACCAGCAAAAAAGTCACCATCGCTGACTGCGGTCAACTGACCGAAGAAGCGTAAATGACAGCGTCGGTGGTTGCGCTGAACACGGCGACCCCGACTCTTTACTCTTTCCGCCGCTGCCCCTACGCCATGCGCGCTCGCATGGCGTTGTTGTACTCGGGGCGAGCGGTGGAGATAGTCGAAGTCAGCCTCAAAGACAAACCCGCATCCCTGCTTGCCTGCTCACCCAAAGGCACGGTGCCAGTGTTGGTGTCTGGAAGCGGCGTGATCGATGAAAGCCTGGCGATTATGCGCTGGGCGTTGGCCTACAGCGACCCTGATGACTGGCTGTTAGCGCAGGATGATCTGGCTCAGCAACACATGGGCGAATTGATAGAAGAAAACGATCATGTGTTCAAAAAGCATTTGGATCGCTATAAATACGCAAATCGTTATCCCGAACATTCCCAAGAACATTACCGTGATATCGGCGCAGTATTTTTGCAGTCGCTTGAAACTCGATTATTGCAGCACACGTTTTTAGCCGCCGACCACATTACTCTGGCCGATGTCGCACTGGCGCCCTTCGTACGGCAGTTCTGCTTTGTCGATCCGGAATGGTTTTGGCGGGGTTCTTATCCGCACCTGGGGTGCTGGCTTAGAGCATTTCTAGATTCGAACCTATTTATAGCCGTTATGAAAAAACCTTTGTAAAACATGGCGAAGGCTGCTGAATGCATTTGGCTGCTAAAGCAGACGAACCCATTCCCCGTTATCGGTATTATCGTTAACGGGGAATGGGTTCAATTTATAACGACTGCATTTATTGAATCTTATGATCCAACGCCGCGTAGAAGTTCGCGCTTTTCTGCAGGTATTTTGCGGTGTAAGTCTGGGTGATGCTGGATTTTTTCTGATGCATCTCAACACTGGCGCTGGCAGGCAGAGCGACGGTGGCGGAGATAGCGGATGCTGCAATGATGGAAAAAAGATTGAAGTTCATTTCAGTAAGCCTCGATGTTCGGTTTGGGTAGCTGCCGTTTAAGGCCGTTGAGTCAAACTTACGCCCGAGGGTTCGATGTCAGAAATGCTTTGTGCTACTAGACCATATCAGTCCAATTAATAGAGGCTGCAGCCCACGTTGTACGGGGCTGCAGCATCCCACTCAGGCGTTATCGAGTGAGGAACCTGAAGTCAGAGGGTGAATCGAAATCCATTTTTTGAACGGTATCACCCAGCAACCCGGTCTTTGGATCAAGGCGAACCGTGACAATCTGGTTGCTTTTCTGATTTGCAATCAGCATGAAATGCCCGCTGGGATCGATGCTGAACTCACGGGGTTCTGTACCTTCAACTGAACGATGCTGAATTTCTTTGAGCTTACCGTTGGCGGAATCAATGGCGAACACCACCAGTTCATTAACATCGCCGCGATTCGCAACGTAGAGGAACTTGCCGTCGGCTGAGCTGTGCAGCCCGCCGCCGCCGACTTTCTGCTTGATGCTCTTGTCGGACAAATCAACCAACTGCGTGCGCTTGAATACCCCGTCGTGGTAATCGAACAGCGCTACTTGCGCGGCCATTTCCAGGGTCAGGTAGGCGTGCTTACCATTATTACTGAACAACAAGTGCCGGGGACCACTGCCCGGCGGCAAGTCCACCGAGGGCGCTTTAGCGGGTTGCAGCGGTTGCGGGCCTTTCCCGGTGTAGTGGAAGACGAACAGCTTGTCCGCCCCCAAATCACTGGCGATCAAGTATTTCCCATCCGCCGACGTCACCGCCGAATGCACGTGTGACGACGCCTGGCGCTCAGGATCAACCTTGCTGGCCGGGTGAGTGACAGTTTGCGATACGTCCGAAAGCTTGCCGAATTTGTCCACCGGCACCACCGCCAGCACGCCGCCTGGATCAGGATTTACGGCGTAGTTGGCGACAAACAGGAAATGCCCGTCTGCGCTCAAGCTGGAGTGAGTCGGCTCATCACCCTTGCTGTCGACCTGGTTGATGGGTGTGACGTCATGGGTTTTGCCATTGATCGCAAAACTGCTGACCTTGCCCACGGTGTCCGTCTGCCCCGGTCCGTTTTCATTGACCGCAAACAGCAAGCGCTGATCTTTGGAAAGAGTCAGCCAGGATGGGTTTTCACTTTTGATCACCTGCCGCGGCTGCGCATCAATCTGCCCGGTCTTGCTGTCGAACCGGTAGCGATAGATACCTTCGCTCTTACCTTGGGTGTAAGCACCCACCAGCAGGTCGTAATCAGTCATGTTTTGCGCCAGGACAGGGAAAGCAGTGAGGCCGCTGGCCATCATCAGCCAAGGCAGAATTTTACGGTTCATGGGCATCTCTCTGGTTATTAGGCTTGTTGGGCGCCGCACGCGGTCAATACTGACCTCCGCTGTAGACAGCGCCCCTCACCAACTAGTTTTATTGCGCCCAAGCGCATGGCCAGAAATGCCACCGAACCTTCACACCGCTTACCACTGTTAACGTTAGATGCGCAGATCAGTCTTGTTCAGCAGGGTCTTCGGAGTCGTCTTCGTCACTTGGGGAAAACGCCTCAAGGCATACCAAGCGGTGATCGGCGTTGCCGTCGGTCAACACCCAGCTTTGCAATTGAGCATCGAAGGTTGCGGCTTCTACTTGCGCCACGCTGAACTTCCACACTTTGCGTTCACGGCCGTCGACGGCTTCGATTTCCAACTGAGTGTCGTTTAGCAAGAATTCAAAGGCGTGCAAGCCGTCGATTTCCAGCATGTGGGGGGTTTGCAAAATGGATAAAAGCGTTGGAGTGGTCATGGAAAGATCGCCTAGGTAAAGGCGCGAATTGTAGGCGAAATATCGGGCCAAGGGTGTCGGATGGATCGGATGCGCGCATATCGACGCAAGCCACTTTCGCCGAGCACTATCTGGACAACCAAAAGGGAGCACTTTTTCACGCAAACTCGGTAGCTTCGGGCACTGAACTGCGCCCCAGACGCTGGATCTATGTCCAACTTCTGGGGCGCAGTTCAATTTTCAGAACAGCCCAGGCTTAATCGCGCTCAAAATTGTGTGGGCGCAGGCTTGCCTGCGAAAGCTTGATGCGGTCTTTGGGGTTAAAGCGCTTTGACCTGCCCCGGCGCATACACCGCTTCAACCGGCGCGATGCCGTTGATTAACGGCGCACCGAAATCGGCTTGGCTGACTTCAAACTGATCACCCGGTTGCGTGCGCACGCCATCGGCAAACGACAGGGTCGCGGTGCCAAAGAAATGAATGTGTACGTCGCCCGGATTGAGGAACTGGTTGTACTTGAAGTGGTGGTATTCGAGATTTTCGAAGCTGTGGCACATGTTGGCTTCGCCGCTGAGGAACTCTTTTTCCCACAGCACTTCGCCATTGCGCCGAATGCGGCTGGTGCCGGAAAGGTTTTTCGGCAGCTCGCCAACTCGCAGTTCCGGGCCGAACGAACAGGCGCGCAACTTGGAGTGTGCCAAGTACAGGTAGTTTTTGCGCTCCATCACGTGGTCGGAAAACTCGTTACCGATGGCGAACCCCAGACGGTACGGCTTGCGATCATGGCCGATCACATACAACCCGCTGAGTTCAGGCTCCTCACCCGCGTCCTCGGCGAACGGCGGCAGCGGAAAAGCGTGCCCCGGGCGCACGATGATGCTGCCGTCTCCTTTGTAGAACCATTCAGGCTGAACACCGACCACACCGGCCGCGGGCTTGCCACCTTCCAGTCCCCACTGAAAAATGCGCATGCTGTCTGTCAGCGTGGCGTCATCCACGGCGTGTTGGTGCATTTTGTCGCGCGCAGAAGCGCTGCCCAAGTGCGTCAAGCCGGTGCCGCTGACCAATACGTGGGCTGGATCGGGATGGTCCAGCGGTGGAAGAATCCGCAAATCCTGCAACAGTTGCGCGTAATCATGATTGGCGCCGAGCCCTTGGCTGTCCACCTGCTCCACCAGGCTTAAGCCCGCTTCAATAGCGGCCATGGCCAATTCACGGACGCTGCCAGCACCTGATATTTCATGTACGCGATCACTGTCGACCACGCCAACGCGACGTTCACCATTGCTCAATTCAAACTGTACTAAACGCATATTCATGTTCCTTACTGAACAGGCACAGTCGCAGGATCGTCCCTCAGGGAAAATCACTATATAGTAATACTATATTAGCCACAACACTTCCAAAAGGCTCCGTTTAGGCTTACTTTAGCCTTCGAAAAAGCCATTAAGTCTTACAATAAGAGTGCCGACGATGCCTGACATGCCTGATAAAAAATTTGTCCTGCGTTCTGCCCAGTGGTTTGGTACTGCCGACAAGAACGGCTTTATGTACCGCAGTTGGATGAAGAACCAAGGCATCGCTGACCATCAATTTCATGGCAAACCGATTATTGGTATCTGCAACACCTGGTCAGAACTGACCCCGTGCAACGCGCACTTTCGCACCCTCGCTGAACACGTCAAACGCGGCGTGATCGAAGCCGGTGGCTTTCCGGTTGAATTTCCGGTGTTCTCCAACGGCGAATCCAACCTGCGCCCAACGGCGATGTTCACCCGTAACCTCGCCAGCATGGACGTAGAAGAAGCAATTCGCGGCAACCCTATTGACGGTGTGGTGCTGCTGACCGGTTGCGATAAAACCACTCCGGCCCTATTGATGGGCGCGGCCAGCTGTGACGTCCCAGCAATCGTCGTCACCGGCGGCCCAATGCTCAACGGCAAGCATAAAGGCAAAGATATCGGCTCCGGCACGGTGGTTTGGCAGATGCATGAAGCCTACAAAGGCGGTCAAATCACACTGGACGATTTCCTTGCGGCGGAAGGCGACATGTCGCGCTCAGCCGGCACTTGCAACACCATGGGCACCGCCTCGACCATGGCCTGTATGGCCGAAGCATTGGGCACTTCGTTGCCGCACAACGCCGCCATCCCGGCCGTCGATTCCCGCCGCTATGTACTGGCGCACATGTCCGGTATGCGTGCGGTTGAGATGGTCAAAGAAGACCTGCGCCTGTCGAAAATCCTCACCAAAGAAGCCTTCGAAAACGCGATTCGGGTCAACGCCGCCATCGGTGGTTCGACCAACGCGGTGATTCACTTGAAAGCGATTGCCGGTCGTATCGGTGTCGACCTGGACCTGGATGACTGGACACGCATGGGTCGTGGCATGCCAACCATCGTCGATCTGCAGCCGTCTGGACGCTTCTTGATGGAAGAGTTTTACTACGCCGGTGGTTTGCCTGCGGTGCTGCGTCGACTGGATGAAGCCAATCTGCTACCCAATCCTGATGCCTTGACCGTCAACGGCAAAAGCATCCGTGACAACGTTAAAGCCGCGCCGATTTATGGTGAGGATGAAGTGATCCGCGCCTTGGACAACCCGATTCGCGCTGACGGCGGAATCTGCGTATTGCGCGGTAATCTCGCGCCACTGGGTGCGGTGCTCAAACCGTCGGCGGCGACGGCTGAGCTGATGCAACACCGCGGCCGCGCGGTGGTGTTCGAGAACTTCGACCACTACAAGGCGCGGATCAACGACCCGGAATTGGACATCGATGCCACCTGCGTCATGGTCATGAAAAACTGCGGGCCGAAGGGTTATCCAGGCATGGCCGAGGTCGGCAACATGGGCCTGCCGGCAAAGCTGCTGGCCCAAGGCGTGACGGACATGGTGCGCATTTCCGATGCGCGCATGAGCGGCACCGCTTACGGCACCGTGGTCTTGCACGTCGCACCGGAAGCTGCAGCGGGCGGGCCGTTGGCGGTGGTGCAAGAAGGTGACTTCATCGAACTCGACTGCGCCAGTGGCCGGTTGCATCTGGACATTTCTGACGCCGAACTGGCTGCACGGCTGGCTGAGTGGAAAGCGCCTGAAAAACTGATATCGGGTGGCTATCGCCAGCTGTACATTGAGCACGTGATGCAAGCGGATCAGGGTTGCGACTTCGACTTCCTAGTCGGCTGCCGTGGATCCGAGGTGCCGCGTCATTCGCATTGATTTGGTGTTTGAAATATTGCCTTCGCAAATGAATTCGCTTCCACGGGTTTAGTCACTCTGAACTGCGCCCCAAATGTTGGACAGTGATTGAATAAGCTACGCGGCCTGAGTTCTGTATGCCACTGGACTCA